>JADLFQ010000103.1 GCA_020845515.1 Anaerolineaceae bacterium | reverse complement strand
GAAGGCAAGCCGCTAACGCTCCATGCTGATGATTTGGTCTTCCCAACGGTGCCAACTGGTGCATTTATCAAGGAGAACTTGCCGCCCCTCACCGGGGGAGCTTAAACCGGCCAGTTCAAGGTCGGCATCCACCATAATCCGAACCAAGTCAGAAAACAGGATTTTGGGCTGCCACCCCAGTATGTTGCGCGCCCAACTGGCATCTGCCAACAAATAATCTACTTCGGTCGGGCGGAAATAGCGCGGGTCAATTTTGACATACTCCTGATAATCCAAGTTGACATAAGCGAAAGCCTCTTCCAGAAATTCGCGCACCGAATGAGCTTCGCCGGTGCCGATGACATAATCGCCGGGGGCATCCTGCTGCAAGATCGTCCACATCCCCTCAACGTATTCAGGCGCGTAGCCCCAATCGCGTTTGGCGTCCAGGTTGCCCAAGTAGAGATAGCGCTGCTTGCCAGCCAGGATGGATGCAATTGCGCGGGTGATTTTACGGGTGACGAAGGTTTCTCCCCGGCGAGGGGATTCATGATTGAACAAAATACCGTTACAGGCAAACATGTTATAGCCTTCGCGGTAATTGCGTGTCAGCCAGTAAGAAAAAACCTTGGCGGCGGCATAGGGGCTGCGGGGTTCGAAAGGAGTGTTTTCGTTTTGCGGTGGTTTGGCCCCGCCGAACATTTCGCTCGAAGATGCCTGGTAAAAACGGGCATTGATACCACTACGGCGGATGGCATCCAGGATGCGGATGGTTCCCAAGCCAGTGATATCGCCGGTGTATTCGGGCATATCAAAACTGACGCGGACATGGCTCTGTGCCGCGAGATGGTAGATCTCGTCCGGACGGACATTGTAGATGATGTCTGTTAGGGTCTCAGGGACAGAAAGGTCGCCATAGTGAAGCTGGAGACGGGGCTTTTCTCCATTATGAGGGTCGTGGTACTTGTGGTCAATTCGCCGGGTATTAAACGTGCTGGCTCGCCGGATGATCCCGTGAACTTCATAGTCTTTTGATAATAAGAGTTCCACGAGATAGGAACCATCCTGACCGGTAACACCAGTGATTAAAGCCTTCTTCATTCAGAGCCTCCTGAGGCCGGCCCGAGCAGAGCGCCAGCGGATTGGATCAAGTTTGTGAAAAACACGAAGATATAACCTGAATGCAGGTCGCGTCTCTTTATTCTATAATTTCCGTGAAATGCGGAGTAAGTATAACCAGCCCCTGTGATGCTGTCAATTCGCCTATTTTATCTCCTGCATGTGCGTCCATGGCAGTATAAGCTTATTCTTATTTTGTCGGCATTGAATCCCTATCGGAATCTGGTAGAATCAACGCGCTGGCAGAAAGCCAAGGGAACAGGAGCGAGGTTTTGAGAAGACGAGGTTCGCTTTCAATTTTGCGATGGGTATCGGTCTTTTTGATTTTCCTTGCTGTGCTTATCACAGGGGTTACATTGGTGCAGTACAGCCGCATTCGTTCGACTTTTCCGCCGGGAATGGTAATTGGCGGCGTGCCGGTCGCGGGCTTGAGCCAACAGCAAGCCGCGGAGCGGCTTTCACAAGCTTATGGTGCGCCGGTTGAACTGCATTACGGGGATGCAATCATTCAGCTTAGACCATCGGTGGTGGGGTTCAAATTAGATCTCGAAGCTATGCTGGCAGCAGCAGATTTGCAGCGGATCACCCAGCCTTTCTGGAGCGCGTTTTGGGACTACCTGTGGAACCGGCTGTCGGCTCCCAGTGCGGTGCCGTTGCGGGCCACAATTTCCGAAGAACGGCTGCGTTTATATCTCACGGAAGAGATTGCAGCCCGGTATAACCGCCCCGCCCAGGTTTCGCTGCCTGTACCTGGCTCTGTTGATTTTCAAGCGGGAGAGGCCGGGTCAGTCCTGGATATTAACCGCGCAGGTGCTTTAATCGAAGATGCTTTAAAATCCCCCCAATCAAGGGTGGTCAACCTGACCTTTAATCAGGTGGCTCCTGGCCGCCCATCGCTGCAAAATCTTCAAATTTTATTGCAGCAAACCATTGATCTGGCAGGGTTTGATGGCCTGGCGGAATTTTATCTGCTTGACTTGCAGAACCGGCAGGAATTGAGTTTTGCCTACCAACAAGGTAAAAATCTGCCCCCCAACATTGCTTTTACGGCTGCAAGCACGATGAAAATCCCGATCATGGTCTCTGTGTTTAATCGCGTGCCCGAGCCGGCTCCGGAGGGTATTCGCACGATGCTGGAGTTAATGATCGAACGCTCTGAGAATGACCCGGCAGACCGGATGATGGAAATGGTGATGGACCGGAATCTGGGGCCGCTGCAAGTAACAGATGACCTGAACGCGCTGGGACTAAAAAGCACCTTTCTGGCCGGGTATTTCTACCCGGGCGCGCCGCTTCTGCGGCGTTTTGAAACGCCTGGCAACAGCCGGAAGGATACCAACACTGAACCTGATGCTTATAATCAAACAACACCGCCTGAAATGGCAATGTTGTTAGACGACATCTACCAGTGCTCCGAAACAGGCGGAGGGACGTTTGCGGCTGTTTTTCCTGGAAAGATCAGCAGATCCGAATGCCAGTTAATGATTGAGTATCTTGCCCGAAACAAGATCGGGGTATTGCTGCAAGCCGGATTGCCGGAAGGTACCCGGTTTGCGCACAAACATGGCTGGCTTTTGGATTATGACGGGCTGATCCACCACATGAGCGATGTGGGAATTGCTTATACACCGGGCGGAAATTACATTATTGCCATTTATCTCTACCATCCTGTGCAAATTGTGTTTGACCCCATCAATCAACTTATGGCTAATTTTTCCCGGGCGATTTACAACTACTTCAACTTGAATGCCTCACCCTGAAACTGCTTCCATCTGAAGAAGGCAGCAACGCTTGGCAGCCGCTTTCCCTTCAAATAGGCGGAGATTCGATCTCTGGTATAATCAGCGCTGCAGATTCTGTCTGCTTTTTGGGTAGAAGATAATCTGTACTTTAGGTTGAGAACTGATTTTTCTCTGCGATGTGCCGGAGGAAAATCAAAAACAGTAAATCCGGAACAAACCCTATGGAATCCTATCACAAACCCTCTTCAACCTTGCTCGACCGTCCCTTGACAACTTATCTTTCCCGATTGAATTTGGAAACGCTCCTGATTGCGCTTATCTTGATTCTCGCGGTAGTGAGTCGATTCTACAATGCAGGGCTGCGCGTGATGAGCCATGATGAGGTCAATCACGTTGTTCCTTCTTTTGATTTGTACGAGGGGAAAGGCTACAGACACGACCCTGTAACACATGGGCCTTTGCAATTTCACCTGATAGCGCTCTCGTATTTCTTTTTTGGCGATAATGACTTCAGTTCCCGTATCCCGGCTGCCTTGTTCAGCACAGCAGCAGTGGCTTTTGTGTTGTTCGCTTTTCGGCGCTACCTTGGGCGTTCCGGTGCTCTGATTGCCGGAGCACTTTTTTTGATCTCCCCTTATATGCTTTTCTATGGCCGATATACGCGTAACGAAGGCTTGATTGAATTACTTGGCGTGGTGATGCTTTTTGCGGTGCTGCGCTACCTGGAAAAAGGAGATCGTCTTTCCCTGACCCTTTTGACGGTTTCGATTGTACTGCATTTTACGGCGAAAGAAACAGCCTTTATCTATGCTGCGCAATTGCTTCTTTTTATTGGAGTGTTGTTTTCACTCCAGGTTGTTCGGGTGCGCTGGCCCTCTGAGGGGGCAAGGAAACGATTTCTGGCCCTGATTGGGTTTGCATTACTTGCCTTCTTGCTTGCGCTGGGTCTGGCAGTATGGAATACCGGCGTGGGAACAAGCACAGGTGGAACTGAAACACAAATTCCCGAAGCGCCGGTTTCGACGTTTTCCCAGCCGCTTACGATGCAATTTATAGGAGAAGCCGCCGCGCTTGGCGCGGCTCTTGTCCTGGCGGTTGTAGCTGTGGTGTTGTTGGTACGCTCACTCGGTTGGGCGCGAATACGGAGTATCCGCTCTTTTGACATCCTGGTTTTAGTGGGGACACTGATCTTACCCCAACTAAGTGCATTCCCCGTCAAGATTATCGGGTGGAATCCGATTGATTACCAGGTGAGCAGCATGCTGCGAACGGGGATTTTTGTGGTCCTGTTTTTTGCCATTTCTATTGTGGTTGGGCTGTGGTGGAACCGCAAGTTATGGCTGGTGCATGCAGCACTCTTCTACGGCACCTTCATTGTCCTATACACCACCTTTTTTACCAATGGGCAGGGCTTTTTTACCGGCCTTGTGGGGGCATTAGGTTACTGGTTATCCCAGCAAGGTGTGGAGCGCGGCAGCCAGCCCTGGTATTACTTTGTGGCTGTACAGGTACCTGTTTATGAGTATCTGGCGGCTTTAGGTACGTTGTTAGCAGCTTATTTTGGATTTAAATACAAACGATTTTCCACGCGGCCAGATATTTCTCCCGCTTCTGCCCCTGCTTTCGATGAAAGACTGGCGGAATCAGAGATGGAAGATACGGCTGATGTTGTTCCGTGGGAAACCTCTCAGGTACCCACATTAGCTTTTCTGCTATATTGGTCATTTACAGCGATAATTGCCTATAGCATAGCCGGAGAAAAGATGCCCTGGCTAACGGTACATATTGCACTGCCGCTGTTGCTCGCGGCTGGGTGGGGGTTCGGTTACCTGGTGGATACAACGCCCTGGAAGAAGATCGCGGGAAGAAACGGAATTGTGGCCGTTTTACTTATCCCGGTATTTCTCACCAGCCTGGCATCGCTGCTTGGTGCTTTGCTGGGCGACCAGCCGCCTTTTATGGGGAAGACTCTGGAACAGCTTAGCTCTACCAGCAACTTTTTGTTGGCGGCGTTGGTTGCTGCAGGCAGCCTGGCAGGAATCTTTTACCTGTTGAAGACATGGCGGCCGCGCGAGGTAGGACACCTGATGGCGGTATTTTTCATTGGCTTGCTGGGTGTGTTGACAGCCAGAACGAGCTATACCGCCTCATTTATCAACTATGATAATGCTAAAGAATTTCTGGTGTATGCCCATGCGGCTCGCGGGCCGAAAGAGGTGCTGGCTCAGGTGGAGGAAATTTCAAGGCGAACAACCGGCGGGTTGGATATTCAAGTGGCGTACGATAATGACGCGCTCTACCCCTACTGGTGGTACTTCAGAAACTACCCTAATCACCGCTGGTATACCGATAAACCCACACGCGACTTGGCAGAACTGCCCTTGATTATTGCAGGCGATGCAACATCGAGCAAAGTTGAGCCAATTGTGAAAAACAATTATGTGGTGTTTGATTACATGCGGCTTTGGTGGCCGATGCAGGATTATTTCAACCTTACCTGGGAGCGCATCTGGAATGCTGTAAAAAACCCCAAGATGAGGTCAGCCTTGTTTCAAATTTGGTTGAACCGTGATTATGAGCAATATGCGGCACTCACCAACAAACCGGATTTGAAGTTGGAAACCTGGCAGCCCAGTGCACATTTAAAGTTTTTTGTTCGCAAGGATGTAATTGCTGAAATTTGGAATTATGGTTCGGCGCCTGCGGTTGCGAAAGAGCAGCTTCCGCAGGATCCTTATCTGGGGAATATCCTCCCGCTTATACCCGAAAGAACTTTTGGCGGAGCAGGAAACGCACCTGGGCAGATGATGGGGCCGCGTGGTGTGGCGGCTGGCCCGGATGGCAGCATTTATGTCGCCGATTCCCGAAACAACCGCATCCAACGCCTGTCACCGGATGGAGAAGTGCTGAATACTTGGGGAAGCTTTGCAGACGTAGCGGCAGGAGATGCTCCTGGCGGCACGTTCAATGAACCTTGGGGAGTGGCGGTAAGCCCTGATGGATCGGTTTACGTAGCGGATACTTGGAATCACCGGATACAAAAGTTCTCGGCTTCGGGTGAGTTTGTGAAGATGTGGGGATACTTTGGGCAAGGAGAAACGCCCGAAGCGTTCTGGGGTCCCCGCGACGTGGCGGTCAACGCGCAAGGAGAGGTCTTCGTGACCGATACCGGCAACAAACGTGTGGCAGTTTTCAACGCTGATGGAAAGTTTATTACAGAATTTGGTTCGATTGGAGTGGGACTCGGCTTTCTGGATGAACCGGTGGGGATTGCCGTGGGCAGGGAAGGTCAGATATATGTGGTGGATACGTGGAATCAGCGTGTGCAGATCTTTAGCCCGGACGCCGAACGTACCCAGTACTTTCCGATTCAAGCATGGGATATCTCTGGCTGGTACGGACAATCGTTAGAAAATAAACCGTATATTGCGGTGGATGGGCAAGGGAACGTCTATGTTACCGACCCGGAGGGGTACCGGATTTTGGAATTTGACGCTGAGGGAAAGTTCTTGCGAGGCTGGAGCGATTGGGCGGCAAAAGACGATCTTACCACGCTTCCAGTAGGTATTGCCATAGACCAGGATGGGCGGATGTGGGTCAGCGATTCTGGAAATAATGTGCTCTACCGATTTTTGCTCCCCTAAAAGCAAAAGAATATGCGAAAGAGGTTTACATGGCTGGCTGCTTCTGTAAACCTCTTTTTTGCTGGGGAAAACAGTTTTCTAAAAATCACTATTAGTCGAATAACAAATATGTATCACAAGTTGTAATTCGATGTAGAACAGAAAGCTTCAATCTGTCTACCGGGTGTTTCGCTCTACATCTTTTAACACAGAACTTAAAATAAAACTGACAAGGCTGACAATTAATGCGCCGAAGAAAGCGGGCCAGAAGCCGGCGACCGTAAACCCAACCCCAAAACGTGTGCCAATTTCTCCGGCCAGATAAAAGAGCAACGTGTTTATTAATAAAGTGCCCAATCCCAGGGTCAGGATGAGGAAGGGGCAGCCCGCAACGATTAACAATGGGCGCAGGATGGCATTAATCACACCAAAGATTAGGGCAAGCCCAAGAAGGGAAAGCCAATCTGTACTTTGAGGGATGATCCCCCGCCCATCCATGATCAAAATGGCAATATATAGGGCGGCGGTATTGATAAGCAAGCGTACGAGAAACTTTTTCATAGGAAACTCCTTTCCACTACCATTTACGAAAAACGCCGTCGAAAGTTTCGCGCAAACTATTCGAACCGCTTTTCCATCCAAATAAGGGTATTGACCCGTTCAAATCCGGCTTGGAAAAACGCGGCTTCAGCCTGACCAGCCGGATAGTTCGTTTGAAAGCGATGGTCTGATGAAAAGATTTTTTGAATGTATGCCAGAAGGCCTGGGATGGTCTCCTGTTGTAAGGAAGGATGAATGGCAAGCCAGAGTAGATCCGTAGAATGGCGGCTGGGTTCCCAGGTGACCACACCGGCCAACTCACCCTTGTAAATTGCCGACCAGTGTTGAACCTGGTCATCGTGGAAAAGGCGCAGTAGTCCTGCCCATAACCCCGGCTCAAACTTTGCGGGGTGAAACGGCATATTCCAAATCACTTCGTGTGGGTAGGCAGCTTGGAGCCACTGACGTTGTAAAGCCCAATGCTTGTTTGATCGCCGGGTGACTGTGATCTCTTGAGGCGGCGGGTCAATAGGGAAATTGCCGCTTTGCCAGGTTGTCCGGTAGACTCGCTCGACCATTCCAAGGGAACGGTACAATTCTTGCGCCGCAAAATTATCATCGCGAACGTGCAGCCACGCGGCGTGAGCATTGTGCTCTTGAACATGCCGAAGGGCGGTTTCAGTCAGCTCCCGCCCGATTCCGCGCCTGCGAAAGTCCGGGTGCACGGCAACATTTGCAATAAGGTAGTACCACCGTCCTTTAAAATAATTCGGGATTAAGGTGAGATTGCCTACAACCCTATCCTCTTCTTCCCAAACATAGCCATGCAAAGGCAATGAGATTTGCTCACCGGCTCCCGGCATCCAGCGCAGATAACGGCTGTCTCTCGCGGCACGGCGAATCTGTTGGACATAGTCGCGCCCATCTTGATCCATCTGATCGCCAAAGCAGAGATCAATCAAATCAGCGACCGGCAGGAGGTCCTTGCGGGTATCGAGCTTGCGAATTTGTTGGGGCTGTGTCTTGATTGTCGCGATCACTTAATTATTTTACATCACACGAAAAAATTTCAAAAGCAGGATTACCGGGAAACCCTTACTGACCCTTGGGTTGACCCGGCAAACCGGAAGGATGAAAAGGCGGTTTCTTCATCTATAAGCATAGTCTCTTATATACTTCTTATAAATAATTCGTGTAATGTTAATAGGGAGGATGCTATAATCTCAGTAATGCGATTGTATTTTTACAGTACGAATACAATGCTACCTAATGAGGATTGAACGCTATGATGCGATTTGACAGGTTTACGGAACGGGCACAAGAAGCCGCCCAACGAGCGGCTGAGATTATTCAGAGATATGGCCATAACCAGATTGACACAGAACACATTTTGCTGGCTTTAATTGAGCAACCACAAGGGGTGATTCCCCAAATTATGGAAATTCTTAAGGTTGACGCTCAAGCCATTTCCGAACGTTTGGACTATATTCTGCGCACCAGCCCAAAGGCCAGTATTTTTGGCGGCGGCGCCGGACAGATATTTATCACCCCCCGGGTTAAGCGGATTGTTGACCTCGCCAATGAAGAGGCTTCCAAGCTGAAAGACGAGTATATTTCTACGGAGCATATCTTCCTGGCTATTTTGAGTGAAAGGAATACCCCGGCAGCACGTTTGTTGGAAAGCGCGGGACTGACGCGTGAACGTGTCTATGATGCCATTCTCCAGTTGCGCGGCGGACAGCGGGTAACTGACCCGCAAGTTGAAACGCGTTACCGCACGCTTGAGAAATATTCGCGCGATCTTACCCAACAATCACGGGAGGCAAAACTCGACCCGGTGATTGGGCGTGATGAAGAAATTCTACGCGTGATGCAAATCCTCTCCCGGCGGACAAAAAATAATCCGGTTTTGATCGGTCAGGCTGGGGTTGGGAAGACGGCAATCGTTGAGGGGCTTGCACAAAATATCGCCTCCAACAATGTGCCAGAGATACTCATGGGAAAACGGGTTATTTCGCTGGATTTGAGCGCCATGATCGCTGGTTCCCGTTTCCGCGGCGAGTTTGAGGAGCGGCTGAAAGCGGCAATTGAAGAAGTACAGCGCTCCGAAGGTGAGATCATCCTGTTTATTGATGAGTTGCATACCGTGGTGGGGGCGGGAGCGGCGCAAGGGGCGATGGATGCCTCCAACATGCTCAAACCTGCACTGGCGCGCGGTGAGCTTCAGTGCATTGGCGCGACTACTCTGGATGAATACCATAAGTACATTGAAAAGGATGCGGCGCTTGAGCGCCGGTTTGCACCGGTTTACGTGGATGAACCGGATGTAGAAGATACGATCAAGATGCTGTACGGTTTGCGAGACCGCTACGAGGCTCACCATAAGGTGCGTTTTTCGGATGAAGCGCTTGTTGCGGCTGCCCGCCTTTCCAACAGGTATGTAACCGACCGGTATCTGCCCGACAAGGCGATTGACCTGATAGATGAGGCGGCTGCCAAACTGCGGGTTGCGCTCTATTCGCTGCCATCTGAACTCAAGCAACTTAAAAGTGAACTTGAGCGCTTGAAAGCCGAGGAGGAGCAAGCCGGAGTGGAGCGTGATTATGAACGTGCAGCCCGGATGAAAGCCGAGCGCTTGCGCACGGAGGAGAGCTTCAATGAACAGCGTGATAAGTGGGAGGTCGAGCACAAGCTTGATGAGTTTGTAGATGTGGATGATATTGCCCAGGTGGTTGCCCAGTGGACGGGTATTCCTGTCAGTCAGATGAGGGAAACAGAGGCGGAACGCCTTTTGCAAATGGAAGACCGGCTGCATGAGCGCATTATTGGCCAGGAAGAAGCAATCAGCGCCATCTCAGACGCTATTCGTAGGGCAAGGTCAGGGTTGAAAGACCCGCGCCGCCCGATTGGGTCCTTCATCTTTATTGGGCCATCCGGCGTAGGTAAAACAGAACTGGCCAAGGCGCTTGCTGAGTTTCTGTTCGACGATGAAGAAGCACTGGTGCGCCTGGATATGAGCGAGTATCGCGAACAGCATACGGTATCCCGGTTATTCGGCGCTCCTCCGGGGTACGTAGGGTACGAAGAAGGCGGTCAGTTAACCGAGGCTGTTCGCAGGCGACCTTATCGCGTGATTCTTTTTGATGAGATCGAAAAAGCACACCCCGAAGTCTGGAATGCTCTGCTACAGATTTTGGATGATGGGCGCTTAACGGATGGTCAGGGGCAGGTAGTTGATTTTCGAAATACTGTCCTGATTATGACAAGCAACCTGGGTACCGAATTTGTACGCAAGAGTGGAAGTTTGGGCTTCCTGCAGAAGGGGGAAAGCGGTGAGGAGCGCGAAATTCATGAGAAGATTGATAAGGCATTGAAAAGCACTTTCCGCCCCGAGTTCTTAAACCGGGTCGATGAGGTTATCATGTTCTCTCCGCTTTCGCTGGAGCAGATGAAGGAGATTGTTGATCTGCAAATGAGTGAAGTGCAGGAGCGGCTTTCCGAGCATGGGCTGACGGTAGAGCTTTCGGAAGACGCCAGAGATTGGCTGGCAGAAGAGGGATACGACCCCAATTTTGGCGCACGCCCGTTGCGCCGGGCTTTGCAGAAACACGTGGAAAGCCCCTTGTCTGTACGGCTGCTTTCCGGGGAGTTCGTTTCCGGCGATTCTGTGCTGGTGGATGTGGCGGATGGAAAGCTCACTTTTACAAAAAAAGAGAAGACCAATAAAAAAGAGAAATGACATTAGACCGGCAGGAGAAAACCTGCCGGTTTTTTCTTCTGAATTGTGCCGTCAAGCTGAAACTGCTGTTCTTAACTTCAAGAATTCGCGGCTACTCTTCTGATCTTGCTTGCGATATACTTAAAGAATGATCGTAGACCGAGATGACATTCTTGAAGTAGTGAAGATGATCTACCCTTTCCACCGCAAGGAGGAAAGATATCTTCAAGAGATCATTGATGCGGGCGAAATTGCAGAATTCCATATGGGGGAAATGATCTATAAGGAGGGGGAGGAAAGTGAGGGCTTTTTTCTGGTTGTGCAAGGAGTGGTGGAATTACGGCGTGATGTGGAGGCCAAAAACCAACCAATTGTTAAATTAATTCCCGGGGATTTTTTTGGTTTCGAGTTCTTTGAGAAGGAGAGAAAGTGCCGGTCAACTGCGATGGCTGCCAAAGATGCAGTTGTGCTGATTTTCCGACAGAAAGAGCTTGAAGCATTGTTGCCGAAGTTCCCATGGTTTCAGCGAGGGTTGCAAACGCTGTTTGAGAGCTTTCGCCAAGCGCGTCAGGTGCGGCTGGACTGGATGGGCGTGGATGAAGTGATCCATTTTATCTCCCGCCGTCATAATGTCTTTCTATTTTTCGGACTGCTCGGGCCGGTGATATTTCTCGTTGCCAGTTTTGTGATGTTGGTATTTGCAGCTCTTTCAGGCATTGTCCCGCTTGCCCTGAGCGTTGTGTTTGGGAGTATATTTTTAATTTCTTTGCTGGTGTGTGGCTGGGTTTACCTGGATTGGACCAATGACTATTCTATTGTGACCAATCAGCGGGTTGTTTTTCAGGAGAAGGTGGTGCTTTTATACGACAGCCGGCAGGAAGCGCCAATGAATGCTGTGCTGAAAGTGGATACCGCCACCAGTTTGCTGGGCAGGTGGTTGGGATATGGCAATGTGATGGCTTCTACGTATGCCGGGCTTGTTATCCTCCGCAGCTTAAACCGGCCGAAAGAGGCTGCTGCAATTGTACAGGCGGAGAGCGAACGGTCTTTTGTAAGGCGGAGGTTGGTTGAAAAAAAGGAGCTGGATGGAATCATACGTGAACGGCTGAGCATAGAACAGCCTGAGGGTTGGGAAATCAACCCGAAAGAAATTACTCCTGAGATAAAACCGGGCAGACTGCAAGTGATTATGGCGAATATGTTTCGGATGCGGTTTGAGCAAGGCCCCAAAATCACCTACAGAATGCACTGGTTCATTTTAATGGTCAAGACCTTTATTCCCGCGACCGTGTTACTGAGCATTTTTGCCGCTTGGGGACTGCGGATGATCAACTGGATACAAATTCTGCCAGCAGGTATTTTTACCGCCCTGGCTGCGATTTTGGGATTGGTGGCGTTTGGATTTTGGGTCTATCAGTTTTTCGATTGGCATAACGATTATTACGAGGTAACACCAGACCAGGTTATTGACGTTTACAAAAAACCACTGGGCACCGAAGAAAGACAGGCTGCACCGATCAAAAATATTCAAAGCGTCGAATTCCGACGGAAGGGGATCCTTGGCGTTATCCTGAACTTTGGGACAGTATATATCCGTGTGGGTGATGCTGAATTAACCTTTGACTACGTTTATAACCCGGCTGAGATACAACGCGATTTGTTTTACCGCATTGCTGAACGGGATTATCGCGAAAAACAAGAGGCGCTGGTGGAGGAGAAGATCAGACTGGGGGATTGGATTGAAGCGTATCATCATATCCGTCAGGAAGGGGAGAGAGCTCCGGATTCTTCGCAAGAAACAAAATAATTCGGGTAAAATAGAGGCGGGTAAGCAAATGTTATTGGTAAACTGGAATAAAGGAAGTAAAAGATCATGACAGTTAGAGAGATTGTAACTTTGCCAGATCCGGTATTGCGCCGGAAAGCGCATAAATTAACAAATTTCGATAAAGAATTTACTACGCTTGTAAATGATATGGTTGAGACAATGCGCGCCGCACCAGGGGTTGGGCTGGCTGCTCCACAGGTGGGGGTTTCAGAGCGCTTGATTGTGGTGGAATTTGGCGATGAAGAGAACGAAGAATCGCCGAAAAAGCTGTTTGTGGTTGCAAACCCCGAAATTGTGGAAGCCTCTGACGAAATGGTGACCGCAATTGAAGGCTGTCTTTCCTTGCCGGGGTTGGTTGGCGAGGTGGAGCGCCATGAGGCGATCCAGGTAAAAGGTCTTAACCGGCAGGGAAAGCCGATTCGGATTAAAGCACAAGGGTGGCTGGCGCGTATCTTCCAGCATGAGATTGATCATCTGGAAGGCGTTTTATATCCTGATAGAGCAACCCGGGTCTGGCAACCGAGCGAAACTGAAGAAATTGAGGTGGTCGAATAGATTTTCAATGCATTTGACGCACTTAGCGCTGACCGATTTCCGTTCTTTTTCCCGCCTGGACTTGGATGTGCCCCGGCGGCTTCTTTTGTTGGTTGGTGATAATGCCCAGGGCAAGACCTCTCTCTTGGAATCTGTTTATTATCTTTCCACTTTCACCTCATTTTTTGCACAAACAGACCGGCAGCTTGTAAACTTTAACGCGGAGAGCGCTGTTTTGCTGGTAACCCGGCTGGTTGCCGATTACTGCCGGGGGGAGAAACAGCATAAGATGGAAGTGCGCCTGATTCAAGAGAATGGGGGCAATGGGGGGGTACGGACTCGCCGTGAAATCCTTTTGGACGGAGTCAAAAGGACAGCCCAGGAGGCGCTGGGGCATTTTAATGCTGTCCTCTTCTTACCCAGAATGATGAGCATTATTGAAGGTGCGCCGGAAGAGAGAAGAAAATACCTTAATTTAACGATCGCCCAGGCGCTGCCCGGATACGCCCGTGTTCTTGGGGATTACCACCAAGGGTTGACACAACGCAACGCGCTTCTTAAACAGCTTTCCGAAAAAGGCGGAGATCCTGCCCAACTTCAGTATTGGGATGATCTTTTGGCGGAAAAAGGCGGCCATCTTATTCACACGCGCATTGCTGCAATTGCAGAGATTGAAAGGATGGCGCTCCAAATCCATGAGCATTTGACTGATAAGAGAGATGTGCTGCGTTTGAGTTATCAACCGGCTTATGACCCGCTGCCTGCACAGGAAGGACAGTATCTCTTAAGGCTGGATACACCGGTACAACGAAGCGGGATCAGCCTGGAGGAAATCCGCCAGGGGTTTGCCAGCCGCCTGCGGGCATTACATCGTGAAGAGATCCAGCGCGGTGTCACGACAATTGGACCACACCGCGATGAGTTAAGGATATTGGAGAATGGAATTGACCTGGGAGATTTCGGCTCCCGTGGTCAAACACGGACAGCATTATTATCGCTAAAGCTGGCAGAAGTTAAATGGCTGAAACAGAAAACGGGATATTGGCCGGTGTTATTGCTGGATGAATTTTTGGCGGAATTGGATAAGGTAAGACGGAAACGACTGCTCGAATTTCTGGAAGAATCGGAGCAGGCACTTTTATCAACCACTGATCTGCATTCTTTTGAGGATGGATTCATACAAGGCAGTACAGTGTGGACAGTTAAAGCTGGCCAGGTGAAAGTGCAGGAGACCTTAAACGGGGGCTAGATCGAGAGGTTTTTTGGAAGGGATGCCAGCCCTGCGCGGGTATTGCGGCGGAGTCGCGGCAATTTTATCAATGATAATCAAGTAGCGGTCTTCCACCACACTGGGAAGTTCAATTTTGTGTAGTTGGCGCAGTCTTCCGCCTAACATGTGGACGGCTTTTTCGGCTGTATGTGCTTCCGCAGGGCCGTGCTCGCCCTTTTGTGCAAGGATACTCCCGCCGATGCGCACCAGAGGCAGAAGATATTCGACCAAAATGGGGAGCGTTGCGACCGCACGCGCAACCGCCCAATCAAACTGCTCGCGATGGATAGCGAGACGGCCAATATCTTCAGCGCGGCCCTGTACGACCTCAACCCGGTCGAGTTCCAATTTGTCAACCAGATGCCGGCAGAAATCCGTCTTTTTACCGACTGAATCGACCAACAGGAGAGACATACCAGGGTAAATGATTTTCAAAGGGATACCGGGAAAACCGGCGCCGGTGCCAATATCCACCAGTCTTCCGGGGGGTTTATCTTTCCACGCCACTGCGCAACTGAGCGAATCAAGAAAATGTTTGCAGCGGATGCTATCGCTATCGCGAATTGCGGTCAGGTTGAAACGGGAATTCCACTCGGTTAATTCCTGTTCATAGAGTTCAAATGCAGCCATCTGCCGGGCAGTGAGCCGAATACCAAACAGTTTTTGAACTTCCCGCCGCAGTTTATCCATGCCATTTTTGATTATACCGTTAAGTGAGAGGGCGCATGGACTCTGGTAAAATAGGTTCGTAACATTCCAAGTTCAATTGTTAAACGCCCCTGATGGAGAATGGATTTGAACCTGCATCGATTCAATATTCGGTTTGAAATTATCCTGATCCTGCTGGTTCTCATCTCCCACGGTTACGCAGCTTTTTCTCCGGCAAACAGCCTGGTAAATTGGTATACGACCGATGATGCGTATTATTATTTCAAGGTTGCACAAAATATTTCAGAAGGGCACGGGGTAACATTTGACCAGATTGGTCGCACAAACGGATTCCATCCTTTGTGGATGTTGATTTGTATCCCAATTTTTGCGCTGGCGCGCTTTAATCTCATCCTTCCGCTTCGGCTTGTGATCCTGGTTCTTGCCCTCTTCAACGCAGGCGCAGGTGTTATTCTTTATCGTTGGTTAAAAAGAATTCTTTCTCCTCAGGTTGCAGGGCTGGCTGCGATTTTCTGGGTATTTTTCCCCAAGATTCACGGAGTTACAACCACCTTGGGAATGGAATCGGGTGTAAACGCATTTTTTACAATCTTGCTGCTCTCGCAATTTACAAAACTGAACGCTGACCCCCAGCCAACTTCCAGGTACATGCGTGAATTGCTTTGGACCGGGGTGATTGCTGCTTTTGTACTGTTCAGCCGGCTTGATAATATTTTTCTTGTTTTAATTCTGGGGATATGGTTTCTCTTCCCGTCGCGTTATGTGCGCTTTCTGACAATGGGAGACCTTGTACTAGTGGTTATTAGTGTTTTCTTGGCTTTTGCAGTGCGGTTGGGGATTGATTTGTACTATTTTTATGCTGATGCCGCGGTGGTAATGTTTGCTGCAGCGCTGGTCGTGAAGCCGCTGACGTATTATGCCTTCGGGCTTTACCAGCCACTTGAAACGCGCTTTGGCTTTCGGACTGCTCTAAGAGTTGTTGCAGCAGTGACCATAGCCGGGGTGCTGACCGCCATAGCCATGACCTTAATGGGCAGCCTGGAAATTTTCCCGCGGCTTTCCCGTTTGACCTTGTTGCTGGATTGGATGATTTCCCTTCCGCTGGTTTTGGGATGGCACTGGCTGGGATGGCGTTTATTTCCGCGGAAACCAGCAGGTGAGCCGGTTACACCTCTGGAGACCTTTTCTATTGTCGCATGGCGGCGGTGGCTCCCGCTGGCACTGCGATATTTCGGGATTCCCCTGCTAACTCTGACGGCTTATATGCTTTGGAGTTACCTGTATTTTGGCACAGTATCACCAGTCAGTGGTCAGATAAAACGTTGGTGGGGAACGATGTACACAGTTTATGGAAAACTTGCCACAAGCTTCGGGGATATTCTGGGGATCACCTCGGATCCCGACCTTTCTCCCTGGTCCCTGTTGGCGCTTCCTCCTTTTGCCCCTTTTGATTGGCTGGCAGAATACTCGACAATTACAGAGCGGGTATATTGGGGCGGCGCGATTCTTCTTGGGCTTATCTATGCCGGTTTGATTGTTTTCCTTTTGTCGCGCGGGAATCGGATTGCGCGAATGGCACTGGATAAATTTGCACTTGCACCGGTGTTCGTGGGCTGTTTCTTGCAAGCTGCAAATTACAAGATGAGCGGTTATATCTCCCTGCATACCTGGTATTGGATTGCAGAAATGGTATTCACCGTCGTGCTGTGGGCAGTGTTACTGGAAATTGTCTGTGACCAGTTGCGAAAAATAAAGGTAAGCGCGGCAGCTTTGCGAGGGGGGATTGTTGTGTTGGGCGCGCTGCTGATCTTCAATTTTTGGGTGTATTTGTCCAAATTAACCCCCTGGAGTGTGCCCCCCGGTCAGGAGCAGGGCTATCTGGCCGGCGCACACGGCTTGGAGGAGAACACAGAATCAGGGTCGCGGATCGGTTCCACCGGCGGCGGTGTGCTGGCATATTTTACAAAAGATAGGACAATCATCAATATGGACGGGCTGATCAGCAGCTATCCCTATTATCTTATGCTGCGTTCGGGTCAAGGCGCAGCGTATCTCGACTCGATCGGGTTGAATTACGTTTATGGAGGGGAGTATGTAATCAAGTACTCCGAGCCCTATGTGGATATGTTTGCAGGACGGCTGAAATATCTTAAATCAATTGCCGGGTCGGCGCTATTTCGCTATTTGCCTCCCGCGCCATAAGCTGGCTCCCTCCAGGGAAGGGGCATCCTCATTGAAAAATTTCATGGCTGTCCGGGCCAAAAACCTGAATTTTTGGATGGGAGCGTTTGTAATCCCGCGCTTTTTGCGCTGATCTAAAAACAGCCAGTTCGGAATTTTGGCAGGCCCAGGCCAGTCTTCCTGCCATTTCAGACGCGGTGGCTAACTCTATGTCTTCGCCTGAGGTGGCGTAGAACTTCCGAAACGGAGGGGTTATACCCAGGTCGTATTCTTCCACGGCGTACCATGCACCACTCTTCAACAGAACGGGGTTGCCATCAGGCGCATTGACAGGGTTTGTATCACATGCCAGAAGCAGTTTTTGCTGGCTTGCAGCGCTCTGGTAGAGGGGAATTGTTTCTTGAAGGTTAATGATGATTTGTTCGCCGATAGCCAGCAGGGAGAAGAAAGCCACCCAGACCGACAGGGTGAAAGCGTTGAACTTTCCGGAGATTACCGGCGTGAGAGCTTCGCGGTTGACTAGACCAAAAATTGCCGAGAACAGGGGAAGGAATACCGGCATCCAGTAATGGTCTGGCCGGACGGCGATGACCGTCAGGAGGTACAGCGTATAGGGAAGAACCCAGAGCAGGATCAAAAGATTGAGGCGGCGCGCCTTGCCTTGCAGGCATGCGGCAATCAGGGAAACGAGTGCAAACATGAGGAAGAATATGCTGCCATACCAGCGTTTCAGCACCGGCAGCCAGGTTATGGGATCCCGGTTATAAGAATCGGTATTTTCCCAGCCGGAATGAAAAGAGTTGAAATGTGAGAGGTGTGTCTCCAAAATATCGGCGCGGGTCTGGGGAATCAATAAAAGCGGATTGGAGAATAGCAGGGCTGTAAACATCACTACGATAAAGAGAAGACCAGCCAGAGAGGCTTTTTGCAAGGTGAACTTTTTTTTGGCAAGCCCAAGGAAAAGATACCCTGCAATGACAAGGATGAAGAAGAAGCCCAACAATTTGGTGCCTGCAGAAAGGCCGCAGAACAACGCCGCCAGGTAGAAATGTTTTTTGAGATGGAGGTTGTCCCTGTCGAGAAAATAAAAAACCAGTATGGCAAAGAGGATGGCAAGCGCATCGGGGTGCCACCATGTCAGGTTTTGTCGGACAATGCCGGGGATGGTTGCCAGAAAAACAAAGAGTCCGATTGCCCGCCAGGGTGATTTGAATCTGGTTTGTAAATACACCAGCAATAAGATGCTTGCAAGCATTGGCAGCACACTGATTAACTGGCGCAGCATCAAGAGGTGAATCTGGGTGTGTTCGACCAACCCTTCTCCCCATACCAGGTGGAAAGGCAAGCTGACAAGGGCGGATGCCACATAGAACGGATACCCATAAATATAATGGTGGTAAGAAAAAATATGGGTCAGTGTTTCCTTGAAAGTTTCTCCGGGTGTGAGCATGCGCAGTAAAAAGGGGTATTGAAACCCCTCGTCCTGCGAGGTGATCGCAAGCAGACGTGGATCGTCGGCGCCCTGGTTGTTAGGGAAGATCATCACAGTGAAATAGATTAACGACATTGCCAGCAATAGTCTAAAAACTCTTTTTTGTTTTTGATTCATTTTAACTCCCGGAGATACTGGCTTCAATTTTACCCGCATCCGCACGATTGCGAGAGCACGAACCATGAACCTGGCAAGACCTTGTTTTGACAAGAGGGAAACTTTGAGGGCAAGCCATGCGCACCAGATTCAACGTGATGGGGACGCATCCATTAGAATAGGGTATCTTAAGAAAAGAGAATTGTACATAAAAGGATGAGAGAAGATTTGCAGGCCAAGATATTTCACAAGGTCATCTTTCTATCAGAAAAAGAAGGGATATACTCGTATTTTGAGGGAGTGGCGCATCCCGATTGGCGAGGGTATTTGAAACGCACTTTTCCGGCAGAGATGTTCCCCCATAGATTTCGTGACTTTTCCCTGGTCTTCAAAATTAACGCGGAAATTTCTTGTGAAGCATTTTAAAGGGAAGGAATGTAAACTGAGAAGGATTGGAATTTAATGAATGAAGCCCTTTATACCCCCAATAAAATGCAAGCGCTTCTCACTGTAGGGGTTGTTTCGGATACGCATATTCCCGATCGTGTTGGCAAAATCCCGGAAGAGCTGCTGGATTGTTTGCGGAGCCTGGAAGTTGACCTGATCCTGCACGCTGGTGATATCAGTGTGCCTTCGGTTGTGGATGTTTTGGCAAAAATTGCGCCGATACAAGCAGTGCGCGGAAATCGCGATCTTTTTCTTCCCGGAAAGTATAAGCACCATCTTAAACTGGAGCTTGCAGGAACCCCGGTTCTTTTAACGCATGGTCATGGAAACTTTTTCTCCTATCTGGTGGATAAGGGGAAGCACCTGGCGGAGGGGTATTCTTTTGCAAGGTATAAGAAAGCGCTCCTTCCGCTATACCCGCAAGCGCGGGTGATTGTCTTTGGGCATACGCACTTTGCTGAAAATCGCTGGGAGGAGGGAAAACTTTTCTTTAATCCCGGGTCATGTACGATGGCGCTCAAAAATCAGAAGCCGAGCTTCGGCGTATTGCAGTTTTTTGATGGGGGGAAGAGGGTTAGAGGAGAGATTCGCTACTTGAATGGATAAGAAAGAGCGTGACGCTGGAGTATGTTTAAACTAAAATGTCAGAAATTTCAAAAAATTCTTGACCTTCTCCCGTGATCTTGTTATAATCACCAATTGCGCAATTATCTGTATTTATTTCTATGGGTTTTCTTGTCCAAGTAAGCCTGTTTGAGGAGATGTTTATGGCTTCCAATTTGCCAGTTAAGTCGTATGCGCGAATTCCGATGATTTTCAATATACCCGATCTGATTGATGTTCAGCTCGATTCTTTTAAGCGGTTAAAAGTAGAGGGACTGACCGATCTATTTAATGAGATCTCCCCGATTGAATCGTATAACAAGGGGATGAAGCTGTTCTTCCCCAGCCGCACGCAGGAATCGGAGCAGTGGGGGCTGCGTTTTTGGTTTGGCGATCCCAAACATACGATTGATGAATGTATTGAACGTGATCTGACGTATGCCTCCCCCTTGTATGTATCTGTGCTGTTGGCCGGCCCGGAAGTCGCGGAGCCGATCAAGCAGGATATTTTCCTGGGGGATTTTCCAGAAATGACGGAAAAAGGCACATTTATTATTAATGGAACAGAGCGTGTGGTGGTTTCCCAGTTGATTCGTTCACCCGGCGTGTATTTTGAGGCGCCGGTGGACCGCGCAACCGGGCACCGCCTTGCGATGGCAAAACTTATTCCAGACCGGGGCGCCTGGATGGAATTTGAGACCCGGAAGAATGACTACATTATCCTCAAGTTCAACCGCAAGCGCACGGTACCGATTACGATCTTCCTGCGCGCGTTGGCAGCCGTGGATGATGGCTTAGCCGATTCGCCTTTGAAAGACGGCAGCGACGAAGAACTGATTGCCTTATTCCAGGATGTGGATAACAACCCGGACCGGTTGTTTATTCCCTCTACACTGCGACAGGAACCCCCTTGGGAATTGACCGGCAGCACCACGGTTGCACAAGCGGCGCTGATGGAGTTCTTCCGCCGCATGCGACCCGGAGACCCAGCCACACTGGAGAACGCAAAGCAGTTCCTTGAGGAGCAACTGTTTGACCAGCGGCATTACGATCTGGAACGGGTGGGACGCTACAAACTTAACCAGAAGCTCGACCTGACAGACCTTATCCCAGTCTCCCATCGGACGGTTACAAAGTGGGACATTATTCGCCTGATCCGGCGGATGATCATGATTAACAATTACATGGAAGACAAGGACGACATTGATCACCTTGGCAACAGGCGGGTAAAAACTGTTGGCGAGCTTATCCAAAATAAACTGCGCATAGGTTTGCGCCGGATGGAACGGGTTATTAAAGAACGTATGTCCATCCGTGATCAAGATCAAGTTTCGCCGGTAGGCTTGGTCAATATCCGCCCCGTTGTAGCGGCACTGCGCGAATTTTTCGGCTCCAGCCAGCTTTCCCAGTTTATGGACCAGACCAATCCTCTGGCCGAATTGCGCCACAAACGCACGCTCTCTGCGCTTGGCCCTGGCGGGCTGCGGCGAGAGCGGGCGGGATTTGATGTACGTGATGTCCACCATTCTCACTACGGACGGATTTGCCCCATTGAAACACCCGAAGGACCCAACATTGGTCTGATTGGCCGTCTGGCCAACTTTGCCCGTGTGAATGAGTATGGGTTTATCGAGACGCCGTATCGCCGGGTTGTGAAGATTCTCAACCCTGATGACTCTCGTTTGGTGAATCGCAGCCTGAAAGAGACACTGATAGACCCCAAAACCGAGGAGGTGATTGGGAAAGAGGGCGACCGGATTACTGAAAAGATGCTCCCGGCAATCCAAAAGCTTAAACGCACCTCTATTTTTGTGTCGCCTTTTGTTTCGGAAGAGGTCGAGTATCTTTCTGCTGATGCCGAGGATAAGTTTGTCATTGCGCAAGCGAATACCCAGTTAAATGAATATGATGAATTTGATAGCACCAGGATTTCTTCGCGGTATCACTCGGATTTTATTGTGGTGGGTCCCGATGCTGTAAATTATATGGATGTGGCGCCCCACCAGGTCGTCGGGGTAAGCGCGGCTCTAATTCCCTTTTTGGAGCATGATGATGCCAACCGTGCCTTAATGGGTTCGAACATGCAAGCTCAAGCAGTTCCGCTGGTCAATCCCGATGTACCACTCATTTCTACCGGTATGGAAGCCTTTGCTGCAATAGACTCGGGTCAGGTCTTGACGGCGGAGAATGAAGGAGAAATCATATCAGTTACAGGCCGCCAGATTGTTGTTCGGGAGAACGAAGGCAGACTGCGCTCGTATCAGCTTCGGAAATATCAGCGCTCCAACCAGAGTACCTGCATTGACCAGCGACCGGCTGTTGTTAAAGGCCAGCGGGTTTATAAAGGAGATGTGCTGGCCGATTCTTCCTCTACGGTGAATGGAAACCTTGCGTTGGGTCAAAACGTGGTGATCGCGTTTATCTCTTGGGAGGGCGGTAATTTTGAGGACGCGATCTTGATTTCCGAACGCCTTGTGCAAGAAGACCGTTTCACTTCGATTCACATTGAGAAATATGAAGTTGAAGCTCGTGACACAAAACTCGGCCCTGAAGAGATCACACGGGATATTCCAAACGTCGGAGAAGATGCAATCAAGGATTTGGATGAGCGGGGGATTATCCGAATTGGCGCTGAGGTTGGCCCTAATGATATTCTGGTCGGGAAGATCACGCCAAAAGGGGAGAAAGAATTAACGCCTGAAGAGCGCTTGCTAAGAGCCATTTTCGGGGAGAAATCGCGCGACGTCAAGGATACATCGCTGCGCATGCCGCATGGGGAGCGCGGCAAGGTTGTAGATGTAAAAGTGTTCACCCGTGAGGATAATTCCGACCTTTCCGCGGGCGTGGATATTATGGTGCGTGTTTCGGTTGCCCAGCGCCGTAAGATCACGGCAGGCGATAAGATGGCCGGACGGCATGGCAATAAAGGTGTTGTTTCGCGTGTCGTCTCGGTAGAGGATATGCCGTTTTTGGAAGATGGTACACCTGTTGACATCATCCTCAACCCCCTGGGTGTTCCCAGCCGTATGAATATTGGACAGGTGCTTGAAACACATCTGGGCTGGGCAGCTACCAGATTGGGATTCCGGGCAATTACGCCGGTCTTTGACGGTGCTACTGAGCTTGAGATTGAAGCGGAACTTGCGCGAAGTTGGTTGACCGACCAGGCATGGAAGGAAACTGGCGAGCGCGCCTGGGAGTGGCTGCGCGAAGAGGGGTATGACCCCGAGATGATCCGCGATGATGATGAAGTCCGTATGCTCTTTCTGGAGGGATGGCTTGGTGATAAAGGCTACGATATTGTTCGGATTGTTGATCGAGCCAATGTCACCTACGCCAGGCAGGTTACTTTGGCAGAATGGCTGCGCGAAAATAAGTTTGAGCCAGAAGAAATTGTGGCTTATGAGAGCATTCCGAATAACGCCCCGGCTATCCGACCGTTGGATTTAAAAGCGATCGAGGTATGTCTGAAAGTCTGGCTGGAGCGTAACGGTGAGAATGTTACCGCGCAAAACCTGGAGCAATTACGGAAAGATGCGGAAGAATTCATGACGCGCAGCGGGGAGCCGACTCCCATCCTGGGCAAACAGATATTACGGGATGGAAAATCCGGCATTCCCTATGATCAGCCTGTCACAGTAGGTGTGATGACAATGCTTAAATTGCATCACCTTGTGGAAGACAAAGTGCACGCACGCTCTACCGGTCCTTACAGCCTGGTGACACAGCAGCCTTTGGGCGGAAAAGCCCAGTTCGGTGGACAGCGTTTTGGCGAGATGGAAGTTTGGGCGCTGGAAGCTTACGGGGCGGCTTACACCTTGCAGGAGATGTTAACTGTGAAGTCGGATGATGTGCAGGGGCGCGTTAATACCTACGAAGCAATTGTGAAAGGTGAACCAATTGAGGAGCCCGGTTTACCAGCCGGCTTTCGAGTTTTGGTAAAAGAGCTGCAAAGCTTGGGGCTGGCAGTTGAAGCTGTGATGGATTCGGGGGATGTGGTTAAGTTTGGGAAGGACGAGGAACGCATCCGACCGCCAAAATTAGAGACCGGCCTGTTGGGTCTGGGAGAGGATATTGGCAGCTTATAGAAAAAGCGATTCCTTGACGGCTAAAAATCGCCATGATATACTTACTCTTCGTTGCCCTTCCAAGGGGTAGGGGAAACCTTGCCCCCAAGCAGTGAATTACAGGAGAGGCCATCATTGCAAGAGCGATGGCCTTCCTTATTGGAAAAAAATCTAATCGGTCAGGCAAACAAACGCCGCAGTTATAAACTTTTGGAGACGAAAAGTGCCAACAATCAATCAGTTGATCCGAAAAGGTCGCCGCACTCAAAAAAGCAAGAGCAAATCTCCTGCACTTCAGTTCACCCTTAATTCCATTAAGCAGGATCGTAACCGGCTGGCAGAAGGCTCCCCGCAAAAAAGAGGTGTGTGCACCAACGTGCGTACTATGACGCCAAAGAAGCCTAATTCTGCATTGCGGAAAATCGCCCGTGTTCGCCTTTCAAACGGAATTGAGGTTACCGCTTATATTCCAGGCGAAGGCCATTCTTTACAAGAACACTCCGTTGTGCTGGTTCGCGGCGGCCGTGTAAAAGACCTGCCAGGTGTCCGTTACCATATTGTGCGCGGCACACTGGATACGACCGGAGTCTCAAAGCGGGCACAGGGTCGCTCAAAGTATGGCGCGAAGCGGCCCAAGTAAAGAGTATTTTCTAAGTTTGATGGAATGGAGAATTCTGAATGCGTCGGATTAAACCAGAAAAAAGAGTAGTAAAGCCGGAAGCACGGTATCAAAGCACCACCGTCCAGCATCTTATTAACCGCATCATGAAATCGGGTAAGCGGAGCACCACCACCCGCATGATGTACGGTGCGCTGGATATTGTCAAAGAACAAACCAAACGTGATCCGATTGAGGTATTGGAACAAGCGCTTAAGAATGTTGGCCCGATCATGGAAGTGCGGCCTCGCCGGGTGGGCGGAGCGACCTATCAGGTTCCAATGGAAGTACCTTCTTATCGCCGGTTGACGCTCGCGATGCGCTGGATCATTGATGCTGCGCGTGCGCGGACGGGGAAATCCTTTTCAGAAAAGCTTTCCGCCGAATTGATAGATGCGGTCAACAACCAGGGTAATGCAATTCGCAAGCGAGAAGAAGCCCATAAAATGGCGGAAGCCAACCGTGCTTTTTCGCATTATCGAGTCTAAATTTATTTGGATTTCGATTGATCGAAGAAGGTAGAAAATGCCACGCCAATTTCCGCTAGAACGATACCGCAATATTGGGATTATTGCCCATATTGACGCCGGTAAAACCACTACCACCGAGCGCATCCTTTACTATACTGGCAAGACTTATCGCCTGGGTTCCGTGGATGATGGTACTACGGTAACGGACTGGATGGCGCAGGAGCGTGAGCGCGGTATTACGATTGTCTCGGCGGCTGTTACTGCTGAATGGCGTGATCACCAAATTAATATTATTGACACCCCTGGACATATTGATTTTACGGCTGAGGTACAGCGCTGTCTTCGAGTACTGGATGGGGGGATTGTTGTATTCGATGCTACACAGGGTGTTGAGCCACAAAGCGAAACCGTATGGCGCCAGGCCGATCGCTATGAGGTCCCCAGAATTTGCTTTATTAATAAGATGGATCGTGTCGGGGCATCGTATGAAGATTCCATCAAATCGATCCACGACCGGTTAGGTGCAAACCCAATCCCTGTACAGCTTCCAATTGGCAGCGAGGCTGGTTTTATTGGCGTTGTAGACTTGATTACACGTCAGGCATTTATCTGGAATGATGACCAAGCTACAGAAATGCGCCCAACCTCCATCCCGGATGATATAAAGAGTGCGGTTGAAGAATCCCGCGATTTGATGGTGGAGAAGATTGCTGAGTTGGATGATGACCTGACGGTCAAATTTCTTGAAGGGGAAGAACTGACTGTTGAAGATTTGAAATCCGGTATTCGCAAAGCAGTTCTTGCCAACAAAGCAACTGCGGTATTATGTGGCACTTCACTGCGAAACAAGGGGATACAGCCCTTACTGGATGCAGTCATTGATTATCTTCCTTCACCCCTGGATATTCCAGCGGTTACGGCGATTGATGCCGAGAAAGATGTTGAGGTGGTTTGCCCTCCGGATGATGATGCACCTCTCGCTGCGATGGTTTTTAAGATCGTCAGCGATCCTTATATGGGCAGATTAGCATACTTCCGGGTTTATTCGGGTGTGCTAAAAGTGGGTGTTATGGCCTACAACCCGGCGAGTAGAAAGAAGGAACGCATTGGCCGGCTGGTGCGGATGTATGCGGACCGGCGGGAGGATGTCACAGAGGTGTGCGCGGGTGATATTGCCGCAATCCTGGGGTTAAAAAATACGTTTACCGGCGACACCCTTTGCGCTGTCAATCAGTCTATCGTACTGGAGAAAATTCAATTTCCTGACCCGGTCATCTCTGTGGCAATTGAACCAAAAACCACTGCCGATCAAGATAAGATGACCGAGGCTCTGCAGAAATTAGCTGAAGAGGACCCTACTTTTCGTATTCGCTCCGATGAGAATACAGGACAGACGATTATCTCCGGAATGGGAGAACTGCATCTTGATGTGATTGTTGATCGAATGCTGCGAGAATTTCGCGTGCAGGCCAATGTTGGAAAACCGAGAGTTGCCTATCGAGAAACAATTACCCGGCCGGTAATGGGGTTTGATTACCGCTACGTTAAGCAAAGCGGCGGCCATGGGCAGTACGGCCATGTGGTGATTAATCTTGAACCGGGCGACCCAGGCAGCGGCATTGTTTATGAAACCAAGATCGTTGGAGGGGCTATCCCGCGTGAGTACCTGCCTGCTATTGAGAAAGGTGTTCGGGAAGCGGCTGAAAGCGGGTCGTTGGCGAGTTATCCAACAACAGATATTAAAGTTACTGTTGTGGATGGCTCTTACCACGAGGTGGATTCGAGCGAGATGTCATTCAAAATGGCTGGTTTTTTTGCCTTCAAGGAAGGGTTTCAAAAAGGTGCGCCGGTTCTGCTTGAACCCATTATGAAGGTTGAAGCGATTATGCCGGAGGAATTCCTGGGCGATGTTTTGGGGCAGCTGAGCGCCCGCCGCGCAGAGATTTTGGGGATTGATCACCAAGCCGGGAATATTCAATCTATTCGAGCGTTGGTACCGATGGCAGAAATGTTCGGCTATGCAACCGAATTGCGCTCCGGCACTCAAGGCCGCGGGGTCTTTTCAATGGAATACGATCACTATGCGCCCATCTCCAGTGGGGTCGCTCAAAAAATACTCAATTTAAACTACTAGGAAAACTTTTTTGATATTAGAATAAGGAGCATTTGTAAATCTCATGGCGAAGCAAAAATTTGATCGAAACAAGCCACATCTAAACGTTGGGACGATGGGACACATTGACCACGGAAAGACGACGCTGACTGCGGCGATCACGAAGTATTGTTCATTTTTTGGTCAGGGTG
>JADLFQ010000102.1 GCA_020845515.1 Anaerolineaceae bacterium | reverse complement strand
TGCAGATTACCCGACAAGCCGACTATGCTTTGCGTGCCATGCTCTATTTGGCGGACCTTAAATCCACCCAGCGAGCCGCGACGAGCCAAATTGCCGAAGTTCAGCGTATTCCGCCTTCCTTCCTTGCGAAGATCATCTCGCAGCTCTCCATTGCCGGGTTGATTCACACTTCACGCGGCGCGCGCGGTGGTGTCTCACTGGCGCGTCCGCCGGAAGATATTTCCATCCTGGAAGTGGTGGAAGCGATTGATGGCCCAATTACACTAAATGAATGCACGGCTGGTGAAGGCGCTTGCACTTTTGGAGAGGACTGCGTGCTGCGCCCGATCTGGTGTGACGCACAGGCAGACCTGGTGGAACGCTTGCGAAATGCAACCTTTGCCCAGTTTGTCAACGGCCAATTCGCGAAAATCGAAGTACAAATTTGATCCAGTTGCAGGCTGCGCCCTTCTAAACTGGTGACCAAACTGCGCAAGCCTGTATCTTTGAAGTCACGTTTCGCAAAACCCAGACCCCCCAATCATTCAAGAAAACCTGTTTATGCTGCCGTGTGGATTGCGGCGACGCTGGCGGCAATTGTGCTGGCGGCTGTGTTTACGCCACTGGAACAGACGCTGGGCGCAAACCTGCGGTTGATCCTTGTACATGGTGCATGGGCATGGGCCGGGCTGACATTTTTTGCATTGGCGGCGCTGGCCGGGCTGGCAGGTTTGGCGGCGTTCATCGTTGGGCGAAAGGAAGCTGCGGGCTTGGGGCGCGGTTCGCGGGCGTTGGGTTGGACGGCGCTAACCTTCTGGTTGACCTACCTGTCCGTGTCACTTTGGGTGATGCAAGCTAATTGGGGTGGTTTTTTCTTTGATGAACCACGTTGGCGTATTCCATTTACCTTTGCGGTGGTGGGAGTGTTGCTGCAAATTGGGTTGGCGATGGTTGAGCGGCCGGTTCTTACGATGGGTGCAAACCTGCTCTTTGGCGGGGCGCTGTGGTTCAGCCTGCTGGGCAGCCAAACTATCTTGCACCCTGAATCGCCGGTGGCGCAGTCGGGTGCGAGGAGCATTCAGGCAATTTATGGCTTGCTGTTGGGGCTGATGCTGTTGCTGGGTTTGCAAATAACACTGGTGTTTTTGAAACTCGACCGCAGATTTTAATACATCAAAAAGCCTGTTACAATCGGATGATTATTTCCTTGTAACGGACTCTTTATGCAAAAAACACCGCCCTCCATTGGTTTACAAGTTGTTTTGATGGCTTTTATCCGTCTGGTAACAAATATCAGCATACGGTTTCTGTATCCTTTCCTGCCGATTTTTGCCAGCCAGCTTGGGGTGCCTGTCACCCGCCTGGCGCTGGCGCTGACGGCGCGTACGATGCTGGTAACCTTGAACCCCCTGGCTGCATCTGCAATCACCGACCGCCGCGGCCGCAAGACCGGGATGCTTGTGGGACTCGGGCTGTATTCACTGGCAAATCTGGCGGTGGTGATCTGGCCTGTATTTTGGGTGTTGTTCGCCATGCTGGCGGTTTCGATGTTTGGACAGGCGATCTTCCTGGCCGCGATGCAATCTTATCTTGCCGATAACATCCCTTATGAGCGGCGTGGCCGGGCGCTGGCATTCACGGAAATAGCCTGGTCATCCAGCTATTTTCTTGGGATGCCGGTGATTGGTTTCCTGCTGGCGCGCTCCGGCTGGGTGAGTCCATTTCTGCTGCTGGCAGGAACGGGGGGACTTTCCTTTGCTTTGGTTGCAAAAATTGTGCCCAGGACGCCGCCGCCCCTCCCAGCACCGAAGAGCAACCTGACTGATCTGCGACGGGTGTTGACATCTCCTCCGGCTGTTGTTGCCTTGTTGATGGGGCTATGCTTTTCAGCCGGCAACGAGATTCTCAACGTTGTGTTTGGAGTGTGGATGAAGGGCACCTTCGGTTTGGAAATTGTTGGACTTGGCCTGGCTTCGACAATTATCGGCATAGCGGAGTTAACCGGCGAGTCGACGACCGCCCTGATCGTTGACCGGGTTGGCAAGGAACGCTCCATCCGCATTGGCCTGCTGGTTAACACAACCGCTGTGGTGATGCTGCTGTTTTTGGGCAGCACCTGGATCAGCGCGCTGGCTGTGCTTTTCTTCTATTCCATGGCGTATGAATTTATGATGGTCAGCACGCTGCCCTTGATGAGCGAGATAATGCCCGAGGAGCGTGCGACCATGCTGGGTTTGATGGTTTCTTTCTTCTCTTTTGGCCGTGGCATCTCGGCGTTGGTTGGGCTGCAAATTTATGCGCTGGGTTTCCCTTTTATTATCCTCACCATTGTGGTCATCAACCTGATCGCTTTTTTCCTGCTTAATCATGTGAGGGTTACCGGCGAGCAGTCTGCACCTTCCAGTAAACCCAGTGAATGCTGAAATCGCCACCCGCACCACTGAAAAAATCGTTGGTGATAGAATAAAAATAAAACAGTGCCCCTCTTCCCTGCGGGTGCTTTCTAGCTGTAAGGGCGCTGCACCTTGATGCTTCCAAGTAAATGACCAATATGAAGACATGGCGTTGGGTTTTTTGGCTGCTTGTGCTTGTTTTTATCTGGCTGGTTGTCAGCCAGTTCACCGGGTTGGAAAAACTTCTCAAAGTGCTGGAAGAGGGACGCTGGCAGTGGATAGCGGCGGCGGCTGTGCTGCAGTTGATTTATTACACGATCTATTCCGCCATTTATAAATCCTCCTTTGACACCGTAGAGGTAAAAAGCAGCCTGCGGGAGCTGATCCCGGTCACCTTTGCTTCCGTCTTCATGTATGTTGCCGCGCCGCTGGGCGGCACCAGCGGTTCCTTGTTGTTCGTGGATGATGCCCGCCGGAGAGGCGAGCTGCCTGGCAGAGCGGCTGCGGGGACGCTGCTGGTACTGGCTGCGGATTACAGCGCATTCTTTGTCATCCTGATCCTGGGGCTGGCTTATCTTTCCCTGGCACACTCCCTAAAAGCCTATGAAATTATCGGCGCGCTGATCTTGTTGGCGATTACCGGGGGGATGGCTGCTATCCTGGCGCTGGGGTTAAGGCGGCCGGATGCCCTGCACAACCTGCTGGAAAAGACTCGCGGGGTCATCAACAGGTTTGCCCGCAAGTTCGGAAGACCCGAGGCCATTTCTGCTGAATGGGCTCAAAAAACAGCTCAGGACTTTACCGGTGCTTCACTGGCGATTTCAATCCACCCGGAGCGTCTGCTGAAGACGGTGGCGATTGCAGGAGCTGCGCATATTGTCAACCTGTTGAGCCTGTGGATGGTTGTCCTGGCTTTCCGGCAGGCCGCCAGTCCGGGTGTGCTGGTTGCCGGGTATGCGATGCTGATCCTGTTTTGGATCGTTTCAATCACCCCGCAGGGTGTGGGTGTCGTGGAGGGAGTAATTCCGCTGGTGTTTGTGTCGCTTGGTGTACCGGCTAATCAGGCGCTCATCATCACCCTGGCTTTTCGCGGGCTGACGTTCTGGATTCCATTTTTGATCGGGTTCATCTTGTTGAGACGGATGCGGATCTTCAACCCGCAGGCCAAACCCGTTTCGGATACCTGGAGCTTGCGGGTTGTCTCCTGGCTGACCGCTGTGATGGGAGTGGTCAACATTCTTTCTGCGCTCACGCCTGCGCTTCAAGAGCGGATACGGGTGCTGCGTATGTTTTCCCCGCTCACAGTTGCTCACGGCGGAAGATTTACTGCCGCGCTGGCAGGATTTGCACTCATTCTACTGGCGGGGCAACTGCGCCGGCGTAAACGGACAGCCTGGGTATTTGCCGTAGTGATCTTGGTGGTTTCTGCCATCAGCCACCTGGTAAAAGGTTTGGATTTTGAAGAAGCGTTTTTTGCGTCTGTATTGGCGGGCTGGCTGGTTTACTTGCGGCCCCATTTTCATGCGCAATCCGACCCGGTCTCGTTGCGGCAAGGCGTGAGAGCTTTAGCCGCCGCTCTGCTGTTTACTGTAGTCTATGGAGCGCTCGGTTTTTACCTGATGGACCGCCAATTTAAAATTCAGTTTAGCTTGTATACGGCGCTTCGCCAGACCATCCTGATGTTTACCCAATTCTATGACCCCGGCCTTGAACCTGTTACGAGGTTGGGGCGGTACTTTAGCGCTTCCATTTATCTGATCGGGTTGGCAACCCTCGGCTATGCAGCTGTGATGCTGGTAAGGCCGGTGCTCGTGCGCAAAATCTCCTCAGCGGAAGAGCGGCAGAGAGCCAGAGGAATTGTTGAGACGCATGGCATGTCGCCCTTAGCGCCTCTGGCATTGCTGCCGGATAAGACTTACTTTTTTTCAACAGGCGGCTCTCTGATCAATTTTAGCCTGGAGAACCGGGTGGCTTTATGCCTGGGAGATCCGATCGGTCCCCCGGAAGATTTTACAGATTCGGTAGCTGCGTTTCAATCTTTATGTGCCCACAATGATTGGCTGCCAGCCTTTATTGATGTGTACCCCGATTATCTGGAACAATACAAAAAGATGGGTTTTCAAACGCTTGCGATAGGCCGTGAAGCAATTGTTGACCTGGCCGCCTTTACACTAGAGGGCGGCTCCAATAAGAGCATCCGTACTTCTTATAATAAGCTGCAACGGTTGGGGTACCGCGCTCAGGTGGTCGAACCTCCGCTCACAGATGATCTTCTGGTGGAACTGCAAGAGATCAGCGATGCATGGCTGACATTAGTGCACGGCTCGGAGAAACGTTTCTGGGTTGGCTGGTTTGAAGAGGATTACATCCGCAGCAACCGGGTGATGATCCTCAGTGACAGCGCGGGAAGCCGGATGGCTTTTGCAAACATCCTGCCAGAGTACGGGAAGAATGCAGTTACCATTGATTTGATGCGCCACCGGCCTGAGGCCGAGCATGGCGTTATGGATTTTCTCTTCGTTTCGCTCTTTCAGTGGGCGCAAGTCAATGGATTCGAGACTTTTGACCTGGGGCTAAGCGCTCTTTCCATGACAGGGGAAGCACCTGAAGACCCGGTCCTTGAACGGGCTTTGCATTATTTTTATGAGCATGTCAGTTGGTTCTTCAATTTTAAAGGGCTGCATCATTTTAAGGAAAAATTCCACCCTGTTTGGGAAGCACGCTATTTGGTCTATCCAAACCTGGCTGATCTGCCTGCCGTTACACTGGCGATGATCCGTGCTGATTCGGGTTATATCTGGCGGCGGTGAGCATCTGACACCGGCCGGGTTGAAAAAGCGAGTGATACTTTGGCTGCCATGCTCTCCCTGACACCGTGTGTGGGCACAGCATTATGCCTTTCACCGGCCGGATGGTGCTGCATTCCGGTATGCACATGGTTATTTTTAGTCTTGCGCGGCAGCCGTAACTTTTGTCTATTTGGCTTATAATTACCTTTGAATTTTATTATGACAAAGAGGAAAGAAATGGCTGAAAACAAAAAAGTGCGCGTAGCAATTATTGGTGTGGGTAATTGTGCCTCCTCCCTGGTGCAGGGAGTGCAATACTATCGGAATGCAAAAGACACCGACCGCGTCCCCGGCTTGATGCACGTCAACCTGGGCGGGTATCATATTCGAGATATTGAATTCACCGCGGCTTTTGATGTGGTGGATACCAAGGTTGGCAAGGATCTTTCGGAAGCGATTTTTGCGCAGCCCAATAACACCTATAAGTTCTCGGATGTGCCGTTCTTGAATGTGCCGGTTCACCGGGGAATGACGCATGACGGTCTGGGTAAATACCTGACACAGGTTGTCAAGAAAGCGCCCGGACCTACCGCCGATATTGTTGGCATCCTCAAAGAGACAAAGACGGATGTAGTGATCAGTTACCTGCCGGTGGGCTCCGAGATGGCCACCAAGTGGTACGTTGAGCATATTTTGGAGGCGGGCTGCGGGTTTGTCAACGCCATCCCGGTGTTCATTGCCAGTTCGGAGTACTGGGGCAATCGTTTTGCAGAGAAAAGGCTGCCGATCATCGGTGACGATATCAAGAGCCAGGTAGGGGCTACCATTTTGCACCGGGTGCTCACCAGCCTGTTTGTTGACCGGGGCGTGCGCCTGGATCATACCTATCAGTTGAACTTTGGCGGGAATACTGATTTTCTCAATATGCTGGAGCGCGAACGGCTGGAGTCTAAAAAGATCTCCAAAACCGGCGCAGTGACGAGCATGCTGCCATATACGCTGCCCGAAGATTCTGTCCATGTTGGGCCAAGCGACTATGTGCCCTGGCTGACAGACCGCAAGTGGTGCTATGTGCGCATGGAAGGTACGACCTTTGGAGATGTGCCGCTTAACGTTGAAGTCAAGCTGGAAGTGTGGGACTCCCCCAATTCGGCGGGCGTGGTGATTGATGCGGTGCGTTGTGTCAAACTGGCGCTTGACCGGGGGATCGGCGGGCCGTTGTACGCACCTTCTTCTTATTTCATGAAAACGCCGCCCAAGCAGATCAAAGATGAACTGGCGCACGAGTACACCGAGGCATATATTCGCGGCGAGGATGTAGATTTAGGCTAAAGAAATTACGGGCGTTTCAGGCGCGGGTAAAAATGTGCGAAGACAAATCCGGCCGCGGCCAGGATGCCCACCAGGCCGAGCCAGAGCACCGGGTTGGCGCCTCCTATTGCGGAGGATTGCACGGAAGCAGTGGGAGAAGCGGCGGTGCGGATGAGGGTTGGCGTGGTGGTGGCAGTGGGGGGCACTCGCGTGGGGGTGATTGTGGCTGGGGCGGGTGTCGGCGTGATGGTGGCAGGCGGGGTCACGTGCAGCACCAGTTTTTGACTGGGGTAGATGATCGAGTTCCCGCTCAATCCGTTCCAGGCCATTAAATCGTTTATCGTAATGTTGTAGAGTTCCGAGATCCAGGAGAGAGTTTGGCCGCTTTGCACCTCGTGGTAATATTTGCCATCGCTGGCAGGGGTTAGTTTTTCGGCGGGGGTCAAGGGGCGCGGGGTGGGGCTTGGCGTTATTGAACCCGTCGTAATGATCAGCTTCTGACCGATTTGCAGCGGCCAGTCTTCGCTGATGCCGTTGAGCGTCAAAAGAGCAGGGATTTGTACTCCATACGCCTGGGAGATGGAGGTGAGCGTTTGGTAAGCGGAGACGGTGTGGACGATCTTGCCGTCTGCATCCGGAGTGCCAAGCTGAACCATGCCGATTGGCGTTGGCGTCGCGTAACCGGCAGTGTTGCTGCTGGGGATAAACAACCGCTGGCCGATTTGAAGGCCTGCGCTCTGTGAGATGTTGTTCCAGACTTCAAGGTCTTTGATGGTAATGCGGTAAGCCACTGCGATTGACCAGAAGGATTGGCCGGCTCTCACGATATGGAAGATTCTGCCATCAGCGTCTGGGGTGGCGATCTCGACCGCGACGATCAGTTGAGAAAGGGTGGAAGGTGCGTTGCCGGTATTGCCGGTGCTGCCTGTGCCCGAGCTGGAAGGGGATTTGTATTCGCCGCAGGATTTTCCGGAGACATAGGCTGCCTGCAAAACATAGTAGGTCATGCCATTGGCAGATTTGGCTGTGCCGGCGCCCACGTGACAGTAGGCCGGGTTGACGGCAGGGATCATGTGGGAATCATCCGCCCAGGTCAGCATGATCTGGTCAATCGAAGAATTGCTGCCCACCGAGAAATTTTCAGTTGCCCAGACTTTTGCTCCGCCCCCATACCCCGCGCTGGATAAACGCCCGGATACATCGCCTATGTGCCAGGACATCTGGTTCGCGGCCATGATCTCGGCGGTGGATTGGGCAACGGCGTCAATGATTGGATCTTCCACCAGGGCGGGCAGCCCATGGGAGACGCGCAGGGTATTCATCGCGATGATGAGATCAAAAGCGGTAACGTCTCCCGTTTGTGCCGGCGGAGCGACGGGAGGTGCTGCTTTCACCGCAACGGCGGGCATAAAAAAGCCGCTGGCGAACATCAGCATGAAGAATATCCGAATCGCTATTTTTAGAAACACGCTGTAATTATAATGGGGGCTGGGGGTTGAGTGGACCATTTTTTAGAGTATGAGAAATTTCTCATTTTTAACAAAACCCCTGACTGCCGGGGAAGTGCAGTAAGGGGCTTATGTTATAATGCTGATGCCGAAGGTGGGAATCGAACCCACATACCCGAAGGTACACGATTTTGAGTCGTGCGCGTCTGCCTGTTCCGCCACTCCGGCGTTGTGCATAGAGTATATCTAATCTTTTCAGAAGGGTCAAGTAAATCATTATGCGCCTGGGAATTATTGGCCTCCCGCAGTCCGGGAAAACAACACTTTTTAATGCATTGACGCGCGGCAGCCAGCCGACCGGCGCGGTGAGCGGAAAGATGGAAGTGCATACGGGCGTGGTGGATGTGCCGGATCCGCGTGTGGATGTGCTTTCCGGCATGTTCAAACCGCGCAAGACCATTTATACCAAGGTTACCTATGCCGACATTGCCGGGCTGGATGGCAGCGCGGGCAAGACGGGCATTTCCGGTGCGCTGCTCAACCAACTCACGCAGATGGATGGTTTCATTGAAGTTGTACGTTGTTTTGAGGATGAAAGCGTACCACATCCTGCCGGCAGTGTGGATGCGCAGCGGGATATCGCAACGATGGAAGCTGAGTTCATCCTCAATGACCTGATTGCCGTCGAACGTAAACTGGAACGCCTGGCGGAGGAGCGTAAAAAGGGTGCGGGCCGCGATAAAGCTGTGGTGGAACGCGAGCTTGCGCTGTTTGAACGTTTCAACGAGGCGTTGGCCGCTGAAACACCGCTGCGCGATGTGGAAATTTCCGCGGAGGAGGAGAAAATTCTATCGGGCTTTGGCTTTCTCAGCCGCAAGCCGATGCTGATTGTGCTCAACATCGCCGAAAATCAGGATGCACCGGTTATAGCCTCCGTACACCAGCATACGAAGATTGTAGCGCTCAAGGGAAAATTGGAAATGGATATTGCCCAGCTTTCGACTGAAGATGCCGGCGTCTTCCTGGAGGAGTATGGCATTGATGAACCCAGCCTCAACCGGGTTATTCGCCTGTCTTACGATCTGCTCGGTTTGCAATCCTTCTTTACGGTGGGTGAGGACGAAGTGAGAGCCTGGACGGTGCGGCGCGGAGCTAACGCGCATGAAGCCGCCGGTGAGATTCACTCTGATTTACAGAAGGGCTTTATCCGCGCCGAGGTGATCGGCTATGAAGAATTGATTGCGCTGGGCGGGCTGAACGAGGCCAAAGGGAAAGGGAAACTGCGGTTGGAGGGCAAGGAATACCTGGTGAAAGACGGGGAGATCATGCACGTGCGGTTTAATATTTAACGTAAAGTATCTTTCCCTGACAGGAGACGGAAGTTTAGTCCAGCCCCGACGTTAGAGCGGGGCTGTGTGTTTGTCCGGCGCTTTGCCGAGCGCCCCAAAGCTGCGCGATCAGGATAGCCGCCAGGATCAAACCGCAGCCTGCCAGTTGGATGGGCTGCAAACCTTCCTTTAGAAAAAGGTAACCGGACAGGGCGGCGAAGACGGCCTCTGAACTGAGGATGAGTGCGGCGTCGGTGGGAGGTGAGTATTTCTGGCCGACCACTTGCAGCGTATGCCCCAACCCAACCGAGACGATACCACCGAACACAATTGCCCAACCGGCGATAAGCAGACCGCTGATAGATTCCCAATCCAGCCAGAAGGCGGCAACCAGGTTGAGCAGCCCGCATACCAGGTACTGCCCAAGCGAGAATTGCAGAGCATCCAGGCGCTCAGCGGCGCGGCTCACAAGGATAACATGCAATGCCCATACCACCGAACCGGCCAGTTCCAGTCCATCGCCGGGTGAAAGGTGCAACTGACCCGGAGAGCTGAGCAGCTTGACGCCGGTAATTGCCAGAAAGGCGGCAGCCCAGTTTAACCAAGGCAGGCGCTGTCTCCAGAAGATGAGCAAGAGCAGCGGAACGAAGACAACGTATAGCGTGGTGATAAAACCGGCGTTTGCAGCAGTTGTCCAGCGCATGCCGGCTTGTTGTAAACCGCTGGCGGCAAAGAGCAGCACGCCCGCGGCTCCCATCCAGGGCAGGGCGCTTTTCTTTGGTTTGTGCTGCGCCGGGCGGGTAAATGGAAGCAGCACTGCCGCAGCCAATAAGAAGCGTGCCCCGTTAAAAAGAAAGGGCCCAATCGTCTGCGCCGCGACCCGTTGGGCGACAAAAGCAACTCCCCAGATGATTGCCACCAATAACAGAATGAGGTTTCCCTTGAGCCGCATAGGAGGCAAGGTTAATCGATATCCGCTTGAATGGCAAGTGGAATCGAACAATTAAGGGTGTTTGAGTGCAAGCCGGATGAGGTCTGAAGCGGAAATCAAAAATGGCTGCGCAATGAGCGCTCGAGGTCTGCAAGATCAACTCGCGAGGTGAGATCCAGACTGAGCGGGGTGGCGGAGACTATGCGGTCAAACATCAGGGCGTGGATATCTGAATCTGGCGGCACATCTTCGGGTCGAATGGATAGGCGGTCGTCAAGATACCTGGCTTCTTTAAAGGCTTTGAGTGTGCCGGGAAAGGGGGAGTAATAGCGGTGTTTGCCCTGACGGGTGATACGCCAGGGAGTATCCGGCGTGGCGTCAAATGGAAGATCTATCTTTAATAAATCCACATCCGGAGGCATGTGGCTCTCCAAAAGGAGACGGGCGAACTTTGCTGTAAAAAAAGCTGCGGTAGAGAAGTCAACATCGGGGGAGTGTGTGAGGTCACCGGTAATATCCTTCAACTCTAATGAAACAGCCAATGCCTTAATGCCAATTGAGGCGGCCTCAAAGGCTGCCCCCACCGTGCCGGAGGAAAGAATGCTGTGCCCCAGGTTCTCGCCGTAATTAATGCCGGAAACCACCAGGTCGGGGCGTTCCGGCAGGATGTCAAGTACGCCATGCAAGACAGTCTGCGCCGGGGATCCACCGATGGCGTAGACATCCCATTGCTGGCCGTGTACCGTCATAACCTGCTTTTCAATGCGCCCATCGGAAGTGGAGGGCAGGCTGCGCCCGGCGCCAGAAAACTGGTCACGCGGCGCAGTGACATGCACGTACCCGACTTCTGAAAGCGCTTCGGCAGCTGCCCACAACCCGGGGCTGCGAATGCCGTCATCGTTGGTGAGGAGAATTTGGGGTTTTTTTGTGTTCATCGAATTGATTATAGCGTGTATGCGAGGAGTTTGGGTGATCGTTTCAATTCTTCTTTTCCCAATGCCAGAACAGTTTCTTTTAAAGGATATTTGGCAGCCGTGCTATAATTTTTTTATCCATAAATGGATTAAGAGTGTTTGATTGCTTCATTGGTTGAGAAGTTCCAGAGGAGAAAAAAATGAAATCCAGGAGACAGTTATTTACAGGGTTTGTTTTGCTGGCGGTTCTTACTGTGGCTTGTGCTTGTCCGATCTCGCTGTCAGGACTGAATCCGCTGAGCGGAATCGAAGAAACCGGCATGGCAATTGCGTCGGAATTACCAGGGGGCCTGCTTGAAACAGCCGGGGCTTATGCTACCGAGGCGGGCGTCTCCCCCGAGGATATTATGAAGACGATCGAAGTCGGTGTGGACGACTTCTCTTCCGAGACAACCGGTGAACCACCCAAGGATATCCCGATTGTTGAAGGGGAGGTTTCCATACAAGTCTCCTCGCCGACAAATCTTGTCTATACTGTAAAACTAGCAGCCGAGGATGTTAAGAATTTTTATCAGGGACAGATGCCGGCCTATGGTTGGAAACAGGAAGATGCGGGTGTTCAAATTCCTGGAATAGATCGCTTAAGCTATTCAAATGACCAAAGCCAGGTGCTTATCACGATCATGGGCACTGACAATACAACGCAGGTGTTAATCGAAGTCAAAGCGAAGTAGCTGCGGGAGCAGGAAAAGCACTCATTGCACACACGCCGGCAGGTTGGAGATCGCTTGTACACAGTGTTGTAGTCCTTGAACCCCGCCGGGCGCCGCGGCGATGTACCACGCGCAGGAAACCTGCACGAAGTCCATAGTTGCTGAACTTAAGCGCTGGGAGGCTGAACCTGTTTCCGCGCGGCGTGACAAACGATGCCGAAAAAAGCCTCCTGAAACAGTTGATTTGCCAAATGGAATTAACCATAAAACTAAAAACCACCGGAAACAAAAGTCCGGTGGTTTTTTATGTGCCTTCTTAAGAAGAGGCCATTTTTATATTTCCAAATGGCTTTTATTTAAGAAATCTGTACACAAAGATACTATCTTATAAACATCTGCAAAGTTGGAAATAAGACCCAAGGATATTCGGACTGCGCCTGTGCTTTTATCATCCAAACATCTGCGGAAATCCTCATATTCCATGCGCTGCTTTGATGAAAAACATGCTGTTAATTCATTTTCTGTAAAGCCCAAAGCTAATTCTCCATCGCCCGGATTACAAAAGCAGCCAGTTCGAATAGAGATTTTCTGGTTGTTTGCGGCCAGTTCGATTTTCTTATGGTCTATAAAGTGCCCTTCCTGGTCGAAAAAATTCATTGCCAGAGTGGCGCCGCGGTGTAAAGTTTCAAGGGGGCCGTAAATTTTTATAAGCGGAAGACCGCTCGCATGCCTTAGCCCGCTTAGTTTATGAATAAGCCAATCTGTCAGGTCCATCACACGCTCGTGAATCATGGTGTAACCAAGTTCTCGAATATGGTTCAATCCGAATTCAACACTTGGAAGGCTTAGAAAATTAAGTGTGCCGTCTTCGAAACCTTCTGAACCGAGGTGCAAATAATACCGGTCACTTTTAACTGAGGCAACTGTGATTGTTCCGCCAGCAAACCAGGGGCGTTTCAGTGCTGCGAGCGCCTCGCGTCTTGCAATCAGCGCACCAACACCTGTTGGGTAACCAAATAATTTGTAAAATGAGCAAACTACAAAGTCAGGATGGACAAGTGATAAATCGAGCTCATTGGTCGGAAGGAAAGCGGCAGCATCCAACAAAACTGACCAGCCAAGTTTTTGTGCCTTTGCAATCCACTCCAAAGAATGCTGCACACCGGAAAAATTCGATTGGGCTGGGTACGCAAACAAATTTGCTGTTGAATTATTGATGGATGACAGCCTGGATACTAATTCCTCGCCATTAATGCGCATTTCAGGTAATTCAATCGGAAGGTAATTAATTTTAGCTCCGCGCGCACGAGCAAATTCCCGAATACCGTTGACAGAATTATGGTTATCATACGTCAGAAGATATTGAGAACCTTCCTCAAAGGGAAAGGATTCACCAATCAGTTTTAGTGCGCCGCTGGCGTTTTGAGTGAATATGCAGACATATTCCTTTGGATCGGCATGAACAAAATCCAGTACGGATAATCGTACTTTTTCCACAAGGTCAGTCATGGCTTGTGAGGTTGGATTGGATGAATGCGGGTTTCCAAGAACGTTGTGGAGCAAGAAATGGCTATGTGCTTCAATCTGTCTGCGCCCATATAATCCGGCGCCGGTAAAATCCAAATAAGTGTGCCCCTGTTGATCCAAAATGGAATAGTCATGACTGCGCAAAGCATCCAGCCTGCCCGTCAAGGCATAGCGGGGATGATCCGATAAGAACTCCAGCCATTCCTCTTCCCGGGATTTGATAAAAGTCCCTCCCGAATACTTCTCTTTAACAATTTCCGCCATTTCTTATCCTTTCAGAAAAAGTTATGCTAAATTACAAAGGTGAGTTTGATTAAAAAAGAAATCATCTTTAATTTTATTACTTAAATCGAAAGTTCGCGCGGAGTTCAGGCGAGAATCCAGCAAAAAATTGGCGAGAAGTTTTTAAATTTCAAATCTCATTCACAATCGCGGTCTGCAGAGCGTTAATCAAGCTTCGTTCAGAGTAATAATCATTTCAATTGGAACTGCCTTCTTGAATAGGGCCTGGGCTGGACAATAACGTTCCGCCGAAAGCTGAACTGACCGTTCCGCAGCAGCACGATCCAAATTGTGGCCGGCAAACACATATTCAATGACGATTGAGGTGAAAACTTTCGGGTGTTGATCTGTACGATCAGCATGTACGCGCACTTCAAAAGCAGTTACATCCTGCCCTTTTTTCTGCATAATTGAAATTGCGTCCATTCCAGTGCAGCCTGCCAAACCGATTAATAGCAGTTCCATCGGGCGAAAGCCATCATCATCTCCACCTTGATCTTTGATGACACCAAGCGGCACTTCAAATCCAGAATCAGCCGTACCGACAAATGACAATCTTTGTGACCATGTTACTTTTGCATCCAATCGGCTACCTCATTTGACTTTCTCTACCTGGAAAAGGTTACATGCAAGGGGTTTTGCAAGACAAAAAATCTTACCTTACCCCTTGCACTTTTATTCATTATAAGCGTAAGCTCAATCTTAAACAGCCTCTTCAATCATATCATTTGATGGATTATTGTATATTTCCATGTTGAGTTGTCCCTGAAGTTTTGCAGTCACCAGATTGGCTACAAAAGCATCGCTTACATTCAATGAAGTCCGGGCCATGTCAATCAGCGGTTCAATGGAGATCAACAAAGCCGCGATCCATACTGGGAAACCCATGGATGATAAAACCACCAACCCTGCAAAGGTTGCGCCCCCGCCCACACCAGCAATACCGAACGAGCTGATGGTGACAATCAGTACTAATTTGAGCAGGAAAAGGGGGTCGAAGGGGTTAATCCCGAGGCTGGGGGCAACCATGACAGCCAGCATGGCAGGGTAGATGCCCGCGCATCCGTTTTGACCTATCGTCAATGCCAGCGATGAACCAATATTCGCAATTCCTTCGGGTACGCCCAACCGGTCAGTTTGGGTTTTGACGGTCATTGGCAGCGTTCCAGCACTGGTTCGTGAAAAGAATGCAAATACCAGCGTTGACCAGGCTTTCGTTAGATAGGTAATCGGGTTCATCCCAAACGCAGCCAGAATTACAAAATGGACCAGGTACATAATAAGTATGGCCAGGTAAGAGATCAAGACAAAGTTAACCAACTTGAGAATTTGTTCCCAATTGCTGCCCACCACAAAAGAAGTAATTAGCGCCATAATCCCATAGGGGGTCAGCCGTAAAACAATCTTGACCACTTCCATAACCATGGCTTGCAGCGCGTCCAAACCATGCCGTAAAGTTTCGAAGAGAGCTGGTTTCTTCCTGGATACGCCCAACATGCCAAATCCGAGAAAAGTGGCGAAGATTACGACAGCGATCGTTGAAGTGCTGCGGGCTCCGGTCATATCTCTGAATGCGTTTGTTGGGATGAATGAGTATATTTGACCGGTAATATCGGTTTGATTAACATCTTCTGATCGTGTCTCCAGAGCAGTTACGCGAGCTTCATCTTTGGCCAGCCCTTCCGTATTTAAACCAAACAGCCCGGTTGTCAGTGCGCCGATAAGAGCTGCGATTGCTGTTGTGATCAACAAAACACCAATAATTGAACTGGTCACTTTGCCAATATTTTTTTGCCCGGACATATTGGCTATTGCCGTCATGATGGACACCAATACCAGCGGGATGATAATCATCTGTAGAAAGCCTACATAGATATTTCCTACCAGTTTAATCCAGCCAAGTGAGAGCTTGACTGCGTTGGAAGTTGCCCCAAACACCAATTGCAGGATTAGTCCAAATACGATCCCAAGCACTAATGCCCATAGAACCCGGGCGCCAAACTTGACGTGTTTCTTTTGTTGAGACGCCATAAACACAAGGGTGCCTACAAAAAGAAGCATGATTACAATGAACAATACAATATCGAGACCTTTTGCCGATAAGAAATTATTAAACATGCTGCCTCCTTATTGGGAAATCATGAGAATATATTTAATGAAACACTATAAAAAAGAGGGAGTTACTGTACAGATTAGGGAAGTCACCGCAGATAAGCAGAAAGCGGCTGCCCAATAAAGCCCCTGCCTGGCCTTGAGTTTTCCTGTCAAATGTCACTTGACACTAAGGGTAAATTTATTTATCATGGTTTAATTGGAGCTTAATGATTTGTCCAAGTTCCAGTTCCTGGGTGGCAATATCCTCCACTACAATTAAGAGCGCACGATTAATCCACCTTTGAAAGGAGAGTACTTCAGTGGAGTTCACGGGTTATCTTGACTTTTGGTTTACTGACAGACCGCTGCTTGACCGGGTGGAGGCTTTCTCCAAACTTGGTGTGAAGCGGCTGGACATCTGGTGCTGGCGGCTGGTGGATATGGCTGC
>JADLFQ010000101.1 GCA_020845515.1 Anaerolineaceae bacterium | reverse complement strand
TGCGCCGCTGGCTTCACAGCCTGATTGACCGCATAGACATTGAGCGTTTAAACGACAAAATCGCCGGAACGATTTACTACTACCTTCCCGACGATTCTACGCCTACAGGGCAGAGCCACCGAAGGGGGTCGAACCCTTGACCTGACGATTACGAATCGTCTGCTCTGCCAGCTGAGCTACGGTGGCGCGCCGGATATGATACCAGCACCTCCATTAAACCGTCAAGTGTTCTATTAAGCGTATTTATCACTTTTTTTCCGGCTTGTGACCGCGTTGGATCACTAGCGCTCCAAACCGCTCGTAAAGCTGCTCCATTGCTCGCGCACTTTTCTGCTCTCGCTCATTTGGGGTATCCCATAGACTCAATTGGCGCGCACCTTGTTTCAAGTTGCTTGCTCCCACTCCTAACAGGCGCACAGCACTCCCCCGTTTCCACACCTGCGAAAAAAGTGTCTCAGCCACCTTAACCAAAACAGACTCCTGATCGGTTGGTTGAGCGAGCGTAAACTGGCGCGATAGGGTGGTAAAATCCGACCAGCGAATCTTTAATCGAATGGTGCCAGCTATAAATTCATGTTCACACAACCGCCCAACCACCTGCTTAACTAAATCCCGTATCGTTTGGTAAAGAATTTCCTCATCCCGCACATCCTTCTGGAAAGTTGTTTCCTGGCTGATGGACTTTATTTCGTGCTCAGTTGATACAGGCCGGTCGTCCAAACCTCGCGCCCTCTGTGCAAGTTCATACCCATTTCTACCGAATTCTTTGATTAATTCCTTTTCTGGCAGTTCGGCAACCTGGCCAATGGTATAAACTCCTTTACTCCTCAGGCGTTCGGCGGTTTTTGGCCCAACTCCCCATAACATCTGCACAGCCAGGGGCGCGAGAAATTTGCTCTCAGAGCCAGGCGGCACAATCGTGATCGCTCTGGGAGGCGTTGTGCCGCGCTGTGCAGCTTTGCCGACGTCATTAGCAATTTTAGCGGTCAGCTTATTAACTGCCGCCCCTAAAGAGCAAGGCAGGCGCGTCTCCCGGTGAATACGTGCCTGTAGATTTTTAGCAATTTCCCCAATTTCCTCATTCAAAGACCCTACATCCAGAAATGCTTCATCTATGGAAATTTGCTCCACCAGAGGTGTTACCGATCGTAGAATTTCCATCACCTGATGGGACGCCTCCATATAAGCCTGACGGTGGGGGGGTACGAGAACTAAATCTCTACAAAGACGTATTGCCTTTGCCATCGGCATGGCAGAATGAACGCCAAATTGCCGGGCAGCATAAGAACATGATGCAACAACACCGCGTTCGTCAGGTTTTCCGCCGACAGCAAAAGCTTTTCCCCGCAGAGTGGGGTCGCGCAACTCCTCAACGGCACAATAAAAAGCGTCGAGGTCCAGATGGATAATTTTGCGCGCCGCCATAATGTTTAATTCAAGAGGCTCTAGCGGATCAGTACTAGTTCGCCCCACGTCATTGGCATCGTCAAATGCCGATTTGCATTGTTCGAAACCATGCTCTGCTGGATGCTTGTTCCTGTCTTGTCATTATCCGAAACAGAAAACGCGAAACCGTAGTGGTCTCCTTCCGCCGGCACAAGGTTGAAAACACCCCAAGGGATCGCCGCCTCCACCTGGTAACCTCCTGCGATCGCGGTTGAAGCAGCTACCACCTGGGTGCGTGTGCCGCGTACACTTCGCGGATACCATAAGTAAGCTTCTTTGACGCCTGATACCCCATACAGACCCGGTGAGATTCCCAATTGAAAATCATCCTCGGTGAGCTGATTTGCGTAAAAATCTCCATAAAGATCCGTATCCAGCAAGATCTCCAAGCTATCACCCAGATAAAGATAGTTTCCTGTTGAATTCTGTACGTAAACGTCATCAATTACACGTGCAGCGACATAGAAAAACTGATTATCCCATTCCAACCGGAAAGAACTGCTCAAATCCTGCGCCCCACTCCAGGACGCGGCCCCGTAGGTTACATAACCAGCGCCATATTCCACCGGTTTGAAGTCATCCCAGTTGCCATCCAGAACCGGCGGCTGGTTGGTAAAATATGCCAGGGCCACCGGCCCGGGCCGTACTGGCGCGGCCGTTGGGGGAACTGCTGTCGTCGGAGCAATGGTAAACGTCGGAGCCGGAGTTTCCGTGAGAGTTGGGGCAATTACTTCGGGGGTAAGAGTCAATGTGGGAGGCAAAGTGGAGATTGAGGTCTCTTCAATCTTTTCTTCCGGTTCCGGAGTCAAAGATCCTAAAATTCCAGAGCTAAAGAGCGCGGTCATCGTCCAATTAGGCGTCGGAGGCATGTCAGTTGCCGGTGGCGCTCCGAAAGGAAGAGCGCATGCCAGACTGGTCAAAAATAAAAACACCACCGCGATCAATCGAAAACTTCTCTGTTTCATATGCCCTCTTCTTTCGGGGTTGCCTTTCAAGTTGCTTAAAGTTCCTCTTGTTGATTTTACTATTATAGTGCGTTTGAACTTTCGTGCAATCCGGCTATAATCATAAAAAGGCCTGAAGATGAATAGACACCCTCTCCGCCCCCCTCCAGAAGACCAATGCCCCTCGGTTGAGGTGCGTGTTGTTGGATTTAGCGTACAAGAGAAGAAATTACAGGCTCTGCTTGTCCTCAAAAATTCAAGCGACGAAAACTCACCTTGGGCAATTCCCGGCGACCTGGTACAGGATTGTTCATCCCTGGAATATGCCGCCAGTGAATGCCTTTCGGAATACATCAATCAGCAGTCATATCTCGAACAACTATACACCTATGGAAGCTCGGAAAGGGCAGCAATCTCGATTGTCTACTTTGCCCTGGTACCTCAGGCTGCAATTTTACCCCCCCAGACTGGCAAACCCTCCGAGGCAAAGTGGTTTCCAGTTGGTTCAGTGCCTTCACTGGTTGCCGGACACGACGAGATTTTACAATATGCCCTGCGGCGACTGCGCTATAAATTGGAATATTCGGCTGTGGGTTTTGAACTGCTGCCAGAAAATTTCAGCCTCAGCGAACTTCAAGCCACCTATGAAATCATCCTTGGTGAGGTATTGGATAAGCGTAATTTCCGTCGGCGGATTCTCAAAGCCGGCATTATTGAGCCCACCCCTCACCACCGGCTCGGTGAAGGACGCCCGGCGCGCTTGTTTCGCTATCGCCCCGATGCCGTCGCAGAAGTTAAGACACGTCGTCTTTTCCCCTGATCACAACGAACAAAATTTACGAAGCCTTAATGTATTTTTCACGGCCGGCTGCTCCATGATACTGGTAAAACAAAATTAACATTACCAGATAAAAGGAATAACTCTATACTTTACCCGCTTTTTATATTCTGAATATCCTGACAGGCATTTTCCCAGCACTTGCTCTTCATTCTTGATTCTTTTTGTCATAATTACCGGGTATGTCAGAAAAACAATAAAGGAAAAGAAGGAACCAAGCACCAAAGGCATAGCCAAAAACAGCAATATTGTGGACGTATACATTGGGTGCCTTACAATCCCATACAGCCCTGTATCTATGATCTTCTGGTTTTCCTGAACTTCTACTGTCCTTGACAAGTATATATTTTCACGCAATACCTCCACATAAAGCAGATACGCGGACAAAAATAGTACGGTCGCAGCTATTACAAGCCATTTGGGTAAAACAAGCCATTGATGGCGATAATCCAATCCAGCAATAACAAAACCGAGAACAAAGATCAAACTCCCAAATAATACAACACTCTTCTGCTCGGTTTCTTTTTCCTTTGAATTGAGCCGCTTTCGCAAAAGCTCCGGGTTCTTGAGCGCCAAAACTATTCCGATAATAAGCATCGGAATAAAAAGGATCCCCATTAACAACCAGGCGTTCCAATAATTTAGAGTTCCCGCAGGAATAAACACCAACACTGAAAACAGTGTTACTCCAGAAAGGTATTTCCCGGTTGCTTGAATAAACAATTTTTTATCCACTTGATTCACCTCCAAAATTATATTTCCCCCTTGTAAATCAAGGTTTTTCATGCTTATATCTAACCTGACCACTCAACCATCAAAAATCGCCTTTATGGGCTGATTAAAAAAGTTACTATTTTTGAGGACAAATTCACTGTTGAGTTTAAGTCCGGCGTGGCGGTGGATGTTGATGAATAGGCATAAAAAAGAGTAAGACACTCTATGTAGGGTGTCCCTGTCTTGCTCTTTTTTTGCGTTTAAACCCGCAGACAAATTGGAATTTGTGGGTTTCCTGTTATACTCATAATGAACGATAATGTGGAATAATGTCCTGATATGTTCCGTCTTTCATCAAAAATCCTCCCGGAATGATTCCGAGTTTAATAAAACCAAGCTTTTCGTAAAGATGGAGTGCACCGTAATTTGTGCTGACAACCGCATTGAATTGTAATATTGTAAATCCGAGTTCCTTTGCTTTCTGCAAGCAGTGGCATACTAATTTTTCTCCGATGTGCAAACCTCTCCGATTTTGTTTGACTCCATAACTTGCATTTGAAATATGTCCACATCTGCCAATATTATTTGGATGCAGAATATACACGCCGAGTATCTCGTTGTTGTCCGTGTCCTCGGCAACACCCGTGAAAGACTGCCCTGTAAAAAATTCCAATCCATTTTCAAAGTTTAGCTGCTCCGTATGAGGGAAAGCAATTCCCTCTTCTACAATAGCATTCCAAATACAAATCATTTGGTCAATATCATTTTTGTTGAATTCCCTTATGACAATATTCATCATTAGCCCTACCTCTAAATTCCTATTTATCGCTGCAAAAACAGCCTGTTTCAAATCAACATCCAACCTGACCACTCGCGACCCCTGACATCTAACCTGACCACTTAACCGCCTTTATGGGCTGATTGAAAAAGTTACTATTTTTGAGGACAAATTCACTGTTGAGTTTAAGCCCGGCGTGGCGGTGGATGTTAATGAACAGGTTTGAAAACAAGCAAGGCGCTCTACGAAATTATGACGTAGGGTGCCTTGCATAATTATAGGATTGAAAATATTATGCCTTGTCATAACAAGTTACTTGATGTCCTTTATTCTTGTTAAATCTCCGTTGCATAGGATTTCGAGATTATCAAAAATCTTTTTAGCAGGCCAATCCCACCATTTAATTTCTAACAAGGAGCGAATGAGGTCATCGTCAAACCTTTTCTTAATAATTCTGGCGGGATTTCCACCAACAATATGATAATCCGGTATATCCTTTGTAACTACTGAATTGGCAGCAACAATTGCCCCATCACCAATATGCACGCCGGGCATTACAGTCACATTTTGACCCATCCATACATCATTGCCGACAACAGTATCTCCTTTGAAAGGTAAATCCTCAAGTGCCGGAGTTGCCTTTTCCCAACCATGTCCCATAATGTTAAAAGGATAGGTAGTGACGCTGCACATTCTGTGATTTGCACCATTCATTATAAACTCAATGCCTTTTGCTATAGCGCAGAATTTTCCAATGATAAGCCTATCACCTAAAAATTCATAATGATGCGTAACGTGCGCTTCAAACCGTTCCGGGCCAGCAGGGTCGCTATAGTAGGTATAGCCCCCAACTATAATATTGGGGCGTTTAATTACATTTTTGATAAAGCATACACTTTTTATATTTTCATTTGGATAAATAGAATCTGGGTCTGGTCCATATTGCATATAAGCAACCTCCTCAAGTTTATTATGCACAACCCACTGGTTAGCATATAATCTTTATCTCTTTATTTTTCAAAATAAAAACTACGTATAATCTTTAGTCGAGCCTATATCCTTGCCATGCGCACCACCGTGATAACAATAATAGGCATTCGCTTTGAGCGACAGTAGTTTGTTCATGGAGCTCTCAGCCTGCTCAATGTCCAATGTAAACTGTGGGTTTGCAATTACCGGCTTGCCGTCCTCCAAAGCCATTGCGTCACCTGTTATGACAATCCAATCCTTTTCCATAAGCAGCGAAATATGCCCGGGCGTGTGCCCCGGTGTGGCGATAATACGGCAACCGCCGCACCAGCCCATGTTATCGCCATCATGCAGAAGTTCGTCCACTAAAATCGGCTCAACCCGACGTAGCATATCACAAAATACCTTGCCGAAATCCTGCTGTTCCGGCGGAAGATTTTTTTGCATTTCCTCTGCCTGACACAACCGAAGCGGCTTTTCTTCAGCGGAAATATAGGGTGCTTCCGCTTGAGAGGCATATATCTTCAAATTAGGATTTACCCTTTTCAAAGCGGCTGCCGCCCCCATATGGTCGTGATCATGATGTGTCAGCACCAAACCAGTAAGCCGTTCTGCGGACAGGCCGTGTTGCGACAGCTCCTTTTCAATGATGGTAAGAGAGCCGATGAAACCGCAATCAACAAGAATAATGTTTTGCTCATCCCACAGCAAGGTTGGATAAACGGTATTTTCAGTATTGCCAAAGGGCATGGTTATGGGCAAGCTCAAAATCTTGTATTGCATAATGGTTTCTCTCCTTTTATATCTGATAAGGAGTTATAATCAGTTTAAAATAATAACTCCACATCCAACCTGACCACACAACCTCAGCTTTTTCAAAAAACATCTAAATCGTTCACTCGCGAGGCCCCAAAAAGCCAAAACATCTAAATCGTACACTCACCAAGTGACGACATCTAAATCGCTCTGTCACTGAAATAATCATGCTATTGGACTTGTTCCCATGAAACGATATTTTGATGATTTTAGCACGTCGGGTTTTCACCCCAAAATCCCGAAAAGCCCTTATTTACTGGACTTTTCACACACTCAATTTTTTACCCTTGACATCAATACCACGCACTCAACATGGTAGGTTTGCGGGAAAAAGTCAAATGGAGCCACGGAGTGCAGGGTAAAACCACACGCAATCAATTTCCGCAAGTCGCGCGCAAGAGTAGCCGGGTCACATGACACGTAAGCAATCTGTTCCGGTTGATTCTTGCACAGATAATCAAT
>JADLFQ010000100.1 GCA_020845515.1 Anaerolineaceae bacterium | reverse complement strand
TTTTGTGTATGTATTTCCTGCGTTCATCAACGGTCATTGGGTCTTGTTCGGACATCGTTGGCTCCAGTAACATTTTCTTTTGGCCTAACGATGTTATCTTAGTAACATTTTATATGGACTAACGCGCTCCCCTTGACAGCCCGGCAGTTTAGGGGATAATTTATCCAGTAAGATAGAAAGGCAGCGACGGAGAAAAGTAAACCCGCGAAAACCGACAGGGAAGCAAGGGCATGGACTGGAACCCTTGCACGGCGGCAGCTTGTTGAAGTTCTCTCCCGAGCCTTCCGTGGGAACGCCTTCTAAAAAGGCCAGTAGTTCGGAACGCACGGCGCAGCGTTATCCCGCGCAGCCAATCGCCCCTCCCGCAAGCGGGAAGGCGGCCGTTGGGCAAAGTGGGCTGCTGAGGCAGCCAAACAGGGTGGTACCGCGGCATAGCCTGTCCCTAGATGTGGGATGGGTTTTTTTTGAGCCATAGAAGATGGAGGCAAGGATGTTGGAAGAACAAGGATTGTTGCAAGAGTTGGCGCAAATTCAAGTCCGCGCGCTGGAAACCCTGCAAGCCGTACAGGAGCAAACCGGGTTGCAGGTATGGCGCAGCGCGAACTTGGGGCGCAGCGCTCCGGTGATGCGTATTTTCAGCCGTTTAGGCGAGGTATCCAAAGAAGAGAGGCCGCTGGTTGGGCAGCGAGCCAACCAGGTCAAACAAGCGCTTGAAAGCGCCTACGAAGAATATGAAAACCGGTTACAGGAAACAGCCCTGCGAAGCTCACTGGAACAAGATCGGCTGGATGTCACCTTGCCTGGGCGCCAGCCGGAGCGCGGCAGACTGCACCCCAGCACCCAGACGCTGCGGCGTATTTACCGCATCTTTGCCGAAATGGGTTTCCAAATTTACCTGGCGCCGGATATCGAAACCGATGAGTACAATTTTGAATTGCTCAATATTCCGGCTTACCACCCGGCGCGGGATATGTGGGACACCTTCCACACAACCAATGAAGGGATGCTCCTGCGCACGCACACCTCGCCGGGGCAGATCCGGGTAATGCGCGAATACGCCCCGGAGCCCATTCGCGTTATCCTGCCGGGGATGTGCTACCGCTACGAACAGATCAGCGCCCGGTCGGAGATCCAGTTCAACCAGGTAGAAGTGCTGGCCGTCGGCGAAGGCATCACCTTCAGCGAATTCAAAGGCACGCTGATTGACTTTGCCCGCCGCATGTACGGTGAGGACGTACGCACACGTCTGCGCCCCTCCTACTTCCCCTTCACCGAACCAAGCGCGGAGATGGACGTGGAATGCTTCATCTGCCGCGGAGAAGGATGTGCAATTTGCAAGGGCAGCGGTTGGCTCGAGATTATGGGCTGCGGCATGGTTCATCCAATCGTCCTGCAAAATGGCGGTTACGATCCAGCGCGCTTCACCGGATTTGCCGCAGGCATGGGGCCGGAAAGGATCGCCCTCCTCAGACACCGTATTGAAGATATCCGCCATTTCTGGGCAAATGACATCCGTTTTTTAGAGCAGTTCTAACCGGGGAATTATAACAAGGGCGCGCCGGAGAGCTTCCACCACCGCTTCTTTCCCGGCAAGCTTTTGAGGAGAAAAAAGAATGAAAGTACCTCTTTCGTGGCTTAAAGATTATGTAGAAATTGAGCTCCCGCTGCCACAGTTGGCGCGCTTGTTAACAATGGCAGGACTCGAAGTGGAAGAGATCCGGCTGGTGGGGCTGCCTGCCCCTTCCCAGGAACAGCACGAATTTAATTTCAACGGCCTGTCTTGGGACCCCGAAAAGATCATCGTCGCCAGAATTGACGAAGTCATGCCGCATCCAAACGCAGACCGGCTGGTGCTTTGCCGCCTGAACGACGGCGCACAGGAGTTCGTCGTGCTGACCGGGGCGCCGAACCTGTATCCTTATAAAGAGCAGGGGGCGCTGGAAAAGCCGCTCAAGGTTGCCTACGCTCGTGAGGGCGCGAGGATCTACGATGGACACCAACCCGGTCAGGTGTTGACCACCCTCAAGCACACAAAAATTCGTGGAATCGAGTCCTTCTCCATGGTATGCTCTGAAAAAGAGTTGGGCATTTCCGAAGAGCACGAAGGGATCATCGTCTTGGATGAAAATGCCCCCACAGGCACAGCACTGGCCGACTACATGGGCGACGCGGTCTTCGAAATTTCCATCCTTCCGAACATGATCCGTAACGCCTGCATGATCGGGGTGGCACGTGAAATTGCCGCACTGACAGGCAAACCGCTGCGCAAGCCGGAAAGGACGATCCAGCCTGCCGCGCCTTCCATTGCAGGACAAGTTTCAATCGAAATTTTAGAGCCTGCCCTGAATCCGCGCTTTGTCCTCGGCCTGATACGCGGCGCAGCCTCCCAACCCAGTCCGTATTGGGTACAGCGACGGCTGCGGCTGGCAGGAATGCGCCCAATTAACAGCATCGTGGACGCCACCAACTACGTCATGCTCGAGCTCGGTGAACCGCTCCACGCTTTTGATTACGATGTGCTTGTGGAACGAACCGGCGGCAACACCCCCACCATTATCACACGCACTGCCCGCCCCGGAGAGAAGTTAACCACCCTGGACAATGTAGAGCGCAAGCTGGACGATTTCACCGTTCTGGTTTGTGACACTGCCGGAGCACTCTCAATTGCCGGTGTGATGGGCGGTTTGGAAAGCGAGATAACCGAAAAGAGCCGCAACATCCTGCTGGAAGGGGCCTCCTGGAACTTCATCAACGTCCGGCGCACCGTTGCCTCTCAGCGCCTTAATTCCGAAGCGGCTTACCGCTTTTCCCGCAACATCCATCCCGAACTTGCAAAAGAGGGCGTCCTGTTGGGGCTGGAACGCATTGCCTGCTGGAGCGGAGGGAAAATCGCCGAGGGTCTCATAGACGCCTATCCGCAGCCAGCAGATGATCCCGTCATTACGATTACAGAGGCAGATGTCAAGCGCCATCTGGGCATCGAGCTTTGGGCCGCTGAAATCGCCGCCTTGCTGGAGAAACTTGAATTCACCTGCCGGGTGGATGGTGACACTGTTCACGCCAAAACCCCACCCCACCGCACCGATATCGGCGAGGGGATGACCGGCCAGGCCGACCTGATTGAGGAAATTGCCCGCTTGTACGGTTACGACAGCATCCCGGATACACGTCTCTCCGTTGAGCTGCCGCCCCAGCGCGGCAATCCCGTGCAGGAGATGGAAGAACGGCTGCGCGACATTCTGGCTGGATCAGGCCTGCAGGAAATCGTCACCTACCGCCTGACATCGCCGGAACGGGAAGCGCGCCTGTTAGCCGCCCCGGATACTCCATATATCCGCCTGCAAAACCCCATCGCCGCAGATCGTAATGTCATGCGCCGTTCGCTCCTGGCTTCTGCACTGGAAGTGCTGGAACGCAATATTCGGCTGCGGGAACGCCTTGCTTTCTTTGAAATTGGTCCGGTCTTCCTCCCCCGGCCCGATCAAGCCCTGCCCGCCGAGCCACACCGCCTCTCCGTCGTCATGACCGGTAAAACCAAAGCCGCCGCCTGGGATCGCCCCGCCGGTGCCAGCATGGATTTCTTTGATCTCAAAGGTGTGATTGAGGCGCTTCTCGAGACACTCCATATCGAGAACATCCGCTTTGAACCGATCACGCACCCCTATTACCATCCCGGCAAATGTGCACAGGTGTTGGCTGGCGGGATCACACTGGGTGTGATCGGCGAACTGCACCCGCTGGTCAAAGCGCGCTATGATCTGGGCGCCCTGCCCGTCGTCACCGGGGAACTTGAGGTTGGCGCCTTGCTCACCCTCACGCCAGACCGGCACAATACCCACACCGTGGCGATATTCCCACCCGTGCTGGAGGATATTGCCGTTATTGTGGCGGAAGAAATACCCGCCGAACAAATAGTCGCGACCCTTTTTGCCGGCGGCGGTAAGCTCCTGAGCGCGGTACATCTTTTCGACATCTACCGCGGCGCCCAGGTTGGTGACGGCAAGAAAAGCATGGCTTACAGTCTGACCTATCAAGCGTCCGATCACACACTGAACGACAAGGAAGCCGCACAAATCCGCCAGCGCATTATCCACCGGTTGGAACAAGACCTCGGTGCAAGTATCCGCAGTCAATAGAAAGACTCTGTCTTCTCGTTAAAAACAACAACCCGGACAGATACATTGTTCGGGTTGTTGCTATCTTGCAAATTGATGAGGAAAAGCTCACCCGGAGCTCGGGTTAATGCCCTCACCGGCGTGCAAAGTACACGTTGAACAGCTCCTCCCTCACAAAAACCACGCCGAAATCCCTCTGGTACACCTGGCGGTAACCCTCCAGCCTGCCGTTTTTGGCAGCGGCATAGAATTCGTGCACCATTTCCATACGATCCGGGTCTACTGCTTCCGCCACCACCTCTGGCCGGGAAAACATAGCGAGGTTTTCTCGCTCCAGCAAAATCAAATCCGGTTTAAACTCACGAATATAGTCATAGGTCGGCAAGTCCCAGTTCATCTCCACCTGCTGTGCGGTCGTTTCCGGAAAGTAGATATGCCAGTCGCGGTAAACCCTGATCTTTTCCCCCGGCATTTTGTCTAATACATTGGCTTCCACCCCGTCATAAAACTG
>JADLFQ010000099.1 GCA_020845515.1 Anaerolineaceae bacterium | reverse complement strand
TTTTGTGTATGTATTTCCTGCGTTCATCAACGGTCATTGGGTCTTGTTCGGACATCGTTGGCTCCAGTAACATTTTCTTTTGGCCTAACGATGTTATCTTAGTAACATTTTATATGGACTAACGCGGTGATCTTGCCAAAGCAGTGCTCCTTTGCTATAATCGAGGCACTTCAGGGCGCGTAGCTCAGTTGGTTAGAGCGCACGGTTCACATCCGTGAGGTTCGGAGGTTCGAGCCCTCTCGCGCCCACTCTTGAACATCTAAAGTCTTCACCCTTCCAGGATACACGTGCCAAGGGCGCTGATCTTCTTGGGGGGTTTTCTTTTCCTGTTTGTTTTTTGTGGTTTCTGGAGCGCGGGTTAGGGGATGAGATCGCCGCCTGATGCAGAAGCCAGTCGGATCTTTCTTAAAATCCCCAGAAGAGCTTCAGGCCAGCCAGCAGTGCGAGGAAACAGAGCACAGTCAGGGGCCACCCAACGTGGAAGAAGTCTTTAAAGCGGTAATTGGCGGGCGCGATCATCAGGATGTTGACGGGGTGTGCCATGGGGGTTAGAAAGGAAGCGGAACATCCAATGGCTGTGGCAACAGCGATAGCTTGCGGGTTGGCGCCCATGCTGATGGCTGCGCTGATGGTCACCGGGCCGGTGACAAGCGCGGCTACCTGCCCTCCCATTCCCTGGGTGAGCAGGGTTGTCAAAAGGTACGCACCGGCAGCCAGTCCCAATGCGCCAAACGGCTCTGCCAGGTGGATCATACCGTTTCCAAGAGTCTGGGCAAGCCCCGTCTCCACCATCGCGACGCTGACGGCATACATCCCGGCGACCAGGAACACGGCCTGCCATTCGACTGAGTGGTAAGCCTCCTCCACGCTGACGCTCCGGGCAATTAGCAGCACCAACGCTCCCCCCAGCATTGCCAGATAGATGGGAACCCCCAGGCTGGAAGCAGCAATTGCTGCCAGGAAGATCGTCAGGACGAAGATAGCTTTTCGCCCATCCACGGACTGCTCTTCCGGGGCGGATTGAAGCACAAAAAAATCGGTGTTGGATTGCAGTGTTTTTATACGCGCAACGGGGCCAGCCAGCAGCAGCGCATCACCTACGGTAAGAGGCAGATCTCCTACGTTTGTCCGGTAGCTGCGATCTGTTCGGCGCAGTGCGACAACAGTAAAGCCGTACCGGTTTCGAAAATCAATCTCTTTTAGTGTTTTGCCCAGCGCGCTGGAGTGAGGCGAGAGCATCACTTCCAACAGAACGCCTCCCCGCCGGACGATGGAGGAGATTTGTACAGGTGGTTCAAGGATCAGATTTTGTGCCGTAAGCTGGCTGACACGGTCTTCACGCCCAACGATCAGCAGAATGTCACCGGCGTTGAGGATTTGTTCCGCCTCTGGAGCAAATATGTGATGGTTGCCGCGCCATATACCGGCCACAACCAGACCGTATTGTTCGCCCAGGCAGCTTTCAGCCAGGGTTTGCCCAGCCAAAGGCGAGTCTGCTGCAACTCCCATTTCCCAAAGTCGCTCATTGAGTTGAAAATAATTTTCCATCTCGCTTGCACTGACATTTGAGAAATTTCCAAACATCCCCGGCGGCCTATCCGGCAGCAGCTTTCTGCCCACGATCGCGAGATAAATAATGCCGGCCAAGAGGATCAGACTGCCGGTCGAAAAATAATCCATAAATGTGAGGGGGGGTTGCGGTGGGTGGGCGATGCGAAGCAGATCGCTTGCCGCTATGTTGGCGGTGGTGAAGTAGGTTGCAGAGCCCCCCAGCAGACTGCCATAGGCGACGGGTATTAACAACTTGCTCGGGCGGATGCCGGTTCGGCGGCAGGTCTCCATTGCACTGGGCAGAACCAGTGCTCCTGCTGCAAGGTTGTTCATCAATAATGAAAAGAGCGCGGTCGTGCCGGCAAACAGGGCAATCAGGCGAGTTTCCGAATGCCCCCCAACGCGCATGATTTTATGGGTAACCCAATATGTAATACCTGCTTTTTCCAGCCCGCGCGTGAGGATAAAAAGACAGATCAGAGTGATCACGGTAGGCTGGCTGAACCCGGCAATTGAACGGATGGCTTGTTGAGGGCTTCCGGCTGGCCCAAGCATTCCCAAACCGGCGAATTGGAGAAAACCCAACACCGCAGCGATGATCAGTGCTGCCAGATCCATGCGCAGCTTGTCAAATGCAGCCAAGAGCAGCGGAAGCAGAACAATCCCAATCAAAAGGGTTTGCGTCGAAGTCATATCGCTTGATTATACTGTTTGTTGGTGCATCGCGAGGAATCTGAGGAAGGGGGCGCTGATAAATTTGCCTCCCGTTTCCGACTTTTTCGCACTATAATCAAAGTTACAAAATTTCATGCAGGCAGGAACGAATTATGTACAAAACACACACTTGTGGTGAACTTCACCCCACCCATATTTCACAAACCGTCACCCTTGCCGGGTGGGTTCACCGGCGGCGCGATCACGGCGGCGTGATCTTCGTTGATCTGCGGGATCGCTTTGGCATAACCCAGATTGTTATTGATCCAGTAGAGATTCCTGCCGCGCAGGATGTGCGTAATGAATGGGTGCTGCAGGTAAGCGGTGAGGTACGGCCGCGCCCTGATGGAGCGAACAATCCCAATCTTCCCACCGGCGAGATCGAAGTACAGGTGCACCAGTTCAAAGTGCTCAATCAGGCAAAACCGCTTCCCTTTCCCATCAACAAGGATGAGGATGTTGATGAGAATATTCGTCTGCGCTATCGCTACCTGGACTTGCGCCGTGAGCGGATGCGTAATAACCTGACGCTGCGGCACCGTGTAATCAAGTTTATTCGCGACTACCTGGACAAGCATGGTTTTCTTGAGGTTGAAACTCCAATCTTGTTCAAAACTACACCTGAAGGGGCGCGCGATTATCTGGTGCCTTCACGCGTTCACCCCGGTCAGTTTTATGCATTGCCCCAATCTCCCCAGCAGCTCAAACAGTTATTGATGGTGTCCGGTGTGGAACGATACTTTCAGATCGCGCGCTGCTTCCGTGATGAAGACCAGCGCGGCGACCGCCAACCAGAATTTACCCAGCTTGATCTAGAAATGTCCTTCATTGACCAGGAAGAGATAATGAAGCTGATTGAAGAGATGTTCACCGAGATGGTCGCCGAAGTTGTGCCGGAAAAGCGCCTGCTGGCTTCTCCCTGGCCGCGGCTGACTTACCAGAGAGCGATGGAGCGGTTTGGCAAGGATAACCCCGACCTGCGTTTTGGGCTGGAATTGGTGGATATCACTGATCTTGCACCCCAGAGCGGATTTAAGGTCTTTCAGGATGCGGCCGCATCCGGTGGGCATGTGCGTGGAATCAACGCTATAGGGCTTGGAGAGTATAGCCGCAAGCAAATTGATGAGTTGACTGAAACCGTCAAGCAGTTTGGCGCCAGGGGTTTGGCTTATCTTGCCATTACTTACTCAGGCGAACAACGTTCCTCTTTTGTGAAATTCCTGTCCGAGGATGCCCTGCAGGCACTGCTGGAACGGATGCAGGCACGCCCTGGCGATCTACTGCTCTTTGTAGCCGATAAGCCGGCGGTTGTTTTTGAGGCGTTGGGCCGTCTGCGCGTTCTGCTGGGCGACCTGCTCGGACTGGCAGATCCTTACGCGCTGGCCTTTTGCTGGGTGGTTGATTTCCCCTACATGGTCTGGTCGGAAGAGGAAAAACGCTGGGACCCAAGCCATCACCTCTTTACCGCCCCCATGCCGGAAGATGTTGCTTTGCTGGACACTGACCCTGGCAAAGCGCGCGGTCAGCAGTACGACCTGGTCTTGAATAACTATGAAGTGGGCGGCGGTTCAATTCGGATCCATGATCGCATCCTACAGGAGAAGGTCTTTAAACTGATCGGGCTGGACCCTGAAGTCGCCCGTGAGCGCTTTGGGCACATCCTTGAAGCGTTTGAGTACGGCGTTCCGCCGCATGGTGGTATCGCGCCGGGCATTGACCGGATTTGTATGATCCTGAGCGGCGAACCTAATATCCGTGAGGTGATTGCTTTCCCGAAGAACCAGGCTGCCCGCGATGTCATGGCTGATGCCCCTTCCGTGGTGGAGTCCAAACAGCTTGAGGAACTACATATTCGTGTTGTTGAGGAATGAGGGTGGGAAAAAGCGGTAGAATGAAGAATGAAACGGAAAACAGGGGGTTATGTTGGCGCGCTTGATTTACGTGTCACATTATGAAAGGAGTTTGAAATGACAGCTTTGCCTTTCCCATCAAAACGTGCACCGATTTACCGGGACGTTCCGGATGAGAAATGGAATGACTGGCGCTGGCAGCTCAGTAACCGCCTGAACTCGGTGGAGGATTTTGAAAAAGTACTCAAGCTTACCGACAGCGAAAAGAAAGCTCTTACAGCCCAAGACCTTTTTCGGGTGGATATCACCCCCTATTTTGTTTCCTTAGTTGCTCCTGATGACCCGTACGACCCTATCCGCTTGCAGGTAATCCCCACTGCAAATGAGATTGTCCCATTTACTGGAATGATGGAGGATTCGCTGGCGGAAGACCGGCATTCTCCGGTGCCGGGCCTTGTACACCGCTACCCGGATCGCGTTTTAATGCTGGTGACCACGCAATGCGCCTCATACTGCCGGTATTGCACGCGCTCGCGCATAGTCGGCGACCCCTCGGCTACGTTTTCCCGCGCCGAGTTTGAGATGCAAATCAACTACCTAAAAAAGACACCCCAAGTGCGGGATGTGCTGCTCTCCGGCGGCGACCCGCTGACGCTGGCACCCAAGCTGCTGGAAGAGCTGCTTGCGCGGCTGCGTGAGATTCCCCATATTGAAATCTTGCGCATCGGCTCACGCGTACCAGTTTTCATGCCGATGCGGGTTACGGAAGAACTTACCAATGTTTTGCAAAAATTTCACCCTCTGTGGATGAATATTCATGTCAACCACCCTAATGAAATTTCTGCAGAACTGGCGGAGGCTTGTGACAAGCTTGGCCGCGCCGGTGTCCCGCTGGGGAATCAGTCAGTTTTGCTGGCAGGGGTGAATGACTGTGTTCACCTGCAGCGTAAGCTGGTTCAAGACCTGCTGCGCATTCGGGTGCGGCCGTATTACCTGTATCAGTGCGACCTGGTGGAAGGCGCGGGCCATTTCCGCACACCGGTTGCCAAGGGAATTGAGATTATCGAAGGGTTGCGCGGCCATACCTCCGGCTTTGCGGTGCCGACCTTTGTGGTGGATGCACCGGGGGGCGGCGGCAAGATCCCACTGGCGCCGAACTATCTACTGAGCATGTCAGATCACAAGGTGGTCATGCGGAATTTTGAGGGGTTTGTGACGACTTATGAGGAACCGCTTTCATACCAGCCGCACAACCCGGAAACGTGCAGTTATTGTAAATCCAAACGAATGGAGCCGGGACAAGCCGGCCTGACTGCACTGTTGGACGGCGAAGCGATGTTCATCAAGCCTGAAGGTTTTGATGAACTGCACAATCGTGAGGGCGGCATGCATCGCTTGCGCTCCGACCAGGAGAAATGGAAACCCCTGGGGATTGGGCCGGGCAAAGAAACGTAGCTTCGGAAGATAAAAGGAGATTAACATGCATTATCGTCGCTTGGGGCGTTCCGGATTGAAGGTCAGCGAGATCTCGCTCGGCGCTTGGATAACCTTTGGCGGTCAGGTGGACGTGGGTAAGGCATCTAATTTGATCGTTGCTGCGTATGATCAGGGCGTTAATTATTTTGATAACGCCGACGTTTACGCGAATGGAGAGGCGGAGAGCATCATGGGGAAAGCGATTAAGGGTTTACCGCGTGAGGCGCTGGTCCTCTCCAGCAAAGTTTTTTGGCCGACCATGCCGGGCCCCAACGGACGCGGTTTGTCGCGCAAGCACATCCTGGAATCGATTAATGCTTCGCTTCAGCGGCTTGGCACAGATTATGTTGACTTATATTTCTGCCATCGCTTTGATCCCGACACCCCTGTGGAAGAAGTCGTACAGACGATGAACATCCTCATCCAACAGGGCAAGATCCTGTACTGGGGCGTTTCGGAGTGGCAGGCGGCGCAGGTAATGCAGGCGTACGCGGCGGCGGGTCAGTATGGGCTTATTCCGCCCACCGTGGAACAACCACAGTACAACATGTTTCACCGCAGGCGTGTTGAACTGGAACTGGCGCCAATCTGCAAGGAGTATGGGCTGGGCCTGGTTACCTGGAGCCCGCTTTACTACGGCATTCTCTCCGGCAAATACAATGACGGCATCCCTGAGGGCAGCCGGGCTTCGCTTACTGATATGGCTTGGGTGCGAGATAATATTACCCCGGAACGCATCGGTATCGTGCGTCAATTGACCGCGTTAGCCCGCGAGTTGGAGATCACGACTGCGCAACTGGCGATCGCGTGGCTGTTGCGCCGTAAAGAAGTCAGCAGTGTTATCACAGGTGCTACGCGTATGGAACAGCTCGATGAAAACCTGGGTGCGGCTGCCGCAGAAGAACTGCTGACCGAAGAGACGCTGGAGAAAATCGAGCAAATTTTGGGAAACGCACCTGAGATGGAAGAGTAATACACCCCGGAAAAGGATGGAAGAAGGCGTTCCTGCAGCGCCTGGTTGCCGGCTGGTATAATCGCACGTATGACAAAATCACAAAAGCGTGTGCTGCTCCTCCTGGTTGTGCTGGGGAGCCTGTACTTTATTCTGTTCATCCCGCCCAACCTGACCGGCGCGAAAGACGCCAACATGTTGGCGGTTTTTGAAGTGGATGAGTATGCTCAATACCCGCACGTCCTGCAAATGCTCACGCCCGGAGAAACTGCCTACCAAACGCTGCGCAATTTTTTGATCTATCTGCACTATTTCTACGGTTACGGCTTTTACTTCTTTTCTGCGCTGGCGCTTCTTCCCTTTAAGTTGATATTTGGTGCGGGCTGGCAGACGCAGACACCGATAATTTTGCTGATTCTCCGGCAGGTTATCAACATCTTCCCGATGCTCTTTTCCCTCTTGCTGTGGGTATGGATGCAGACGCGCTTTCGCTCATGGTGGTTGGCGCTGGGGCTTTTTGTGTTGCTGCTGAGCGTTCCGGTGCTGGTGCTTAATAACCTGTGGTGGCACCCGGACAGCCTGGTCTTCTTTTTTATCACACTGACGATATTCTTTTTGCAGCGTGATGACTTGCGATTTGGTAGGAATTTTCTCCTGGCGGCGGCGACCTGTGGGCTGGCGACGGGGGTAAAGCACCTGGGGTTGTTCTTTGCCCTGACGATCCCTGTTTACCTGCTCTGGGGCGCCTTCTCCCGGCGTATCCGCTGGCGCAGGGCATTTGGGCTGGGAGCCTTGTTTGTAGCTGTGATGGTGCTGGCGGTGGTGGTTTCCAACCCTTTGTTGTTGCTGCCGCAGGAGCGTGCCGAAATCATTGCCGTGCAGAAATTACAACTCCAGCAGACCTCTGTCGGTATTTTAACTGCCAACCCGGAACCTTTCTTCGCCAATGGTTATCCGGAGGATATCCGTATTCACTATGGTGAAGCCCTGTTCCTTCTGCTGGCTTTTGCATCCCTGCTGGCTGGTATGCTGCGGACGGAGCGGCGGCTGTTGAGCACCCTGATCCTGACGTGGATGATCCCTCTGACGGTGGTGATTTTGAACTTTGGCACCCGCCGCACGCATTATTTCCTGCCGGTGATGATTCCGCTGTTTTCCACCTTTGCGAATATTTTCCTGCCATTCTCTGCGCCCTTAGCTCCGTCGGAGCGTTTTGTGCGCTGGCTGCCGAAAGTGTTGCCGGGCATCTATGCTGTGCTCCTGTTCGGTCAGTTTGTTCTCTTCTTGCGCACGGATGTGGATATCTACCGCCGCGGCCTGTTTCGTGAGGCGGCTTCTGCCAGCATCCAGTTTTATGACGGG
>JADLFQ010000098.1 GCA_020845515.1 Anaerolineaceae bacterium | reverse complement strand
GCTGGTAACCATCTGGCTCACGGTTTGTGCCTGGTTGACTTGATCGCCTAACATTGGCATTTTGCCGGGGCGTAGCCTTCCATCCTGTTTCTTCATTGGTATATTACCAATTCTGGAACGATCACGTGTAAAAGCTGGTAAAAAGGGAGTTGCAATGGATGTGAGGCAGTTGGCCGGCGGCCTCATATCCTATGAACAAAGGGCGCAGCTCCAGGCTTGTTTACCAATACTGGAACAGTCGCCGTTGGTTTTGATAGGCTCAAAACCGATGATTATATTCTTTAGTTCAAACTGAGCTATTTTATCGTAGCATCTAACTGGTTCAGAAATTCAGCGGGCTCTGTGACCGGGTGCTTGCACACAAAATCTTTGCAAACGTAGGCGGTTGCTTTTCCTGCAAGGAGAGGCCTGTCTTTTAGAAGGGCGGGCGCGGAACTGGCGGGAGGAAAGATTGACCCTGCTGTTATTACATGCGGCCTGTACATCGCATGCAACGATTCTGTGAGCGGATCTGTGGCAATATCTGTACCGGTGGGCCAGAGGAGTGCGACTTGCTGTCGGGGGCCGACGGCAAGATCAAGTGCTTGAAGCCAAAAAGAAAAAGCGTGTGGATGCTGTTGGATGGCCGGCTGCATAGCAGCGAGGACGTATTCTGCTTTATCTTGCCAGGAAGCCTGATAAGAAAGCTCTGCCATCTTCAAGAGTGCCAATACGGCGAGGGAATTGCCCGAGGGTGTGGCGTTATCTTGCAGATCTTTAGGCCGGATGATCAAGTTGTCTTGATTGTGCTGGGTGTCAAAGAATCCTCCTTGCGGATCCGAAAACAATTCGAGCATCTTTTCCGTCCAGCGTATGGCTTCCTCGTACCAGTGATCTTCGAAGTTGGCCTCATAGAGGGAGAGCAGTGCCAGAATAAGTGCAGCGTAGTCTTCAAGATAGGCGGGTACATTTGCTTTCCCCTGCCGCCACGAACGAAGGAGACGACCATCTTGTACGCAAGCATTCAGAATAAAATTTGTAGCATTGCGTGCGGTTGTTAAAAAACGGTGTTCTTTTAGCAACCGGCCGCTTTCGGCGAAAGCGCGAATGGCAAAGGCGTTCCAGGAAACCAGAATCTTGTCATCGGTAAAGGGCCTCACCCGCAGTCGCCGGACAGCACGTAGTTTTTCTTGAAGTTCTATTAATTGTTCTTCCCGGAACTGCGTATGGGAATTGGAGGTTGAAACCCCACCTGTTTGACCTGTTTTAAGGGGGCGTTGGGGAATATTTTTGCCATCAAAATTCCCTTGAGGGGAGATGCCGTAGGCGCTTTCCAGCAAGCGTAGATCCTCCTGATCTTTAATCAACGCTTGAATCTCGGTGAAGTCCCAGGTATAGAACTTGCCTTCCTCGCCTTCTGAATCGGCATCAAGGCTGCTAAAGAAGCCTCCGCCAGCATCTCTCATTTCAGCTTGCATAAAACTGAGCGTTTCTACACAAGTTCTCTTAAAATCGGGATTGCCGGAGAGTTTAAACGCATGCAAATACGCAAGAGAAAGCAGGGCGTTGTCATAGAGCATTTTTTCAAAGTGGGGAACGAGCCAGAACAAATCGGTGCTGTATCGGTGAAAACCACCGCCAATGAGATCATACATTCCACCGCGATGCATGGCCTCGAGAGCATGGTTTGCAACTCCCAGCGCGCGAGAGTTTCCATATGAAGCTTGAGAAAGCAGGAATTCGATCGTCATTGGCATAGGAAATTTAGGGGCAGTGCCCCAGCCACCGTACTCCCAATCGTAATTGTTGATTAAGGATTCGGTTGCACGCTCCAGGATAGCCGGATTTAATTCACTCTCCGGCAAGGAAAATGGCGTGGCGGCATTTTTTTTAATATGTTGATACAATTGCCGGGCGGCTTCTGATGCTTCCTCCCTTTTTTCCTGCCAGACCGATACAATACCAGTTAAGATTTCCGTAAAAGAGGGCATGCCATATCTACGTAAAGGTGGGAAATAGGTGCCTCCAAAGAAAGGCTTGCCGTCGGGAGTCAGAAAAATGCTCATGGGCCATCCGCCCTGGCCAGTCATGGCGACAACAGCGGACATATAAATAGAATCAATATCGGGGCGCTCTTCCCGGTCTACTTTTATACTGACAAAATGTTGATTGAGAATTTTAGCAATAACAGGGTCTTCAAAAGATTCGTGTGCCATAACATGGCACCAATGACAGGCGGCATAGCCTATACTAAGAAAGATGGGCTTATCTTCCATCTGTGCCTGTTCCAACGCCTCTTTTCCCCAGGGAAGCCAGTTTACAGGATTTTCGGCGTGTTGCAGTAAATAGGGTGAGGTTTCGTGAATTAATCTGTTTACCAAGAGCGCCTCCTTCTTTATTTTGTTCGATTGTTATTGTACCTGAAACCTTCAGGTGTATTAAATAGGGATTGTAGGGGTTTTCTGAGTGAAGGTACCTGAGGGTAACTCCTACCTGCTTATAGAGCGAGGGTTTGAATATGCATAGAGTAGAAATTAAGGGGTATCCTGCGGCTGCTTAAAGTGTTATTGTAATACCTGTAAAACACAAGTCTTTTTACGAGATGGGTTATACTATGCTATCTTCCCCTCCAAGAGGTCTGTTATGGTCAAAATCAATAAACTTGATACCGAATCGAAAGCAGAAATAAAAGAATTCATCCAGTTTCATTTTGATTTATATAAAAATTGCCCACAGTGGGTGCCGCCGTTTCGGCAAGATATTGCATTGATGCTTAATCGAAAGAAGCATCCTTTTTATGATCATTCCGATGCGGACTTTTTTGTTGCCCGGCGAGACGGCAAAATCGTAGGCCGGGTGGCAGCTATGGAGAATAAGCCTTTCAATCAATATCATAACACCCACAAGCTCCAGTTTTATCTGTTTGACAGCATTGACGACCAAGAGATAACAGACGCGCTTTTTGGCGAAGTGACAAATTGGGGGCGGGGGAGAGGGTTGACTGAAATCATAGGGCCAAAAGGGTTTAGCGCTTTTGATGGTTACGGTATTCAGGTGGAAGGATTTGAACACCGCCAGATGATGACAATGATGAACTATAACTTTCCCTATTATGAAAAGTTGATGGAGAAAGCGGGGTTCACAAAAGAAAATGATTTTGTCTCCTGTTATGTGCCACGCGAAAGATTTATCTTGCCTGACAAAGCTGAAGAAATTGCCCGGCGGGTGCGCGAGCGGGGGACTTTCGTGGTCAAAAATTTTAAGAATAAACGAGAGCTAAAGGATTGGGCCTGGCGGATTGGCGACTCCTATAATAAGACTTTTATCAACAATTGGGAATATTACCCATTATCAGAACGTGAGGTGCAGTTTTTACTTGATAATTTGCTGGTTTTGGCTAACCCCAAACTGATCAAGATCATTTTGCACAATGAAGAGATTGTCGGATTCTTGTTTGGTTTTCCCGATGTCTCGAAAGCTTTACAACGTCATGATGGCAGGATTACACCCTGGGCGATTGCTGATATTCTGATTGAGGCCAAGCGAACAAAGTGGATCTCGCTAAACGGCGTCGGAATTTTGCCAGAATACCAGGGAAGAGGCGGCAATGCCTTGCTGTACTCGGAAATTAGAAGAACGGTTTGGGATTTTGGGTTTGATCACGCCGAACAAACCCAAATGGCAGACACCGCAGTGCAGGTGCGCCGGGATATGGAGTCTGTAGGGGCGAAAATTTACAAGGTGCACCGCATCTTTCATAAAGTGATTTAAACCTGACTACCAAGCTTGTTACGCCGAGTGATCTCGGCGTTTTTTTACTTTAGTCAGTTGAACAAGACCATAAGCGATATATAGGCACGTAAACGGGATGAGAGGCACAACATAGCGCTGAAAGGGCAGGGGGACGGCGGCGAGCAGACCGATCAGTTGCAAGAATCCCCCTATGGAAAGAAGGAGGGCGTGCTGTCGTTTAATACCCGCTCCCCGGCATGTTTGCCTTAGAAGCATGACGACTCCGAAGATGGTAAGCGTCAAGAAAAATGCTCCCCCCGCCAACCCTCGTAAAAGATTGTGAAAAGGGTTTGAGAAGTAATCCTGGGTAGTGGTTTGAGTTTCAGCCAGATAATTTCCGGCTTCAGCGACCTGGGGGGGGAGGATGTACAAATTAGCAGCCAAAGCAGTCAATCGCCGGCCGGGGGTGAATAGGATCTGTCCAGGAGCGGCATCCCCAAAAGATACCACCTGTTTTTCGAGCAGTATGCTGCGGGCGTGCCAGGCAGCAGGAGCTGCTTTGAACGGGCTGTTCCACAAGAACGGGTTTAATAAAAAAGTAATGCCTACAAATAATACTGTATAGGCCAGTAATTTGAAAAACCGCTTTCTCCAGGGGGTTGACTGGTTTCCCAAGAAAATCAGTGCGAGGACTGTCCACAGCGACAACGCGATCGCGGACTGTTTGGCGTTGAAGGCTAAAGCGGACGCGAGCGCCAACAGCCAGGGGTTGTCGGGAAATTTTAAAACCACCCAGATGGTCAATGCCACCGCGAAAACGAGTGCACTCTCTGCCATGGCGCGGCGCGTATGGAGTAGAATCAGGGCGTTCCCGGCAAAGAGCAGAAAGGATAGCCAGGCAGTTTTTCGGCTTTCGATAAGGGCGCCAATGGCATAAATGATTAAACAGGTGATTGGAAAAAGAAAAGCTGTAGACGCCCTGGCAGTCAACAACAAAAGATTATTGGGCAGGGCCTCAGCCTCGCGGTTCTCGTCCCATGTTTTTGACCAGTCCCAATCTTCTGGTGTTGGGAGTTGTCCGCCTGCTATTCTTCTACCAATGCCGATCAAGTAGCGCGTCAGTGGAGCATCCAATAGTCTGTAGTTCTGTGCAGGATCAGAGGAGACGTTTTCATGCCAGAACAGAAAAGAAGGGTGCTGGGAGAAAAGATCTATGTCTCTGCTCATGAAAATTTGTGTGCTTTCATCAGGATGGAAAGGGACATAAGGTAATTCTAAAAAGTACACCAGAGAAATTACAAGCAAAATGATCCCGAAAGCAAAATTTTCCCAACGGGCTGGGAAAGTACACCTGGATGAAGATTGGGTCTCGGATAATGTTGTTCTCATGGGCTGATGTTGAATACAATATAGAGGAGATTCCATGTGGTGGACATGAGAAATATGCGATTAAAAAGGAACCTTTGCTGGATATTCTTACCTGTTTTGACCGCGGCTGGCTTAAAAGCCTGGCTGTTGTGGATGGATGTTGTCCCTTTCAATTCGGATGAGGCGATTGTAGCATTGATGGCGCGCCATATTCTGTCCGGTGAACGCCCTGCTTTTTTTTATGGGCAGGCTTACATGGGCAGTCTGGATGCTTTTTTGGTCGCGGTTGGTTTTTTGTTTTTTGGCTCACAGGTTTGGGTGATTCGTCTTGTACAAGGGATCCTCTACCTCCTTACCATTATAGCAACGGTTCTTATTGGGCGCGTTGTTTTTGACTCACGGGAAGTGGGGCTTTTTTCCGGCTTGCTCCTGGCGATCCCGACAGTAAATGTGGCTTTATACACGACTGCAAGTCTGGGTGGATATGGTGAGGCGCTTTTACTAGGGAGCCTGCTCCTTTTAATCTCATTTTGGGTCAAAAAAGCACTTGCGAAAAACCCCAACCTATTTTCTTCTTTTCGTGGCCCTCTTGTTCTTGGGCTTTTTGGCCTGCTGGCGGGGGCAGGTTTTTGGGCGAATGGGATCACGTTAGTTTTTGTGATTCCGGCTGGACTGGGGGTCATTGCTGCGCTGATCCGGTCTGCACGAGGACCTATCTCAAAAAGATTAGAGATGTTTTTTCTCCTGGTGGGCGCGGGATTCATTGCTGGATCAGCACCGTGGTGGCTTGCTCTGTTGGATGGGGGATTGGAAGGATTAATTAGCGAACTGTTCGGCAGCGCGGTTGCCGTGGAGCAAGGCACTTTCCTGACAAGAACAGCACAGCATTTGATTAACCTTGCCCTGCTGGGTGGAACAGTCACTTTCGGGATGCGGCCGCCCTGGGGGGTACGCTGGTTGGCGCTGCCACTTTTGCCTTTGGTCTTAATCTTCTGGCTCGGGGTGGTCTTTTACTGGATAAAAGGTCTTTTCCGGCGCTCGGATATTCAGGGAAGCCTGTGGGTTCTGATGGGAATTCTGTTTGTGGTTGCAGCCGGCTTTCTGTTTACCTCATTCGGGGTGGACCCCTCCGGGCGTTATTTTGTTCCGCTGGCTTTACCGTTGGCGCTGGTTGGTGCGCAATTCCTTCATGATGTATTTTCAAGAAAACGAACTCGTTTCGTGGCTCTGACGGTTGTATTGGCCTTTAATCTCATGGGAATTATCCAATGTGCATTGCGATACCCGCCGGGGCTGACAACCCAATTTTACGAAGCCACAATTATTGATCACAGATACGATCAGGAGCTGATTCAGTTTTTGGAAATAAACCATGAAACACGAGGGTATACGAACTATTGGGTTGCATACCCGTTAGCATTTTTGTCAAATGAGGATTTAATTTTTATCCCTCGGCTGCCCTATCACCTGGATTTGCGTTACACTGCACGAGATAATCGCTATCTGCCCTATGAGGAGGTTGTGAAAACTAGCCCTCGAAACGCCTATATCACTACCCGTAATCCAACTTTGGATGATTATTTGCGGGAGAAATTTGTTGAAGAGGGAATCGAATGGCGAGAAAAGCGGATCGGCGACTATCAAATCTACTACGAACTTTCTAAGGCATTGCATCCGGAGGATATTGGGTTGGGTAATTGAGCGCATTAAAAAATACTTCAAAAGAAATGCCCTGTCTATGAGATCTTCTGCCGAGCGATTGTTTCTGGTTATTTTGTTTTTGCTGGTATTTCTGATGGCGGCGCGGATGCCAATTGATACAGATATGTGGTGGCATTTGCGAGCCGGCGAAGCCACATGGCAGGGTGGCTCACCCCTCCTGGCGGATCCATTTTCTTTTACACACCCAGGGGAAGAATGGGTTAATCATAGCTGGCTTGGGCAGGTACTTTTGTACGGGGCTTTTCGCGTGCTTGGGTATTGGGGCGTAAGTCTGCTCGTCGCGCTTGCGGCAGCATGCAGTTTGACGCTTCTTTTTTTGCGCGGGGTTTCGCCGGCACCTTTTCGAGCTTTTCTGATTATCTTTGGGGGCATTGCCATGTCTCCGGTCTGGTCCCCTAGGCCGCAAGTCTTCTCGCTGCTGTTCCTTGCTATCACAATAATAGTATTAGAGATTTATCAAGAACGAGGCTGGCGAAGAATGTGGCTGCTGCCGTTGCTGTTTATGCTTTGGTCAAATATCCATGCGGGTTATTCTTTAGGGCTGATTTATCTGGGATGTGTGGTTTTTGGAGAGACGCTTGATCAATTGCTTTTGGGCAGGGAACGCAAAGCAGGTTCTTGGGCGCAGATATTAAGGCTTTGCGGTTGGACAACCATCTGTGGCCTGGTGGTTTTGTTTAATCCTAACGGGATTAATGTGTGGTTGGTACAGTTTAATACGGTGGGTGTCGGCGCTTTGCAGCAATTCGTGGTTGAGTGGGCTTCTCCGGATTTTCATGATCTTATGCAGCAGCCTTTTTTATGGATTCTCTTGTTAACTATTTTTTCGTTAGGTATGTCTGTGGTGCGGCCTGAGGGCAAACTTGTTGTTGCAGTCATTATTTTTGCTGGATTGGCCTTGATGGCCCGACGACATATTGGCCCCTTTGTTATTGTCGTTCTTCCCGCGCTGGAACGATACGGGTGGCCTCTTGCAAGAACATTTTGGGAGCGACTGGAAGAAATCAGAGCTTTCAAAAAAATGCCCTCCCTAAAAGATCGGGAAAGCACATTGTCCCAACCAGAAACGATGCGCGGGGCAAAGGTTATTAACCTTTTGATTGTTAGTTTGCTGGCGGCTTCTGCAATTATCAAATTATATATAGTTGCTTTTCCCGCGTATGTGAACACTACGCTGAAAGAATACTTTCCTGTGGACGCGGTGGAAATACTCTTGGAAAGCCCCCTGGGAGGAAATCTTCTTAATGAATACAACTGGGGCGGTTATTTAATCTGGCACTCCAGAAATACCCCGGTTTTTATTGATGGGAGGACCGATTTATACGGTGATGAGACGATTGGGGAATGGGCCGATCTTATCCAGGCGCAGGGAGATTGGAGCAAGCAACTGGAACGGTATAAGATAAATTTTGTGTTGCTCAAGCCGGAGCGACTGCTCGCAGCACACTTGGGCGAAAATGGATGGCGGCAATTGTATGCTGATGAGCAAGCTGTTTTGTTTGCCAGGAGGTAGAAAATTATTGCGGCTGATATTTGTCGTAAACCTCCGGACGACGGTCTTTGAAAACTGGCATGGACTGACGAATGCCCTGCACTTCGTCCAGGTTAATTTCTGTCGTCAATAGGGACGGATACTCAGTGGAACCTTCGACCAGTGTTTCCCCCCAAGGATTGATGACCATACTCTTGCCGCCGAAGATCTCGCCGCCAATTTGCCCTACGGAATTGACTGCAATCATGTACATTTGGTTTTCGATTGCCCGGGCTTTCAATAATGTCTCCCAGTGATTGATACGGCGAGCCGGCCACTGAGCCACCAATATGGTTGCAGGAATGCCTTCCAGACCATAGCTTCGGAATAATTCCGGGAAGCGAAGATCATAGCATATTGCCATTCCCATTTTCCCCCAAGGGAAGTCTGCAACTTGCATGCTCCTGCCGCCTTTGAACCACTGAGGTTCATCCATTAGTCCAAATAGATGGACTTTCGAGTATTTGCAAGCAATTTCTCCACGGGAGTTAATGAGTACAAAGGTGTTGAAAAAATCACCATGATCTTCTTCGATCCATGAGCCACCGATCCACAGGCGATGTTTCTGTGCGGCTTTCAGCAACTCAGGCAAGATATGCTGGTTTTTTCGGTGATATTTCGAGCGATTTGCAAGGTCGTACCCACTCGACCACAACTCTGGCAGGAGGAGAAGCTCGCTGTCCGAAGCGGCCGCCTCAGCAATAGATGTTAAAACCGATGAGAAATTTGCTTTCACATCACCTTGTTTAATATTCATTTGAGCGAGGCTGATCGTCGTTTTCATAGCACCTTGAATTATAATAGTTTTGTCGTCTCCCAGGTCTCCCAGGATTAAGAAATCCCATAGCACAAGGAGTGAAACTTGAGAATACGAAAGGGAAGTCTATCGTGGATCGCGCCTTTGATTCTTGTGAGTAGTGCTCTGGTTTTGTTGACGTGGGGAAATACGATTTTTACGCGGGCGAACCCGGGTGGAAATGATTTCCTTGTGCATTGGATGGGCGCGAGAATGTTTCTCACAGAAGGGGTCAGTCCTTACAGCGATGAAACGGCATTAGAGATTCAAAAATTTGCGTATGGCAGGCCGGCACAGGCAGATGAGCATGAGCTTCGTGTAGCCTATCCCTTTTATTCAATTCGTGCTTTCCTTCCTTTTTCATTAATCCCTGATTTTGCTCTGGCGCGTGCCTTATGGATGACTCTGCTGGAAGCGGGATTAATTGCCCTCTCCTTTGTATCGCTACGGTTGGTGGAATGGCGGCCGCCATTGTGGACTATGGCTTGTTTTCTGGGGTTTTCAGTACTGTGGTACCACGGCGCGCGGCCCCTTATCAACGGAAATATTGTTATTTTGATTGGCCTTGGATTTGCGGGAGTCTTGCTATCTTTACGTTACCGGGCGGATGAGCTTGCAGGTGTGTTGATGGCACTTACGACTATTAAGCCACAACTGGCGTTCCTGCTTTCTGTATATCTGGTTTTCATTGCAATTGCTCAAAAACGCTGGAAGTTTATCTTCTGGTTCTTTGGCACAATTCTCTTACTTACCCTGGCTTCGATGCTTTTGTTGCCTGATTGGATACTGCAAAATATTCGGGAGATCTTTCGTTATCCGGGCTATAACCCCCCGGGGACACTTCAGGCTGCGCTGAAAGGGTGGTTTCCTGGTTTTGGGTCCCGCTTGGGGTGGGGAATTACCGGAGTGCTTGCATTTTTACTGCTGGCAGAATGGAGCTTTTCCCGCCGGTCTGGTTTTCGCGGGATGCTGTGGACCGCTTGTTTAACTTTAACTGCCGGTCAGTGGATTGGGATACAGAGCGATCCGGGCAACTTCATCATCCTGATGCCTGCATTGGTATTAATCTTTTCCACATTGGCGAAACGCTGGAGGCGGACGGGGGTGATCCTTTCAGTCGGAATGATGGCAGCCCTCCTGATTGGGCTGTGGTTCTTGTTCCTGGCAACTGTGGAATATGGCTACCAACCACAGCAAAGTCCGATTATGTTTTTGCCGCTTCCCGGACTTTTAATCGTCGGGCTTTATTGGGTCCGTTGGTGGGTGATTCGCCCCACCCACAGTTTGCACACAGACCTTCCCAACCCGGAAATGCTCCTTTGACGATGAAGAGCGAGAAAATTCGTTTTTGGAGTATTTTGCTGGCCGCACTTATTTTGCGGTGCGTTAATGTAAAAGGCCGTAGTATCCAATATGACGATGCTTTTAGTATTTTATTAGCAGAGCGGCCCTTGGGGGAAATTGTACGCGGGACCGCGGCGGATACAATGCCCCCGCTCTATTACTTTTTACTCCATTTTTGGATAATGTTGGGGCAGCAAGTTTGGTTTCTCCGGTTGCTCGGCATCTTATTTTCCCTTGGCAGTGTTGCTGTCCTGTATTTTATAATCCGTTTTCTGTTCAATTCTCGTGCTGCATTTTGGGCTTCAATTTTGACTGCAATTTCCCCATTGCAGATTTACCACGCGCAAGATATTCGCATGTATGCGCCGTTGGCGTTTTTTCAGTTGGCATATTGGGGCTTTTTCTTGCGAATTCTGGAGAAGAGCACGCCAAAACCCTGGGTTAACTGGCTTGGATTGGTCCTGATGGGGGCGCTTGCAATGTATACACATAACCTGGCGGTGTTCGGTTTGTGCGTGCCGGTGATATCGCTCGCTTTTTTAAGAAAGTGGAAAATGCTTGGCAAGTTTCTTTTGGCAGATCTGGCGATCGGACTGCTGGCAGCACCCTGGTTGGCGATGGTACCTGGGCAGATTTCCAAAATTCAGACTGCCTTCTGGACGCCAAGACCTGGGGTGGCTGAATTGGTACAAGCAGGCATTTTATTTGTCGGTACGCTGCCATTGCCGGGTATTTGGTTGCTGGTGGTAGCTGTCATCAGCCTGCAAGCAGTTGCCCTCGTCCTGCTCGAAAGCTGGAAAGACGGGGAAGGTAAGGGTGCGGTCCGCTTGCTGCAGGCATTGGCAGTGGCCCCTCCCGTGCTTTTATTTGCCGCATCCTACCTTATGCGCCCTGTTTTTGTCCCCAGGGGGTTTCTGGTGTCTTCTTTTGCGTTTCTTGGGTTGGCTGGCCGCGCCATCGGAAAGAATCGCAGGAGCGGCAGTGGTTTAATTATCGCGCTTCTATTTGGAGTTGCTGCCACCATATCGCTGCCCTACCAGATCTCCTTTCGAGAGTTCCCACGTTCACCCTTTCAAGAGGCAACGAATTATCTTGCCGAGGAAATTCCATCCGGGGCTGTAATTGTTCACGACAATAAGTTAAGCTATTTTCCGATGACTTTTTTCGGGCGGGAACTCCCACAGGTATTCTTGGCTGATGCACCAGGTTCTCCGAATGATACGCTGGCGTATGAGACTCAAAAAGCACTTGGAATTTTTCCACAAGCAAGTATAGAGCAGGCAGTGCACCTGAAAGATGAGATCTTCTTTGTCGTGTTTACACGTGTGTTAGTAGAATATAGGAACCTGGGGGAAAAAACTCACCCGAGCCTGAGATGGCTCGGCGAGAACTACACCTTGATTGAAGAAGAGAAAATTGGTGACTTGACAATCTACCATTTTACACGACCTCTTTGAGAGCGATGTCCAGACGCAGCTATCTCCTTCTCTTTATTTCTGGCCTTGTACTCCATTTGGCAATTTCACTTTTCCAAGTCACTCCGGGTTACATGGACGCCGAGTATTATTTTGCGGGAGGCCGCCAGATAGCTGACGGCGCCGGATTCTTCGAGAATTTTTTGTGGAACTATCTGGATGACCCGGCAGGGATTCCCCATCCTTCATTTACGTATTGGATGCCTTTGCCTTCCATGTTGGCAGCTTTGGGTATGTTCTTGGCCCGCGAAGAAAATTTTTTGGCCGGGAGATTTTTCTTTTTACTACTTGCTGCTGGCGTACCACTGATCACAGCCCGCCTGGCGTTTTCTCTAACGCATAAAATTTCCCATGCCTGGCTGGCAGGTCTACTTGCACTTTTTGGAGGCTTTTACAGCCTCTATCTAAGTAATACGGAAAGTTTTTCTCCGGTTATGGTTCTCGGTGGGGTGTTCTTGTTGGTTGCGAGCGATGAAAACTGGCGCACAGGGTGGCGGAAAAACTTTGTGCTGAGTTTACTGGCGGGCTTGATGCATCTTTCTCGGGCCGATGGGATATTATGGTTGTTTGCGGTGGTTGGGTTAATATTTCTTGAATACTTGGGCGGGCGAAAAAAGCAAATTATTTCATGGAGAGATATGATCATCCAGGAGTTCCTGGTTTTGGGAACTTACTTTGGCGTGATGGGCGCGTGGTTTCTGCGTAATATCCGGCTCTATGGATTGATTTTTTCCCCGGCAAGCAGCAAGGCCATGTGGCTCACGGATTATAACGACACCTTTTTCTATCCGGCCAGCCAATTGACGTTTTCTCGCTGGCTGACGGTGGGATGGAGCCAACATTTATTGGATCGCCTGGATGCCTTTTGGAGTAATCTCAAGACCGTTCTTGCGGTTCAAGGCGAAATATTCTTGCTGCCTTTAATCCTTATTGGGCTATGGCATCTGCGGAAGAGACGGAGCGTGCAAGTAGGGGTTCTGATGTGGTTTGTTATTTTTTTTGTTATGACCGTTCTATTTCCGTATGCAGGCGCGCGCGGGGGGTTGCAACATTCCGGTGCGGCAATCCAGCCTTTATTGTGGGCTGCAGCCCCGCTTGGACTGGAAAAGATCATCTATTGGTTCGGGAGTAGACGCGGGTGGGATGTACGGCAAGCAATGCGCATTTTCAGTGCAGGAGCGGTGACCCTCAGTGCCGGATTAACGGTATTATTAATACAGAATAATGTTATAGGAAATGAACCTGGGAACCCGGCTTGGTCACAGGGTTACCGGCGCTACCAGGTGGTTGGCCAGTATTTTGAGGACATGCAGGTTCCCTCAAGCTCCATTTTTATGGTGAATAACCCACCTGGGTTCACCATCGCAACTGGTCGTCTTGCAATAGTCGTTCCTGTTGGCGGCGTGGATACAGTGCTTTCCGTAGCCGCGAGATACAACGCGGCCTATCTAATTCTGGAGGAAAATACCACTCCCGAAATGGCAAAATATTACAACTCCTCTCTCGAATATCCTGGTTTGTCGCCTATGTATTATAGTGAGGACGGTTTTAGAATTTACCGGTTTAACGATACACCATGAAAATCTTGAGTCAAAACAAACTTTTTCTATGGTTATCAATTTCTGCATTTTTTGCGGTGGCGATTTATCTGCTGGCCGCAAGATTGACTGCAGGGATGGGCTTTCCCCTGGATGATGCCTGGATACATCAGACTTACGCGCGCAACCTGGGCCGGCTAGGAGAGTGGTCTTTTATCCCCGGAACAATTTCGGGGGGGTCCACCTCCCCGGCGTGGTCAGTCCTGCTCTCAACTGGATACTTGTTTTCGAAACAGGCTTTTGGCTGGGCTTATTGGTGGGGGTGGCTTTGCCTTGCGTTAAGCGGGGTGCTAGGAGAAAAGATCTTTCGGGATTATTTTCCGGAATCTCGCTCAAGAATTCCGCTGTTTGGCATTTTTTTTGTACTTGAATGGCATCTTGTTTGGGCGGCGGTTTCCGGGATGGAAACGATCCTTCTCGTAGCCAGTATTTTGTTATTTGCATGGATGCTGTTAAAACCACAGAAAAACTGGGGAGCACTTGGGGGGTTGACAGGTTTAGCTGTTTGGATCCGCCCGGATGCGCTTACTCTTTTAGGTCCGGCGATATTTTGCGCCGTTTTGATTCCTTCCCCAATGAAAGGGCGGCTGGCGAAAGTTTTTAAGATATTGGGGATGTTTTTGGCAGGTTTCCTGCCCTACCTGGTTTTTAATGCACTGGTTTCAGGGTCTATGTGGCCGAATACGTTCTTTGCCAAGCAAGCTGAGTATCAAGTATTGCTGGAAGCCCCTTTGATTTGGCGCTTTCTCAAACTTGCGAGCTTGCCATTGGTAGGAAGCGGCGTTTTGTTATTGCCCGGGGCGATTTATTTTATTGGGGTAAGCTGGCGGAAGAAGGCCTGGGCTGGTTTAAGTCTGGTGATCTGGCAAGTGGGGTATACGCTTATATACGCGCTGCGGCTGCCAGTTTCTTACCAGCACGGAAGATACTTAATGCCGGCTATGACAGTTTATTTTGTCATAAGTTTGCTGGGGTATTATGCTCTTATGAAACGTCTCAAGAGCGCGCCTAAATGGAAATTTATTTTAAAAACAAGTTGGTCGTTAACAATTTGGCTGGTACTGGTTGCGTTCTATGGCCTTGGGGCAGGCACTTTTGTGAAAGATGTTGGAATTATCCAAACTGAAATGGTAAAAACTGCGTTGTGGGTCAATGGAAATACAGCCGAGAATGCTTTGATTGCTGCGCATGATATTGGTGCTCTGGGCTATTTTGGCAATCGCGAGTTGGTAGATCTGGCAGGATTAATCTCCCCTGAGGTCATCCCGTTTATTCGGGATGAGGAAAGACTGGGGGAATATATGGACACAAAGAAAGTGGATTACCTGATTACATTCCCGGAGTGGTACCCTGCGTTGATTACGCAAGGGCAGAAGGTTTATTCGAGCGGTGGTTCGTTTGCCCCTGCTTCGGGCGGAGAGAACATGGTCGTTTATAAATGGAGATGAAATAAGTTTGCATCAATGGCATCAAGAAAAATTAGTGGTGTGCTATACTAATTAAATTGGAAGCCAATTTCAAGGTGCCGAACAGGCGACGCGTGTGGAGGCGGAGAATCATGGGTAAACTAGAAGCGACAACTGCTGACGCCTGGTATGATTTTCAGCAGGAAGTCAATGAAGAACTAAACCAGACACGACAAGCACTTGCTGAAGTGAGATTGATGCTGGAACAAAGCCAGGCAGAGTTGGCAAAGTTGACACAAAAAAGCCAGGTGATTACTTCACGTCTCCAACAAGTTTTAGCGCAATTTGATTCCATCCCGCGCGCGGATATTAAAACGGCTTACCATGCAGCGATGGACGCGCAGCAGCGCTTGCTGGTGATGCGCAGCCAATTGGAGAAGCTTCAGAGCGATCAGGCTGGGATGCAAAAGCTGCTGATTTTCCTTGAAAGAATGCAACAAACTATGCTCGCGAAACAAGGAGGGGAAGGGACAGGAAGCCGGGCGCAGAACGGAGTGGCCTTGCTGGAGATGATGGTGAATGCACAGGAAACAGTACGGCAGCGGCTTTCAACTCAAATGCACGATGGGCCTGCACAAACGCTCTCAAATTTTATGATCCGGGTGGATATTGCCAGCAGATTGATGGATATGGATATAAACAGAGCCAAAGAAGAGTTAAATAATCTGAAGAGTGAAGCAACACGCACTTTCTCGAGCGTAAAGGCTTTTATTACCGAACTGCGGCCGATGATGTTGGATGATTTGGGTTTGGTGCCGACTGTAAAAAGATATGTTGAAAGTTTTAAAGAACAGAATAATATAGATATCAATTTGACAATTAAAGGCCAGGAACGCCGCCTGGAGCCTTACCTGGAAGTGATGATTTTCAGGGCTATTCAAGAGCTAATGGGTAATGCAGCTAAACACAACCGGGAGCACCCGGTGAAGATCATTGTGAATGTTTTTATCACGTTAGAAGATGCACAGGTGAAGGTTGTTGTTTCCGATAACGGCATCGGTTGCAAAGCAGCCACACTGGACAAATCCAATGGGCTGGGGCTTAAGTTGATTCGAGAGAGAGTTGAGTTGTTGGGTGGCGTGCTGGATATAGATACTTTTGTTGGCCAAGGATGCAAAATTACTTTTACCGTCCCATGCATGGAGGTTCAAGTATCAGGGTGAAAGGAATAGGGTAGAAATAAATCTCTTGATTGTTGACTTGTGGGAGAGGGTATGACGAGAAAAACCATTGCATTACTGACGGGCGGGGGCGATGTTCCAGGGCTAAATCCTTGTATGAAGGCTGTTGTTATGAGCGCGCTGGAGAATGGTTTCCGCGTTTTTGGTATCCGACGCGGGTGGGCAGGGCTGTTGAACTATAACCTTGAAGACCCTTCGGCTTCAAAGGGCAGTATCTATGAACTTACCAGGGATGATGTCAGGACAGTAGACCGCACCGGCGGTACTTTTTTACACTCTTCCCGCACCAATCCGCAACAAGTGAAAGCAAGCGACATTCCGGATTTTCTAAAAAATTCATCTTTAGGCCGACCAACCCAAGACGGGTTGATGGATTATACCGATCATGTTAAGAAAGTTCTGGAGCATTTCGGCATTGATGTTTTGGTGACCATTGGAGGGGACGACACGCTGAGCTATGCGGTGAGGTTGCACCAGGAAGGTATTCCGGTGGTTGGTATTCCCAAAACGATGGACAATGACGTCTTCGGCACGGATTATTGCATCGGGTTTTCGACTTCGGTGACCCGGAGCGTCGATTTTATTACAGCGATGCGCACCTCAATCGGGTCGCACGAGAGAATTGGCGTTGTAGAATTGTTTGGGAGAAATTCTGGTGAAACGAGCTTAATTACAGCTTACCTCGCGTACGTAGACCGGGCCATTATCACAGAAGTCCCTTTTAATGTTCACAGGCTGGTGGATATGCTGGTAGAAGACAAAAGAAACAACCCTTCAAATTACTGTATAATGACGATTTCGGAAGGGGCGATTATAGAAGGGGGAGATGTGATGGAAAGCGGCGAAGCAGATGCCTATGGCCATCGGAAATTGGGAGGAATTGGGGAGGTTGTAGCAGACCAGATTAAAAAAATTTCCGGACAGGATATTATATACCAGCAACTTGCCTACTTGATGCGCTCCGGCGCACCGGACTCACTAGACCGGATGGTGGCGATGTCCTTTGGGCATCTCGCTATCCAGCTTATTTGTCGTAGAGAGACCGGAAAAATGGTGGCGTTGCATGGCGGGAAATATGCCACTGTCCCGATTGCAATGGTATTGGCGGGGAAGAAGCGGGTGGATGTGCAGGCTTACTATGATATTGAAAACTATCGCCCGAAAGTGAGAGATTTTATGGGCGTGCCGATGTTTTTAAGCTAATATAATATTTGATAGGAGGCAAAACGATGATTGTTACGACGAAAAAGCTGTTTGAAATTGCTTATGGTAAGTATGCAGTTGGTGCTTATAACATCAACAACCTGGAGCAGTTAATGGGCTTGTTTCGGGGAAACGTGGACAGCAAAGCACCTTTTATTATTCAAATTAGCAAAGGGGCACGTAGTTATACACACAAATTGATGCTGGAGACAATGATTCAGGCAGCTGACCAGATCTTCCCGGAGGCGATTTTCGCTGTTCATTTAGATCACGGTGATGAGCAAACGTGTTACGATTGTATCAATAGCGGCGCGTACAGCTCTGTGATGGTTGATGCCAGTCATGAGGAGTTTGAAAAGAACATTGAAATAACTCGAAGGGTTGTGGAAGCGGCACATGCCAAAGGAATTTCCGTCGAAGCTGAACTGGGGCAATTGGGCGGGGTGGAAGAGCACGTGAAGGTAAGTGAAGCGGACGCCAAGCTGACGGACCCTAATCAGGCCAGGGAATTTGTCGAAAGAACCGGAGTGGATGCGCTGGCAGTGGCTATTGGAACCAGTCATGGCGCTTATAAATTCTCGGGTACACAAGGAATTCGCATGGATGTTTTGGCGGAGATTCAACATGAGGTGCCCGGATTCCCGCTGGTGATGCATGGCAGCAGTTCAGTACCACAAGAAGAGGTGAAACGGATCAATGCTGCTGGCGGCGAATTAAAAGGCGCGAAAGGGGTGGATGCAGACCTTTTCAAAAGAGCTGCCGAGTTGGGCGTTACCAAAGTGAACATTGATACCGATGGCCGGTTGGTTTGGACACGGGTATACCGCGAGTACTTCCGCGACCATCCGGAGGTATTTGATTTCCGTCCAATCGGGAAGGTATTCATGGAAGAATATGCCAAATTTATTGGTGAAAAGAACGAAAAATTAGGGAGCGCCGGGCAGCTGGATGCCCTCCATAAAATCCTGGGTTAACTTTACCGAGAAATAAAAAAACTCTGCCGAGATTGGAAATCAAACCATCCGGCAGAGTTTTCATTCAATGAGGGTATGAGAAGATGCCAAAGAGCGACCAAAGCGCAGACACAGAACGGTATAAGGCAATCCCCAGAACGCTCATCTTTCTTACAAAAGGTGATTATGTATTACTTTTGCGGGGGTCGCCGAACAAAAAACTGTGGGCAAATCTTTATAATGGCATTGGCGGACATATTGAGAAGGGGGAAGATATTTTGACTGCCGCCAGAAGAGAATTAAAAGAAGAAGCGGGAATTGTGTGTGCGGATTTAAAAATGTGCGGCTCAGTAGTAGTGGATACTGGGGAAGATATAGGGATTTTGTTGTTTGTTTTTCGCGGAGAATATCAAGGAGGGGAGATTGTCTCATCAGGTGAGGGTGAGTTAGAATGGGTGAAAATTGCAAAGATTAGCCACTATGCCCTGGTTGAAGACCTCAAAACGCTGCTCCCAAGGGTACTAAAGGCAAGCGACAAAACACCACCATTCTCAGCGCTTTACAGCTATGACGGAGAAGATCACCTTGTTATTACGTTTG
>JADLFQ010000097.1 GCA_020845515.1 Anaerolineaceae bacterium | reverse complement strand
GCTTAACGTGGGCAGATAATTTCCGTCCCTCCCATCCAGGGACGAAGTGTCTTTGGAATAACGATCGAGCCGTCCGCCTGCTGATAGTTTTCCATAACCGCGATCATCGTCCGGGGCAACCCCAACCCCGAGCCATTCAGCGTATGCACCAGCCGCGTCTTGCCGCCATCGCCGGGACGATATTTGATATTTGCCCGGCGGGCTTGAAAATCTCCCACATTCGATATCGAAGAAACCTCCAACCACTCCCCGCACCCTGGCGCCCAGACTTCAATATCATAGGTGATGTTCGCGTGAAACCCAAGATCCCCACTGCAAAGTTGCAGCACTCTGTAGGTCAGCCCCAACTCAATGCAGCACTGCTCCGCATCCGCCAGCATACGCTCCAGTTCTGCCTGCGACTCCTCAGGTTTGGCATAGATATACATTTCCACTTTATCGAACTGATGACCACGCTTAATGCCACGCACATCCCGACCAGCGCTCATCTTCTCCCGCCGGAAACAGGGTGTATAAGCAGTGTAACGCAAGGGAAGAGCTTCTTCTTCCAAAATATCACCCATGTGAATTCCCGTCAGGGGAACTTCCGCCGTCGGCACCCACCAGAAGTCCTCCTCAATATCGTGGTAGAGATTGTCCACAAACTTGGGAAGCTGCCCGGAAGCGAAGAGGGTATCAGCGCGCACCATGAAAGGGGTATATTTTTCCAGATACCCTTGGCGGATGTGTAAATCCAACATCCATGCAATCAGCGCGCGTTGCAGCCTGGCGCCCGCCCCGCTCAGAACATAAAATCTGGAACCGGTGATTTTGACCCCTTGTTCAAAATCAAGAATACCCAATTTGGGGCCGAGTTCCCAATGGGGCAGGGGTTCAAAATCAAGTGCAGGAACAACGCCGACTGTTTTTAGCACAACGTTCTCTTCCTCATTTTTACCAACAGGCGTGGCCTGGTTGGGGATATTGGGAATTGTAGCTACAGTCGAGCGGAGTTCTTCTTCCACTCCCCTCACCTCCTCATCCAGTTCGGCAATCCGGTCGCCTACCAATCGCATCGCTTCGATTTTTTTCTGTCGTTGTGCGGCATCATGAATCCGGCTGATTTCCTTTGAGCCGCTGTTGCGCTCCGCTTTCAGTGTTTCTGCTTCAGACAACAGGTTTCGGCGGCGAATGTCCAGAGCAAGCACCTGTTCCACCACATCCGTTTCCATCTGACGGTTTTGCAAAGCCTGGCGCACCACCTCCGGCTTCTCTCGTATCAAAGCAACATCTAACACTACAGCCTCCTTTTTAAAACAACCACCCCATCGTCATTTGCAGGACGAAGGGGCGGTTCGTGGTGCCACCTGCATTCACCGCTTTTGTGCTGCGGTCTCTGAGTGCGATAACGGCGCTTCCGGTCCTCTTACGAAATACAGTTTGTATTTCCCTGCGAAGGACGCCCTGCCTCCGGCGGAGAGGCAACCGGGAGGGATTTCCCCATTTCTGCCTGCCGGCTTGCACCTGGCGCCGGCTCTCTGAAAGGTGTGCTGGGTAATGAATCCCGGGTTGGGTATTTGGTTTCTTTGCAAAAATTATACAGGATTGAAAATGAAAGTCAAGCTTGCAGAGAAGCAAAAGAATAATTTTGCCTCAAAGCAAGTCGCTGGGCTTTACTGCGTGCAGAGGGCGGGTGTCCGGCTCCACATCGAGCCGGTAGCCAACACCACGAACTGTCTTCACAAAGCGCGGATGGCGCGGGTCTTCTTCAATTGCCTGGCGCAGCCAACTGATGTGGACATCAAGCGTGCGTGTATCGCCTGTGTAGTCCGTTTCCCAAACTTGTTTAAAGAGCGCTTCGCGTTCGATCACCTCGCCGCGGCGATCCATTAAAGCTTGCAACAGCATAATTAAGCGCGGCGTCAGGCTGATTTGACGGTCATTGTAGCGCACCCAGCGCTGATCCACGTCCAGATGCAACGGGCCAGCTTTGATCAGGTTTTTTTCTTCAGCAGGAAGCAAAGGTCGCAAGCGGTTCAACAGTTTTTGCAACGTAAAAGGCAGCGTCAGCGTTACTTCAGCGTCTGTACCGGTCTGGTTATCGTAATTTTCGTCAACAATCAATAGAATGGGCAAGCGCGGGTTTTGCCGGCGAACGCTCTGACAAATACGTCGTCCGCTCGTCTGCATCGAAGCAGCATTAACCAGAACAACATGCGGGATTTCATGTATAAGATAGTCCAATGCCGCTTTTCCATTTTGGAAAGGCGCCACATCGAACCCTTTTCTGGTTAAACCCTCCAAAAAAACGGGAACATTGCCCCGCTTCCCTTCTATAAGTAAAATTTTCGCCCGAATTAAAGCCAACGCAAAAATCCTTTCGTGGCATACTCAGTGCATAGAATCCCCTTCTACCAAGAAAAATCCAACTCAGGAAAACCAGCACTTATTGCTTGAGAAGAGCCTTGTGAAAGGCTTGCTTCTTTGGACTGAACCCTCACATGATGGATCGCGCCTTGTCCTGCCCCCAAACCACCCTTCCATCCATCCGTTTTCCAATGGTCTATTAAGGTTCATTTTTATCAAGCAAAAGCAGGAACTTTAGGTTTCGCTATTATACACGGAATCTTAAGAAATGTGGTATCGTTTTCTTTGTTTGTGTTGCATACCATCCGGCTGCGTGTTAGAATTAAGCAAGCAAACAGGGGCAAGCTTGAAGGAAGGTTTTTTATGTCACGAATGGTAGAAGTTGTTATTGATAGTGTGCGGGTCAGTCTAACCAACCAGCAGCGGATTGTCGTCTTGCGGGAAAATAACGCAGAACGCTACTTGCCAATATGGATAGGCCCCTACGAAGCCGAAGCGATCACCATTGCCCTGCAAGAGGTCGAAGTCGCCCGCCCGCAGACCCACGATCTACTTAAAAACGTGCTTAAATCCCTGAATGCCCGCCTCTCTCGCGTGGAAATTCTCTCGTTACGGGAAGATGTTTTCTATGGCAACCTGGTTGTCGAAGTGGATGGGAAAGTATTGGATATCGATTCCCGCCCTTCCGACGCCATTGCACTGGCAGTACGCTGGCATGTTCCTATTTTGGTGGCCCAGGAAGTCCTTCAAACCGCCGGTATCATGCCAGAGCAGGAGCTTCCTGAGCAGCCCAAACCTGCTTCGGAAGCACCCAGTACATCGGAAGAAACCGAATCTGATGAGCGTCTCTCGGTTTTTGATGACTTTCTTAAAAATCTGGGTACAGATGATCCACTCGACCCTCCTACAGACGAGGACGATTCAGGAAAAGAAAACCCCAAGTCTGACGAGCAGTAACAACCATCAAGCGCCGGGGCCCACATCTGCCCCGGTTTTTGTTACCAAATTGTATTCTAAAACTCAGGTTGAAATGCATTTATGAGCGCAGAATATCCGGCAGAAGAAAAACGTCCAGAAACCCTGCAAGCTCAGCCTCACAGCCGTGAGAGCGAAGAAGCTGTGCTGGGTGCAGTTCTCATTAACCCCGAATCTTATTACGAAGTTGCCCAATTCCTGGAAGACGATGACTTTTACATCGTTCGTAATCGCTGGATTTGGGAGGCGTTTACCCGTCTGCACGAAAGCCGCATGCCAATTGACTTCCTGACCGTGTGCGAACAGCTTGAGCAGTACAACCAGCTTTCCGAAACAGGCGGCGCTGCTTACATTATGTCGCTCATCAACCAGACACCCACCTCACTACACGCCGAAGCATACGGCCGGATCGTGGAGGAAAATGCCATCCGCCGGCGCATGTTAAGTTCAGCCAATAAGCTCGCTAAACTGGCTTACAACCAGGAGCAATCAGTGGAAGGAATTCTGGATGAGGCGGAAAAAAATATCTTCGGCCTGAGCGAGCGCCGTATCAAACACGATCTCCAACCCATCCAACATGTGCTCAGTGAAGTATACGACCGTGTTGACCAGCTTTCCCGGCGCGACGAGGAGATTTACGGTGTTCCAACCGGTTTGATTGACCTCGACCGTCTGCTGGGCGGGTTGCAAAAATCAGATTTATTAATTGTCGCCGGGCGTCCTGGATCAGGTAAAACTGGGTTTCTGCTCTCAGCGGCGAAAAATGCCGCCCAGAAGCATAAAAAACATGTGGCAATGTTCTCACTGGAGATGTCTAATGAACAACTCGTCCAGCGTCTCATCGCACAAGAAACCGGTATTGACACCCAGCGCCTGCGAACAGGCAAACTGACTGAGGAAGACTGGCCGCTTTTTACACACGCCATTGAAGTGCTGGGAGATACCACCATTTTTCTAGATGACACCCCTGCCATTACGCCCCTCCAACTCCGCACAAAATGCCGCCGGCTGCACCTCGAATACCAGCTCGACCTGGTCATCGTGGACTATCTCCAACTCATGTCCGGCGATTCGCGCACCGATAACCGCGTTCAAGAAGTCTCCTATATTTCCCGATATCTCAAAGTTCTCGCCAGAGAGCTCAATGTACCTGTCCTTGCGGCCGCACAGCTTTCGCGCGCCGTTGAGCAGCGCGCAGACAAAAAACCCGTCCTCTCTGACTTGCGCGAATCAGGCTCGTTGGAACAAGACGCCGACATCGTCATGTTCATTCACCGTCCCGATATGCTCGAACGTGACAGCCCGCGCGCAAATATCGCCGAGTTAATCGTCGCCAAGCATCGTAATGGCCCCACCCACCCCGGTATTGAAATGGTCTTTTTAAATAATCTGGCACGCTTCGAAAACGCAGTTACCGCTCCACATTCAAAACGAGCCGGGGTCTAAAAATGTCGCGATTTTCAGGATTCCCTCCCGGTAAAACTTTCCTCACACCGCTGCCGGACGTATTTTTCCAAGATCTGCTGCCGGTAATTGATAACCTGCCGGAACTCAAGGTGATTCTGTATACATTCTGGTTTCTCAACCGGCAACAAGGCAGCGCCCGCTACTTCACATTTCAGGATTTCTTGCAGGACAAGCGCCTGCTGGAAGGACTGACTGATGACCCCGCCGTCGCCCCAGCCGTGCTCCAAACCGCCCTGGATCGAGCGGTAGCCCACAGTGTTCTTCTACAAGCTGCACTGCTCGAAAATGGGGAGAAAAAAACGCTTTACTTTCTCAATACCGCCAACGGCCGGGCAGCATTAAAAGCCTTCCAAGCTGGGCACTGGTCACCGGACCCAAATACGCACGTCATCCCGGCACTGGAACAAGAAAGTTCCTCTATTTATCGGCTATACGAAGAAAATGTTGGCCCGCTCACCCCTATGATAGCCGACATGCTGCGAGACGCCGAGCAGATTTACCCCTCTGAATGGATTCGGGAAGCTTTACAAATCGCCATCGAAAACAATATCCGCCGCTGGCGCTATGTAGAGGCCATCTTGAAATCCTGGCAGGAGAATGGACGCCATGGAACCGATCGGCAAGACCTTGAAAAAAATCGAAACTATTACCTCAAAGGCGACTCCGCCAACTTCATCGAACACTAAGGCCGGCGGCGCTTCCACAGGCTCCGGCGATCCCAATTGCCCCATTTGTGGCGGGGTCGGTTTTGTTCGTCAGGATCTGCCCATTGACCACCCCGACTTTGGCAAGCTTCAAATATGTGCATGCCGCCAGAAATCGGCCATACAAAGCATCCAAAACCGCTTATACCGGCTGAGTAACCTGGATGCTTATAAAAGCATGACTTTTGAGAGCTTCCTGCCCGGTGGGCGCGGCCAGCTCTCCAGCGAGCAATCACAGTCATTGGAAACCGCCCTCCAAATCTCACGGCAATATGCACAACATTTGGAAGACTGGCTCTTGCTGCTCGGCCCTTATGGGTGTGGCAAGACACACCTGGCTAGTGCAATAGCCAACTTTGCTGTTTCCCTGGCAGTCCCTACACTTTTTCTCACCGTTCCCGATCTGCTCGACTGGCTGCGCTACGCCTATGGCGCAACGGATGTTTCCTTCGAACAGCGTTTTGAAGAAATTCGCAACATCCGCCTGCTGGTACTGGATGACTTGGGTACACAAAATACAACAGCTTGGGCGCAGGAAAAACTCTTCCAGATCCTCAATTACCGCTATGTCAATCACCTTTCCACCGTCCTCACCACCAATCAGGAACTTAAAGAGATTGATCCGCGCATCAGCTCGCGCCTGCAAGACCCGGCGCTGGTTACACGCTTGCAAATTGCCGCCCCCGATTTCCGGCGCGCAGCGCAAGACAGCGCCCACCCCGCACTTTCTTCCCTTCACCTGCACATCGAACAAACCTTTGGGAGTTTTGGCTTGCGCGAACGCGAAAAGCTCACCCCGGAAGAACACCAAAACATAGAAAAAGCCTTTCGCGCCGCACATGAATTTTCAGAAGATCCAAAAGGCTGGCTGGTTCTGCTTGGAAAATATTCAGTCGGAAAAACCCATCTGGCAGCCGCGATCGGCAACTACCGTCATTCCCTCGGCGAAGCTACTTTGTTTGTAGTCGTGCCCGATCTGCTCGATCACCTGCGGGCAACCTTCAACCCCAACAGTACCATCTCGTATGACAATATGTTCGAGGAAATCAGAACAGCCAGATTGCTCATTCTGGATGATTTAGGTACCCAAAGCACCACCCCGTGGGCAAAGGAGAAGTTGTATCAAATCTTCAACTATCGCTATAATGCCCGCCTGGCGACAGTCATCACCTCCAGCAGCAGTATGGAAGATTTAGACCCGCGCATTAGCAGCCGCATGTACGACAGGCGTTTGTGCCGCATCTTTCTGGTAGACATTCCCCCTTATCGAAGCGGCGCCGTCCCTTCCGAAAAGCGGCGGACAAGAAAAGGATAAGCTGTTACAGACCTGCCTATCCTCCCATTCTCTAAAAGCTTGACGGCTTTGGTTTACGGGCATACAATCTAAACAGTTTAATAACCAACTCGGCGCCTCTCCCCCGGATGGGAAGGCTTAAAGGTGAAACCGGTTCAAGTCCGGTGCTGTCCCGCAACTGTACATCAGGCTGCCTGAGGAGCACTCCTCACCCACAATCTGATCAGCCAGGTCACCCGCCAAGATTGGTGTTCTCATGACTTCGTGGAAAGGAGGTGAGAGCCTGAAATTTATGGCATATCTTCCCCTGTCCTATGGCAGGGTTTTTTTATGTTTTTACAAATTTAATGATACTGATGACACACGGAGATCCAACCCGATCATGAAAAAATCCTCTCTATTCGCACTGCTTCTTGTCTTGTTCGTGTCCGCCTGTACTTCACAGCTTTCCCCTGCACCGGCCGGCGGAAAGATAACTTTGGAAGATGCACTCGGACGTTCGGTTATGCTGTCCGCACCGGCGCAAAAGATCATCTCACTTGCACCTTCCAATACGGAAATTCTCTACGCACTTGGCGCCGGTGGTCAGGTGGTCGCTCGCGATGATTACTCCAACTACCCGGCAGAAGCGCAGAACCTACCCTCCCTTGGTGATACAATGGGAACTCTTAGCTTTGAACAAATTACCAACCTCCAGCCCGATCTCGTTCTCGCGACTCCTTTGACTTCTCCGGAGCAAGTCAAATCCATAGAAGACCTGGGCACAACCATATTTGTGCTGCCAAATCCCATCACTTTGCCCGATCTTTATGACAATCTCAATACAGTGGGGGTTTTAACAGGACGTGAAAACGAAGCGAAAACCCTTGTGAATTCTCTCAAGGATCGCGTGGCCATTGTTGAAAAGAAATTGACCGGCCTGGAGGAAAAACCGCTTGTTTTCTACGAATTAGACGGTACCGACCCCGCCAAGCCCTGGACAGCCGGCCCCGGCACGTTTGTTGATTACCTTATCCAGCAGGCTGGCGGGATCAACCTCGGCGCCAAGCTCTCCGGAGAATGGGTGCAGATCAGCCAGGAGGAACTGATCCTCCAGGACCCCGATATAATTTTGCTTGGAGACGCGCTTTACGGAGGGGTGACCGCCCAACAGGTGGCCGCCCGACCTGGTTGGGCGCAAATCAATGCCGTCAAAAACGGGAGGGTCTTGCCTATCAATGATGACCTGGTCAGCCGTCCCGGTCCCCGTATGGTGGACGGTCTGGAAGAATTAGCAAAAATTCTGCACCCTGAAGTGTTTAAATAAACTTGAAAGCCGGCCACGCTTCCCATCCTTATGTATTCAGCAGTCTGCTGCTAGCCGCGGTGCTCGTTCTGAGCATCGCGGTGGGAAGCGTATTCATCCCGCCCGCTCAAATCCTGCAGGTGATCAGCCGGCGGCTGCAAGGTCTGCCGCCAGACTCCGCTTTACTGCCATTTGACACCATCCTGTTCAGCTTGCGGCTTCCCCGCACTGCCATGACAGCACTGGTGGGGGCCGCGCTGGCTTGCAGCGGCGGCGCATACCAGGGATTGTTCCGAAATCCCTTGGCAGACCCCTACCTGATTGGTGTAGCTTCCGGAGCAGGGTTGGGAGCTGTGGCTGCCCTCACCCTGCATTGGCCGCGCGCCTTATTAGGTCTTTTGGCTATTCCGCTTTCCGCCTTTGCCGGCGCGCTGCTCACTGTTCTGCTGGTTTACAACTTTTCGAAAATAGGGCGCACCGTCCCCACCACCACGCTGATTTTGGCAGGGGTTGCAATCAGCGCCTTCGCCAGCGCCCTGACATCCTTTCTTATGCTGCGTGCAGGCAACGAGATCCGCCGCGCCATTTATTGGCTGCTTGGCGGCGCGCTGATGAGCGGATGGCAGCCTGTTCTGGCTGCCCTGCCGTACATCCTGGGAGGATGCGGCGTCCTTTTACTGATGGGGCATGCGCTCAATGTTCTGCAGTTTGGCGATGAGCAGGCTCAGCAACTCGGCCTCCCTGCAGTGTGGGTACGGCGCATTGTGATTGTCGCTGCTTCCCTCGCCACCGCAGCAGCAGTTTCATTTGTTGGCATCATCGGCTTCGTAGGGTTGGTCATCCCGCACATTGTCCGGCTTATTTGGGGTGGGGACTATCGCCGTTTACTATGGCTCGCTTTCCTCAATGGGGCCACCTTCTTGCTTGCAGCCGATATCCTGGCACGCTCGCTCTTTGCACCCGAGGAGCTCCCCGTGGGGATTATCACTGCCCTGACCGGAGCGCCGTTTTTCCTCTGGGTGCTCCGTCGGGCTAAAGATCAAACTATTTGGTGAAAAAATGATCCAAGCCGAATCTGTTAGTGTATCGTACGGCATCCATCTGGCGCTCAAGAAAATCTCTTTTGAAGTACCCTCCGGGGGCATTCTTGGCGTCGTCGGTCCAAATGGCTCCGGCAAGACGACCCTCATTCGCGCTCTGAGTGGTGTGTTGCCCCTCCTCACCGGACATATTCGCGTGGAGGGAGAAGATATTTCCCGTCTGGCGCCTCTCGAAAGAGCGCGCCGTGTCGCGGTCATCCCACAGGCGCTCAACCTCCCGCCCGCCTTCACCGTATGGGAAACCGTCTTGTTGGGCAGGACACCCCACCTCAATTGGTTAGGGCAGCTCTCCGAACATGATCGCCAAATTGCCCGACAAGCAATGGAGCGTACCAACACATTTGAACTTGCAGATCGCTTTATCGGAGAACTCTCCGGCGGCGAACAACAACGTGTTCTCCTGGCACGCGCGCTTGCGCAAGCCGCCCGCGTCCTGCTGATGGACGAGCCCACCGCTCACCTGGATCTGCGCCACCAGCTAAACTGGCTGCGCGAGATCCGATCCCTCGCCCACCATGACGGTTTTACCGTGTTGATGGTCTTACACGATCTTAACTTGGTCGCCCGCTTTGCGGACCGCGTCGCGCTTCTCGTTGAAGGCCATTTACAACCCCCAGGTATACCGGAAGAAATCCTGACAGCCGAAAGTCTCTCCAATGTGTACCGCATTCCACTAAAAACCGTGCTGATAGGTGAAGAAAAGCATCCGATCATTCTGCCGGCAGGCTACTGATTCACATTTCCTTGTCTTTATCTGAACCGCCAAGCAGAGCATGGTCTTTCAAAGGATAAATCCGTTTTCCCTGCTGGCAACTTCGAGTATACTGGCGCTATGCGCTACTCAACTTTATTTTTTGATTTGGATGATACGCTCTATCCGGCAGATTCAGGCTTGTGGCCGGTGATGCTTGAGCGGATCAGCCTATACATGCACGAGAAGCTCGGCCTTTCCTGGCAGGAAATCCCATCGCTCCGCAAGCATCTCAACCAGACTTATGGCACAAGCCTTCGTGGCCTCAAACAGCTCTACCAGATTGATGAGCATGACTATCTTCAATTTGTCCACGATGTTCCCTTGAGTAACTTCATCCAACCAAACCGATATCTTCGCAAAATAATTGAGAGCTATCCCCAACGAAAGTTTATTTTTACAAATGCCGACAGCGACCACGCCGCACGAGTGATCAAGGTGCTGGAGTTGGAGGGCTGTTTTGAAAAGATCATTGACATCCATACCATTTCCCCCTATTGCAAACCCCTAACTCCCGCTTATCAACTTGCCATGCAAGCAGCCGGCGAGTCTGACCCTCGAAAATGTGTTTTAATTGACGATACTCTTATCAATGTAGCAAAAGCGCGTCGCTTGGGCTTCTATGCCATCCGGGTCGGAGAGGACGATTCTCCCGCGCAGTACGACGCGTGTATCCCCCGCCTTTCAGAAATCCTGAGTGTCTTACCTAAAGAAGAAGAGCAGGTGTAATGGGACAAGAAATCTGGATCGTCGCAATTTGTCTTATTGCATTGGTCATCCTTGTCAACCTCGGTCTATTTGCCGCTTTGCGCAGCCACGGCATCTCAAATCAGTATGAACCATTGGTGCGTGCTCTGAAGCGCGCCCGCAGCCCCTGGCAAGAAGAAGAAAAACAAATCAACGAACTTGCAAAACGGGTTGCTGACTTGCACTCCACCGCTCCGCCGGAAGAATTGAAAAAAGAGTCTCCTGATACCGGATAAATTTTATACAATTTCATTTTGAATTAACCAAATCATGTTAAGCTTTATGGGTCACAGAAAAATGGAACAAAAAAACCGAAACTGGTTCAGATCACCAGTTTTCTCCAAGCAGGCACAGGATTAATTCGATGAGGACATCAAAAATAATTACACTTTGGCTAATCGCCCTGGTTTTACTGGCTGGATCATTTTCCGGAGGGCTGCTCGTCGGTTGGGGTATGCCCAATCATGCCAACTCCGATACCGGACTTTCACTGCCGGCACTCTTTCAAGAATCCAGCAGTAAACAAGCCTCTAATCGCGAAGAACTTTTTGCTCCTTTCTGGCAGGCATGGGATATCGTGCATGACCAGTATGTTGAGCAGCCCGTAAATGACGAAACAATGATGCAAGGTGCCATCGAGGGAATGCTCCAGTCCCTCGGAGATCCGCATACCTCATACATGAATCCCGATCAGTACCGCCAGCAAAACATGCCACTGCAAGGTGAATATGAGGGAATTGGAGCCTGGGTGGACATCACCGGCGATTACCTCAAAATTGTCAGCCCTATGCCCGGTTCACCCGCTGAAAAAGCCGGGCTAAAGCCCGAGGACCAGGTCATCGCCATTGACGGTGAAGACATGACCGGCTTGGATGGAAATCTCGTCCTGCGCCAGGTGCTTGGTCCAGCAGGTACGCGGATTACGCTCACCATTCGCCGTGAAGGTTTGGAAAACCCTTTTGATGTAACCATCGAGCGCCAAAAAATAATCGTTCCCAGCGCCGGCGGCAAGATGTTGGACGGGAATATCGCTTATATCCAACTGTTCACCTTTGGAGAAGAAAGTGCCAAAGAGTTGCGTGAAAAGATACAAGAGCTGATGAAAAATAACCCCACCGGTATGATCCTGGATTTACGCAACAACGGCGGCGGTTATCTCACCACGGCTGTGAAGGTTGTTTCTGAGTTCATTCCCGGTAACAAGATCGCCATGTATGAGGAAATGGGCGATGGGAAGCGGCAGAGTTTTCAAACCACGCGTGGCGGCCTTGCGACCGATATCCCGCTGGTCGTCCTCGTCAATGAAGGGACTGCTTCAGCCTCCGAAATCACCGCCGGCGCCATCCAGGACTACCAACGCGGTCAACTGGTGGGCAGTAAAACGTACGGGAAAGGTTCTGTGCAAAATTGGATCCCATTGGACAATGAGCAAGGTGCTATACGCGTTACCATAGCCCGCTGGCTAACACCAAATGAGCGCCAAATCAACAAGATCGGCCTCACACCGGACGTTGAAGTGAAATTCACTGAAGAGGATTACAAAGCCGGGCGCGATCCCCAACTGGAAAAAGCATTGGAATTACTACAGGATAATTAGGTATTCATCATAAGGTAATCGGCCAACCTCGCCGTGTTCTGGCAGCCGGGGAGTTGTCATTCGCCAATAAGCGAACCAGTCAAACCCGAGAATAACAAAACGTATTTTTTAAACAAACGCTTAATTGACAGTTTTTTACACGACGGGTATAATGAACCTCCGTTGAATTATTACCTATGGAGAGTGCTGTATGGAATCAAAAACTACTACAACGGAGGTTGAACACGCCGATGAGGTTAATCTCAAGCAAAAATATACCGGAAAGGTATCCAAGCTCGGCCTGGCAGGTGCGCTAATTGATATCGGTATCAAGCGACCGGCCGTTCTTCATATCTCCCAAATTGCATCGGGCAATACGGAAGAATCGCTCAAGCGCGTAGAAGATGCCTTGAAAATTGGTCAAGAGGTTGAGGTTTGGGTACGGAAGCTTAAGAGTGATCATATCGAATTAACCATGATCCAGCCGCTCGAACTGGAATGGCGTGAGATCAAGACCGGCATGAGCGTCAAAGGGACAATTACCCGTCTGGAAAAATTTGGCGCGTTTGTTGAGATTGGTGCTGAACGCCCCGGTCTCGTTCATATCAGTGAACTGGCGCATGGCTACGTTCGCACCCCCTCTGAAGTCGTCAAAGAAGGGGATCAAGTTGAAGCCCAGGTATTGGACGTAAATCGCCGAAAAAAGCAAATCAAGCTTAGTCTTAAAGCTCTACAACCGGAACCAGAAGTGGTTATGGCACAAGTCAATGCGGAAAGTACCGCCCCGGCTCCAAGTCAGGATAAAAACAAACCCCGCCGGAAGGCCGCGCGGAAAGAGCGCAACAAAAGCGAATTCTCCAGCGAGATCAATCTGTCGGAAGTTGCCACCACAGAACCCAATCCTACTGCGATGGAAATGGCCTGGCAGGCGGCTATGGAGAAAGCCAAAACCCGCCACAATGGAGAGCGCAGCAAAAAAGAACGCAGCGCTTCCCACGAGCAGGAAGATATCATCTCCCGCACATTGGAACACAAAAGCCAGCACAACTAAAGCTCCCCTTGGGTTCATTTGCAGTCTCTATAGGGTAATCTTTACAAAGTTAAGGGATCCTGTCCTCAGAGGAGGGACAGGATTTTGTCATGAATCCTTTAAGTTTTTCAGGGATATGTTGTGGTAAACTATTGAGGTTGGACCGCTTGCCCAATAATAGCTGGGTTATATGTTTTGCGAGATAAACCAGTTCAGAGCGGGCGATCAACAACCGATAGACAGCCAGAAACAAAACCCAACAGCACTACGATACTTATAAAAATTACAGGCAAGGACACACATTGCGAGTTTTGAGTTATTTTATTAACCGAGAAATGGATGCCCTACCATGTTCAGGGAGGCGCCGGTAAAACGGCCCTCCCTGTTTCATGCCAGGTCAAATCAACCTCAAAACATCTTGTTACCTGAGGAAACATACATGACAACAAAATATATCTTCTTTACCGGTGGTGTCGTCAGTTCTGTAGGCAAAGGCGTTACTGCAGCTGCTCTCGGACAGCTTTTAAAAGAGCGCGGTTTTAAAGTAGCCGTGCAAAAACTCGACCCCTATATCAATGTAGATCCTGGCACCATGAGTCCTTACCAGCATGGCGAAGTATTTGTGCTGGATGACGGCGCTGAAACAGATTTAGACCTGGGGCATTATGAACGTTTCATTGACGTGCGGCTCAGCCGGGCATGTAATGTAACCACCGGCCAGGTATATGCTGAAGTAATCGGGAAAGAACGGCATGGCGATTACTTGGGCGGCACCATTCAGGTTATCCCCCAAATCACCAATGAGATCAAAAGACGCATCGGCGCGGTGGCGAAATCCACCAAGGCGGAAATTGTGCTGGTCGAAGTCGGCGGGACGGTAGGAGATATCGAAAGCCTGCCCTTCCTGGAGGCCCTGCGCCAGTTGCGCAGCGATCTGGGAAGAGACAACACCCTCTATATCCATGTGACCTGGCTCCCGTATATCGGCGCTACCGGCGAATTGAAAACCAAACCCACACAGCATTCCGTACGCGAATTACGTTCTATTGGTATTTCGCCGGATGTAATTATTGCCCGCTCTGATTACCCTGTTAAAGACGATCTTCTGGAAAAAATTGCCCTCTTTTGTGACGTGGAAAAGCGCGCTGTCATTCCGATGCCCACTACGCCCGTTTTATATGAAGTGCCCTTGCTACTGGAAAAAGCAAACATTGCCGATTTTATCCTTGAGCGTTTCAAGCTGGAAACTCAACACAAGCCGGATTGGACAGAGTGGAGTCAGCTTGTTCAAGAAGTCCGTCGGGAAAAACCCATCGTGGATGTGGCACTGGTTGGGAAGTATGTGGAACTGCAGGATGCTTACATGAGCGTCCGAGAGGCTCTAAAACACGCAGCTCTTCATTTGGGCGTTGAATTAAAAATCCACTGGGTTCACTCAGCCGAACTGGAAAAAGAGCGCGGCTGGGACGAGCTTAAAAAAGTCGCCGGTATCATCGTGCCGGGCGGGTTTGGCGGACGCGGCATCGAAGGCAAAATTCAGGCAGCCCGTTTCGCTCGCACAGAGAACATCCCTTATTTTGGCTTATGTTTGGGGATGCAATTAATGGTCGTTGAATTTGCTCGCTTTGCCCTGGAAGATGAAGAAGCCAACTCCACCGAATTCGACCGCGCCACTCCCCATCCGGTCATTGACTTGATGCCCGATCAGCGCCAGATCAATGAGATGGGTGGCACCATGCGCCTGGGTTTATACCCATGTCATCTCCAGCCAGGCACAATTGCCGCCAAAGCTTATAACACGGAGATGGTGGAAGAACGCCACCGCCACCGCTTTGAATTCAATAATGAGTACAGAACCAAGTTAGGGGAAAAGGGTATGTGTTTTTCCGGCCTCTCCCCAGATGGCAGGTTGGTTGAAATTGTCGAACTGGTAAATCATCCCTTTATGCTTGGGACGCAGTTTCACCCTGAATTTCTCTCCCGCCCTAACCGCCCGCACCCATTATTCACCGCCTTTGTACAGACAGTTTGTACACGGGCTGGCGTTGAAACTCATTCCCTGCATCAAACAACCTGATGCAGGCAAGACAGGCACAGAAAACTATACTATACTTGTAACGTTTAAGTGGACAAATAAATAGAAACGCCCGGAGATTCTTTGCCAGGTGTTTTCAAAATCAATGACAAGGAAGACAAAATGGATACAACAATTGAATCAATTATTGCACAAGAAATTCTGGATTCGCGTGGAAACCCCACCGTAGAAGTAGAAGTGATCCTGGCCGATGGAACTTGGGGGCGGGCTGCTGTTCCTTCGGGGGCTTCAACCGGTGTACACGAAGCATTGGAACTGCGAGACGGCGATAAGTCCCGCTATCTGGGCAAAGGTGTTCTCAAAGCAGTTGAGAATGTCAACACAGAAATCGCTGAGGAGCTGGTCGGATGGGATGCCCTGGAACAAAAAGAGATTGACATGGCGATGATCGAGCTTGATGGCACACCCAACAAATCAAAACTGGGCGCCAATGCCATCCTCGGAACCAGCCTGGCGGTTGCCAAAGCTGCCGCCAACTCCCTCAGCCTGCCGCTTTACCGTTACATTGGTGGCGTTTATGCCCACGTCCTCCCTACGCCGATGATGAATATCCTCAACGGGGGAGCGCATACCGCCTGGCAATCCACCGACGCGCAGGAATTCATGGTCATGCCATTGGGTGCACCCAGCTTTGCTGAGGGGTTACGCTGGGGTACAGAAATTTACCACAGTCTTAAAAACGTCCTCAAAGCACGCGGCTATGCCACGCTTGTGGGCGACGAAGGCGGCTATGCACCTGCCCTCAAAGCCAACGTTGAAGCGGTCGAAGTGATTCTCGAGGCGATCGAAAAAGCGGGGTATAAAGCCGGTGAGCAGATCTCCATTGCGCTTGATCCTGCCGCCTCCGAACTGTATGATGAGGAGAAAAAGCGCTACCACCTGCGCAAAGAAGGAAAACTGTTGACCGGTGAAGAGATGGTCGCCTATTGGAAGAACTGGGTGGATCAATATCCTATCGTCTCCATTGAAGACGGATTGGCCCAAGATGACTGGGAGAGCTGGAAATTGATGGTCAGCGAACTGGGGAACCGCATACAGATTGTTGGCGATGATTTGCTCGTCACCAACCCGGAGCGTGTTCGCCGCGCCATCAAGGAAAAAGCAGCCAATGCCCTGTTGGTAAAATTGAACCAGATCGGTTCACTCACTGAGACAATTGAAGCTGTGGAAACTTGTCAGCGGGCTGGCTGGCGGGCAGTCACTTCACACCGTTCTGGCGAGACCGAAGATTCGACCATTGCCGACCTGGCAGTTGCCCTCAACATGGGACAAATCAAGACAGGCGCCCCAGCGCGCTCTGATCGTGTTGCCAAATATAACCAGCTTTTACGCATCGAAGCTGAGTTGGGCGAAACCGCCCAGTACGCCGGTTGGAACGCCCTGGCTTAAAAGCCTAACCAAATAACGGCTTGTAAAAGTGCAGTTTGCTGGACGCCCCTTCAGGCTGATGGCTGCAAACTGCACTTTCTTGTTAATCTCCCCAATAAATCTTCAGCCGGCTCAAATAGCGTCCAACATTTTTATATATTTGCTTCTCTCAATTCTTTTTGGTTTAACGGACCCGCGTGTTTACCCCCATCATCCTGGCAGTCATCTTATTGCCTGAGCGCACACGACAGGCTATATAAATCAGCGGTTAGGATTTGTCATCCTTTTACTTGACCAATGGTGTAGAAAATCCTATGAACAATGACGGAACATTCAGGATATTCGCCACTACGAAGGATGGAGGTCATTGATTACCATAAAGACAATATGCTTAGGAATGAATTATCGCAAACCCCTGTTTTTGCAAGCATGAGCCGCGAACAACTGGATCAGGTTCTTCCCCTGATGGAAATGTGCCAGTTCGCAGTGGATCACGTCATTTTCGAGCAGGGGCAAAAAGCGGAATACCTTTATGTCTTATTAAAAGGGGAGGTTGTCATTCGCTACAAGCCCTATGACGGGCCTCCCCTGGTGATTGCGCGCATTAAACCCGGCGGTGTTTTCGGTTGGTCTTCCGCCCTGGGGCGCGAAACCTACACCTCTGCTGCCGTTGCTACACTTGAAAGCATCGCCTACCGCATCAGCGCCCGGCAGGTTGCCTGGCTTTGCGAGTTATTTCCTCGAACCGGTGTTATACTATTACAAAGACTGGCAAATGTCATCAGCCAGGGGCTGGCAGATACCCAAAGTCAGGTTTTTGAAATGCTCAGTCAGGGTATTTTTATGCGCAGCCAAAATAGAAACGGTAAAAAGGACTAAATATGGGCGCGGTGGAACCTTCTTATTCTACTGAAGAACAACTCAAGGGATTGATCGAACAATTGGATGCCTATATCGGGCACTATCATAATGGGACGGTTGACCTCGTTTCTTTTGATGGGAAAACGGTAAAGGTGCATCTTGGGGGCGCGTGTGAGGATTGTCCGCTTTCCCCCACCACCTTGCACGGCTGGGTGGAGGGCACAATCCGCCAGTTCTTCCCGGAAATTGAAAGCGTCGAAGAAGCTGTTACCAAATAACTTAACACCTTCTCCCGGCGCAATTTTCCTTCCCGGATCATTTTAAGGGTTTTCAATCGCCGGGCCAGAACTGCCGCCCCAACATTGGGCGGATGACGTTTTCACTCTACCATCTTTTACTAAATTTCCCTCTCCTATTCAAGTGCGATTCCGGTCCATGCGTCGTTCCCATGTTGCAACCGCAGCCTTGATCTCTCCTCGCACATCCAAATCCGGCACACCCTCAACACCAATGTAGCGTTTTGTACCAATCCAAACAACCACCCCCTCCCGCACGTCCTCAGCAATACGAATACCGCGCTCTTCCAGAGGGGTGCCCGCCAGCCTTTCCTGCAGAATCTCATCAATCTGGCCCACAATGGTGATTGCGGCGGGTTTCTTGAGTTCCTCCACAACAGGCTTATCACCGGTCACAGACCTTCCAACAGGTGGGGGAGGGATTGCCTCCATTTGCGCGGGAGCGCTGGGGAAGGCAAGAGGGGCGGCTGGCTGCAAGGTTGGTTCCGGTGGGCGCACAAATGTTTCCAGCCTTGCGGGCATTTCCAGCGGCTTCCCCAGCCAACTCAACCACTCCTTTGCCAGGTTTGCCAATTCCTCCTGGTCTTTTTTAGAGAGCTGGTTGCCATCCCGGTAAGGTTTCCCGCCAATCTCCAGGAGGAGGTTGCCCGAGCTTTTTTCACGGTACAAATTTGTCAGGTTTTTGTACTTCCGGCGCTCCACACCTCCTTCTTTCCGCGCGGAAGAATCCGGCTTTTTTTCCTGGCGGCTTAAGAAGATGATGGCTGTCAAAGCGCCTCCGATAAACCCGACCGTAACAAAAAGAAATGCCAGTAGCAAAGTATCCCAGAGCGCCATCGTTCACCTCACCTTGTTAAAATCAGCCGTCCCTTCCGGCAATCGGTTGGCAAGCCGGGCAGAAATACGTACCGCGTTGGCTTATAACTGTCCGAAGAATCACGGTTCCACAAACCGGGCAAACCTGCCCAGCACGCTGATAGACTTGAAAATAATTTTGAAAATCACCACCGCGATATACCCAATCAATGCTGGATCCGTTATGTTGAATGCCTTCCTTTAGTACATGTCGGATGGCCTCCCACAAGCGAAAGGCATCTTCCGGCGACAAACTATCCGCAAGTGTGGCAGGATGAATTCTCGCCAAATACAACGCTTCATCTGTGTAGATATTTCCCATACCAGCAAGAAAAGCCTGGTCAAGCAAGAGCGGTTTGATCTGCCGTTTGCGTCCGCGTAACCTTGCAATCAGCAGTTCTGACGTAAAGCTTTCCTCCAGCGGCTCTGGGCCCAGTTTACCGAGAATCTGTTCTGGAGCATCCACCAGCCAGATCCGCCCAAATTTACGTGTATCATTAAAAGCTAGGCAAGTATCATTCTCGAAGGTGAGGATCAGCCGGTCGTGCAAAGCAGGAGGTAAAGGCTGTCCGGTTTCATCTAAACATTTTTCAATGCGCACATCCCCGCTCATGCGCAGATGAATCAACAAGTGCCTGTCATCCAGCCCGATCAAAATATACTTGCCCCGCCGCCCGACGCTTGTAATCCGTCGCCCTGTGAGTCGGGAGAGAAAATCCCGCTTGGATGGAAACGCCAGGGTACGCTCCCATAAAAGGTCAACTGCCTGTATCTGCCGGCCAGGTAAAGGTAACAGCCCCTCGCCACCCTGGCGCAAATTCCGAACGATTGTTTCCACTTCCGGGAGTTCTGGCATTACTTTCCCCTATTTTCCCCAGCGCCGCCGTTAATCAGGGTCTACTCGTTGAACATTTCTCCAACGCTGCGCCCTTCGTTTGCCCGTCGGATCACTTCCCCAAGCAGGGAGGAAACTGAAAGTATCTTGAGCCGGCCTTCCACCATAGCGCGCTGCTCAGCAGAGATGGGAATACTGTCCGTAGTGATAAATTGGGCAACCGGAAGTTGTGCTAGCCGCTTCATAGCATTCTGCGATAGTACTGGGTGGATAAAGGTAACAAACACGTCTCGGGCGCCGTAGTCCTTCACCAGGTCTACCGCCTGACAAATAGAGCCACCCGTATCCACCTCATCATCCACAATGATCACATCTCGTTCCCTTACATCCCCAATCAAGGTCAATGCTTCTGCCTTGGCATCGTTGCCGGTCCTCCGTTTCTCAATGAAAGCCATGGGAATATCCAGAGAAGCAGCATAGTTGCGCCCTTTTTTCGCAAAACCCAAATCAGCCGTCACGATAACCGGGTTGACCATTTTTGGTTTGAGTGTCAATAAATAATCCAGCAGGATATAAGAAGCAGAGAGGACATCCCCCGGAATGGAAAAGAAACCTTGTATCTGGCCAGCATGCAAATCCAGGGTAATATAGCGGTCAGCGCCTGCCACTTCAATCATATCCGCAACCAGCCGTGCAGTAATGGGAACACGAGGCTGGTCTTTTTTGTCGGAGCGGGCATAACAAAGGTAGGGGATCACAGCGGTGATACGTGCGGCCGAATCCAGGCGTAGAGTCTGGAGCATGATTAACATTTCCATCAGGTTGCGGTGAACCGGTGCGTGGGTAGACTGGATCACATAGCAATCTTGACCGCGCACACTACCGTGCAATTTTACAAACAAATTGTCATTAGGAAAAACCACCACGTCTCTGCCGCAAAGTGTTTGCCCCAAATAATCGGCGACACGGCCTGCCAAATCAGGGCTGGCTGTTCCGGCAAATAATCTGAAATCGCCATACATTCTCTCATGTCGGTGAGACGTCAAAGACATCGGGGTATTCCCTCCAAGATAAATAAGTAAGAATTCAATTCCATTTTTATCAGTCTGTTAAATCACCTGTTTTTGCGTAGACCCCGCCGTAGGATCAGGTAATTTTATCTTCAACAAGGTTCTGTACTGCCTGGCGCGGAGATATTTCCCGGCGGCTAAGTTGCTCTAAAGCTTCCTGAAGATCGTCCTCACTCGTCTGCATCTTCCACCTTTCCAGCAGCCTTTCTTGAATGCGCCCCTTCAATTCGTCTTCCAGGCGAGCGCGTGCACGCGTTGCATACTTTCCAGAATCTTTCAGATACTCGCTGTGCCGGTAAATCGCCTCTATCAAATCGGGCAGACCTTCACCAGTCAGTGCATTCGTCCGCAGTACAGGCGTAGTCCACTCCTCGTCCAGTCCCAGTCCTGCTTGTTTCGAGGACATCTCGAGCATACCGCGCAAATATCGTTCCGTCTGTTCCACCCCAGGCCGGTCGGCCTTATTGACCACCAGAATATCCGCTATTTCCAGAATTCCAGCTTTATTCGCCTGAATCTCATCACCGAGACCCGGCGCTTCAACAACCACAATTGTATCCGCTAAACGGGCAATCTCCACCTCAGCCTGCCCGGCGCCCACTGTTTCGACCAGGATGATCTCAAACCCTGCAGCATCCAGTACCTGCACACTGGATGCTGTCGCCCGCGCCAGCCCTCCAGCATTACCGCGTGTCGCCATCGAACGGATAAACACCCCAGGGTCGCCAGCCAGATCACGCATGCGTATCCGGTCACCCAAAAGAGCGCCGCCCGTATACGGGCTGGAAGGATCAACAGCTACAACCGCCGTTCGCTTGGGCCGGGCGTTTTTATCCGGCCTCCGGAAGGCTAAAACAAGCTGGCTGACCAACGAAGACTTACCTGTTCCAGATGCTCCCGTCACACCAATCAAATGCGCTTTTCCAGCATACGGGAACAGCAGGTCCAACGCTTTTTGACTTGCTTCACTCTCACTTTCCAAGCCAGTAAGCAGCCGCGCCAGTGCCATACGGTCACCATTCAAGACCGCTTCTACAAGTTTCATTCGTCTTTCAGATTATCCGTTATTTCGCCGGAAACTGCCGTCGTACACTGGCGAATTTCTTCGGCAATTTTGTAAGTAGGGGTTCCCGGGCCATAAACAACTCGCACCCCTGCATCCAGCAGCACAGGAATATCCTCGTTTGGGATAATCCCGCCGACAAAAACACAAACCCGCTCTTGCCCCTGAGAGCGCAGCAGGTTGATAACACGCGGCGCCAGCACCAAATGCGCGCCGGAGAGGATGGATAAACCCACCACATCCACATCTTCTTGCAAGGCTGCTTCCGCTATCATTTCAGGGGTTTGCCGCAATCCGGTATAGATGACTTCCATGCCAGCATCTCGCAGAGCGCGGGCGACAACCTTGGCGCCGCGGTCATGACCGTCCAAACCCGGCTTGGCAATCAAAACCCGAATTTTGCGCTCTCTCATTTTCAACTCCGGCAAAACGACATTCATAAATATTATACCGCGCTCCAAACCTTAAGAAATCGTGTTGCGCAGCAATATTCATGTGTGGTACACTTACCTTCGATTGTTAAATTTAATTATTTTCAAGGGAAAATAGACAAGCATGGCAGTTATTTACCCATTCACAGCAATTGTAGGGCAACACAGTATGCGGCGTGCCCTTGTCTTAAACGCCGTTGATCCTCGCATCGGAGGTGTTTTAATCCGGGGTGAACGAGGAACTGCTAAATCCACAGCCGCGCGAGCTCTGGCTGCTTTACTGCCAAAGGTGAAAGTTGTTGTCAACTGCCGCTTCGGCTGCGATCCAACGAATCCCAGCACTTGGTGTACTGAATGTCGGGAACGGACAGCACAAGGAGAAGAACTTCCTTCCTTGCTCATCGATACCCCGTTTGTCAACCTGCCAGTTTCGGCAACCGAGGACCGGGTGGTGGGAACACTCGATATCGAAAAAGCCATTCAAAAAGGTGAGCGGCATTTTGAGCCAGGCGTCCTGGCAGCCGCCAACCGGGGCCTCCTCTACATTGATGAAGTTAATTTACTGGACGATCATGTCGTTGATATCCTGCTCGATTCGGCAGCCATGGGGGTGAACATCGTAGAAAGAGAAGGCATCTCCTTTTCACACCCTGCCCGCTTTATCCTTGTAGGAACCATGAACCCCGAAGAAGGGGATTTACGTCCCCAACTTTTGGATCGCTTTGCCCTTTCAGTAGAAATTCGCGGCATCCGAGATGCGCGTGAACGCGTGCAAATTATGGAACGCAACCTTGCTTTTGAGGCCAACCCCGAAGCATTTCGCAACACATGGCTGCCAAAAGAGCAGGAGCTGTCAGAGCAAATCGCAAACGCCCGCGAGCTCCTTGCGCAGGTACAACATACCAGCCATGACTTGCTCTCAATCGCCGCTCTGACCGCTTCCCTGAATGTGGAAGGACATCGCTCCGATCTTGTTATTTTGAAAACCGCCCGCGCACAGGCTGCCTTTGAAGCCCGCACCCTCATTACTGACCGCGACATCGCCCTGGCAGCAGAGTTGGCGCTCCCGCATCGCCTCAAACGCGGCCCATTCCACCAATCCGAAATTGGCATGGAAGAACTGCAAGAACGAATCGAACAACTGCAAACCAGCCAAGCTGGAAAATCCACTGAGGCTACTGAGAGCGCGGGCGACGAGCAAAAAAAAACTTAACTGACGAGCAGTCCCAAGACGAAACAGAAGAGATTGGAAACATCGAGCCTGCCCAGCAGGACATGTTTGACAGCACTAATCCCACTTGGTGGGAAGGCGGCGAGCGCGCCAAAACAGGCGAAGTCTTTGACACCCGCCGGCTTGATACACCTCTTGACCAAATCATGCGAAAGACCGGTGGGCGCCGCTCACGCACCCATTCTGACCGCAAACGCGGCCGTTATATTCAATCACGCCCCTCAGCCGGCAAAGCAGATGACCTGGCTTTCGACGCCACCATCCGGGCTGCCGCTCCATTTCAAACCGAGCGCGCGGAAGAACGAAAACGCGTGGCTTTTGCCATCCGCTCTCAGGATTACATGCGCAAAGTGCGCGTGCGCCGCTCTGCCAATCTTGTCCTGTTTCTGGTGGATGCTTCCTGGTCAATGGCAGTGGCCGAACGTATGTCCGCGACCAAAGGCGCTATTTTGTCTCTACTGACAGATGCCTACCAGCGCCGCGACCGGGTTGGTTTGATCGTTTTTCAAAAAGATCGCGCCACACTCGTCCTCCCCCCAACAAACTCCGTCTTGCTTGCACAGCGCGCCCTCGCCGATATCCCAATTGGCGGTAAAACACCCTTGTCCGCCGGGTTAAGACTGGCGAATGAGGTTCTTCGCCGTGAACAAGTGCTCCACCCGGATGTCATGCCTCTCCTTATCGTTCTGACCGATGGCGCAGGTAATGTCTCTCTTGATAAAATGTCGCCTCAGGAAGAGGCGCAAACCCTGGCCGCGCGCATCGCCGAGAACAATATCCACAGTGTGGTGATTAACATGGAACATGCTGCTTTTGACCAGGGACTCGCACAAGACCTGGCAGATCATCTTAAAGCACCATGTTACACTATCACCAATCTGAGAGCCGAAAATCTCTATCAGACCGTCCGGCAAGAAATGACCCAGATCAAAGCCGGCTCAGACGATAAACACTGACTCCAAAACCGTAGAGCGGCTTGTCATCCCTTCTGCGTGATGATATGATACACATACCATGGCCCAGAATTTGATCGATACCAAGGCGGAGCGCCGCTCCAGAACGCGCTCCTCTCTCCTCTTCATCATCCTTGCCACCATCCCATGCTACTGCCTTGGTTTTGTCGTGCTGCGCGGCTGCCAGCCAGGTCAGCGGCCACCGACGCCAACAGCCAGCCTTACCCATACCTTTGCGGCTGCCGAAACGCTTACCCCTTCTTTGACCACCCTTCCACCGGTGTACACCCTTACGGCTTCTCAAACGCCGACGATAACACAGACATGGACACCCACCCTCACCCTGACACCCTTCTCCACCTGGACGCGCACTATTACCCCAACCATCTCCAATACACCTGAACCGCCTACGCCAACTGACACCCTTGCACCTCCCCCTCCTACCAATACCCCCCCCGCGCCACCCCCCAGTTTGACGCCCACCACCCCATAACCCTTGTACATACTCCTATGAAGGCATGATGGAAATCTCTCAATTTCTTATAAAAATGCTCTCCCTGCCCGGACTTTCCGGGTATGAAGCCCCGATTCGCGACTTATTGATGGAAACGTGGCGGCCTCTGACAGACGACCTCAACATCAGCCGGTTGGGGAGCCTGCACGCTCTGCACAGAGGTGCAGGTCTGGATTCTCGTCCCTGCCTGCTGATCTCCGCCCATATGGACGCCATTGGGTTGATGGTCACAGGAATTGTGAATGAATTCTTGCGAATCACTGAGATTGGCGGCGTGGATGACCGTATCTTGCCCGGCCAACGTGTCGTCGTACACGGACGGCGAGATTTGCCGGGCGTAGTTGTCAAACCCCCCGATTTTTTGTTGCCGCCAGGGAAAGGCGGCCAAACGGTCGCTCGTGAATACTTGCTGGTGGATGTTGGCCTTCTGCCAGCGGAAGTCAACCAGGTTGTACGCCTCGGCGATCTGGTCTCTTTTGGTCAAGAGCCTTTTGAACTTTCCGGCGAGGCGCTGGCCGGACACAGTCTTGACAACCGCGCTTCAGTGGCCGCCCTTACAGTATGCCTGCAGGAACTTCAACATCTCAAGCACCAATGGGATGTCTGGTTAGTAGCCACCACCCAGGAAGAGGAAACCTTGGGGGGCGCTTTTACCTCTCCATTTGAAATACAACCGGATATCGTAATTGCAGTGGACGTCACCTTTGCCAAAGGGCCGGGCGTCAACGAGCATACTGCTTACCCGCTTGGGAAAGGAAACACCCTGGGCTGGGGTCCAAATATCCATCCCGCCCTGTTCCACACTTTCAAAGACCTGGCAGAGCGTCTGGAAATTCCCTACTCCATGGAAGCAATGCCGCGCCATTCCGGCACAGATGCGTATGCCATGCAAGTTGTTGCTGGCGGCGCCCCCAGCATGGTGGTGGGCATTCCCCTGCGGTACATGCACACACCAGTAGAAATGGTCAGCCTTAAAGATATCCAACGCGCTGGCAGAATTCTGGCCGAATTTATTGCCCGTTTGGAGCCTGATTTCTTGAATAAAATCACCTGGGAGGATCATTAAATGACCGGACAGTCGCAAGATGGCTCCCAACTCCTAAAGACAGACGCAGATCAAATCAATCTTCTCGAAAAACTCTCAAACGCCTGTGCAGTTTCTGGCGACGAGGGCGAGGTACGGACAATCGTCCTGGAAGCGTTAAAAAGCGCCCGCGCGGAAGTCAGGGTGGACGCCCTCGGAAATGTTCTTGCCGTTTGCAAGGCTGCCGGAGAAAATCCTCTGCGGGTGCTTCTAACAGCCCATATGGATGAAATTGGGTTTATGCTCACCGATAAAGAGGATGGCGGGTTGTTTCGATTTGATCTGGTAGGTGGAATTGATGCACGTTATCTTCCTGGAAAACCGGTATGGGTTGGGAAAAACCGTGTTCCAGGCGTGATTGGGGCAAAGCCAATCCACCTGACCACCCAGGACGAGCGCAAGAAAACAATCTCTCTCGACAATCTGAGAATTGATCTTGGCCCGGCTGGAAGCGAACTTGCAAAAGTAGGCGACCGGGCAGCTTTTGCAACAGCCTTCCAACAAGCGGGGCCAAGCCTGATGGGTAAAGCCCTCGATGACCGGCTTGGAGTAGCCGCTTTAATTGAGTTGGTGCGCCATGCACCTGCACACATCGAACTGCAAGCAGCTTTTACCGTACAGGAGGAGGTCGGCGCGCGCGGTGCGCGTGTTGCAGCCTACACGTTAAACCCAGACGTTGCCTTTGCAATTGATTCGACCCCCGCCCATGACCTTCCCGGGTGGGATGAAACCGAAAATGCGCATTATAACTCACGTCTCGGCGGCGGACCTGCAATCTACATTGCCGATTCTGGTACAATTTCAGACCCCCGCCTGGTGCAGTTTCTGGTGCAAACTGCCGAGAAACACCACCTGCCATACCAATTCCGGCAGCCCGGCGCAGGCGGCACCGATGCCAGTCAAATCCACAAACAGCGACAAGGCATCCCTTCGGTATCGGTATCAACACCCGGACGTTACGCCCACACACCTGTGATGATTGCCCGGTTGGAAGACTGGCAAAACACATTGGCGCTGCTGCAAGCTGCGCTGCAAGCCATCTCTCCCGATATTCTGACAACCTCGCGATAACCGCTTGGGATAAAACAGGAGCATTGCATGAAAAACTTGATTAAAAAACTGGTGGAGAGTATCGGCCCTTCCGGATATGAATCCGACGTGCGCCGGCTCGTGCAGGAAGAAATTACCGATTTTGCCGATGAACTTCGTACCGATGCAATGGGCAGCCTGATCGCCCGCAAAGGGACAAAAAAGGGCAATGGAATGCGCATCATGCTATCAGCTCACCTGGACGAAATCGGCCTGGTCGCCTCTCATATAGATGAGAAGGGCTTTATTCGTTTTTCTACCCTCGGTGGTGTTTATCCACGCAACTGCCCCGGCGGGCGCGTGCGTTTTATGAGCGGTGTGGAGGGGGTCATCGGCGTTGAACGCCTTGAAAGCTCAGAGCACAACATCACTATTGAGCATCTCTACATTGATGTGGGTGCTGCCAATCGCGAAGACTGCCCCGTCAAAATAGGAGAAGTTGCCGCATTTCACCGTCCCATGCTCGACTTGGGAAACAGGATCGCCGCCAAGTCAATTGATGACCGTATTGGTGTGGCCATTTTGATCGAGACACTGCGGCAGATTAAAGAGTCCCCTCATGAGCTGTACTTTGTTTTCAGTGTACAAGAAGAGGTCGGTTTGCGGGGTGCGGGAACTGCCGCCTATGCCCTCGACCCCGAACTCGGTCTGGCGGTGGACGTAACCCTTACCGGTGACACCCCCAAAGGTCCAAAAATGGAAGTCTCACTCGGAAAAGGCCCGGCAATCAAAATTCGTGATGGAAGAATGCTATCCGATCCACGCCTCATCCAACACCTGGTGCAGGCTGCCCAAAACGCGGGTTTGCCGTACCAGCTTGAAATTCTGGAAGGTGGTACTACCGATGCCAGCGCTATTCAAATCTCGCGTGCCGGCGTCCCCGCCGGGTGCATTTCCGTGCCCTGCCGCTATGTTCACTCCCCTTCAGAGATGGTGGATTACAACGACGTTCAAAATGCTGTCAAACTTCTGGTTAACGTTTTGAGTAACCCCATTCAACTGGACAAAAGCGCGGCATGAAACCCCTCTCGTCGGGAAAAATGGCTTCAAACTGGTTGCAAAAAATTTCAATTGGGACGGCGATCCTTCTGGCTGCGCTCCTGACTGCATGCAGCAATTCGCTCTTTGATTTTCTTCTTCCAGAACCGACGCTCACAGCCCCGGTTACACCTTTTTCCCCAACCCCCACCTCTCCGCAGCCCACCCCCACCCTTCCAGTAGACCCCCATCAAATAATCCTGTGGGTTCCCCCGCAGTTTGATCCACAAAACAGCGGTGAAGCCGGAAATCTCTTTAAAAACCAACTGGCTGTTTTTGAAAGAGAAAATCCGAAATATCGGGTTGTGGTGCGTGTCAAAGCTCTGACCGGACCAGCCGGTCTGATGGAATCTATGCAATCAACCGCCGCTGCCGCCCCACTGGCGATGCCCGGACTGGTCGCCTTGTCCCGTGCGGATTTGGAAACTGCAACTTTGCGGGGACTGATTGTACCCATCGAAGGCTTCACTACGATTATGGAAGATAGCGACTGGTACAGTTATGCTCACAATCTGGCTGCCGTACAAAACAGCATGATGGGGTTGCCATTTGCGGGCGACAGCCTGCTGATTGTCTACCGCCCAGCCCGCCTCGGTGTAAAACCGTCCAGTTGGGAAGAGATCCTCAAAACCGGGCAGCCTGTAATCTTTCCAGCGGACGACCCGCAAGCTATTCTTACACAAGCTCTCTACCAATCCAAAGAAGGAAAACTGCAAGATGAGTTGGGGCGCCCTTTCCTGGACGAGAAAACGCTTTCTTCTGTACTGATTTTTTATGCGCGCGGTTTTCAATTGGGTATTTTTCCGGGATGGTTCGGTCAATTGCAAACCTATACACAGGCTTGGCAGGCATATCAGGATCAAAAAGGCCAAATCGCCGTGGTGTGGGCTTCGCAGTTTTTATCCACTTTGCCCCCCGACACCACCGCCGCGCCGCTTTACCCCCTGGGAGATAAGAGCAGCATCCCTACAAATGGCTGGGTGTGGGCCTTGTCCGATCCATTCCCCGAACGCCGTGCAGTGACCATCCGGCTTGCAGAAATTCTCAGTCAAAGTGAGTTTCTCGCCAATTGGACTTCAGCCGCCGGTTACCTGCCCACGCGCCCTTCTGCGCTGGCCGCATGGAAAAACCAATCACTGCAATCCCTGGCAAATCAGGTAATTCCCGGTGCTGCCCTGCCGCCGTCAAACGACATTCAGGCCATTCTAACGCCGCTGCTTCATGAAGCTACTCTCAAGGTCATCCGAGATCAGATAGATCCCATCCAAACTGCCCAAAAAGCTGTTGAACCGTTAACTCCGCCAAAAACACCATAATGAAGAGAAAATTTTCAATCACCCCTCCACCCTGGCCTGCCTGGCTCGATCGCCGCTCCTTGATCCTGCTCATCATTGCCGCCATCTTCTTGTTGACCCTTGCCTGGAGCGAGCCGCTTCCAAAGCCCTCCCAACCTGGCAAGAGAGCCGCCAGTTTAACACCCAGCATAAACGCACAAGAAACCTCTGATATGCCTGAAGAATGGAAAGACAACGCGGAACAGACCAATGGTATTTTACTGGGAGGCATCATTCTCGTTTCAATTATAGTGATCGGCTCCTTCAGCGGCATGCGCCGCAAACCACCTCTACCTCCCCACTAAAATGTACCTGACAGACGCAACTCTTATCCTCTTTCCTCGTATATATACTGGGAGGAGGATAAACCATGTCTCAAAAAATTTCTAAAAAACTTTTAACAACAATATTTATCTCAGTTCTTGGTATTGCTTTGGTGCTTGGCATTACAGTTCCGGTTCAAGCATCTTACCACAATCGCGGCGGGCACATCCAGGCAGACGAAGTTATTGACGAAGACGTCTTTATGGGGAGTGAAACAGTTGTAATAGACGGCGTCATTAACGGATCGTTGATGGCGGGAGGTCAAACGATCACCATCAATGGGGAAATCAATGGCGATGCTTTTCTCGCAGCCAACAAAATCTACATCAGCAAGACCGCCAAAATCGCCGGCAATCTCTTCCTCGGCTGTCAAACCGCAGAAATAGATGGTCAGGTGGAAGGCAGTGTTTTCGGGGGAAGCACGTCCTTGCTGGCTGCCAGCAACGCAGTCATCAACCGCAGCCTGTATTATGGCGGCTACAGTCTTGAATTACAGCCGGACGCGAAAATACAACGTAACATCAATGCCGGTGTTTATCAGGCCATTCTCTCGGGAGAGGTGGAACGTAATGTGAACCTGGGCGCAGGCGCGGTAGAGCTGAACGGCGATATCGGCGGGAATGTAAACATTGATTTTGGCCCTGATGAAATTTCCAAAACTGAGTCGCCGGTTTTCTTTTTCCCCGGCATGAACTTCGAGATGCCCAAATCCATTCAACCCGGATTGCGCGTCAACCCAACTGCCAACATTGGCGGACAGTTAACCTATACCGCTTTTGCAGAGGATGCAGCAGCCATCAACGCCCAGCCTGTCGGCGGCGTGGTTTACCAGACACCTGTACCCTCCGAGACAAAAGAAGGAGGAGAAACTGCCGCGACAGCGTCACGTGTCAAATTTGTCACGCCGCTGGTCAACTGGGCACTAAAGACCCTTCGCAACTTCGCGACACTTCTCATCCTTGGCGCCTTGGCGCTCTGGCTGCTGCCCGCCTTACTTGGCCGGCTGGTGAACAAAATAAAAGAGAAACCAGCCCCTTCTGCCGGTTATGGCTTTGTTGTGGTCATCATCGGCTATGCTGCCGCCATCTTTGCCGCGCTTGTCGTCTTGATGGTGGGCATCCTCTTTATGGTTGTTACACTCGGTGGCATCAGCAGCACTGTCTTTACCATAGGGTTTTCCTCGGTTGCACTGGCACTGGCGATATTCGGTCTGCTTGTAAGTTATGGCAGCAAGCTGATCGTTGCTTATCTGGCCGGTCAGTGGATACTGAGGCAGCTAAGCCCTGGCGCCGCACATGCCAGCATTTGGGCTATGTTAATCGGCATCATTCTTTACACCTTGCTTCGTTCACTGCCCTTTATCGGCTGGTTGTTCGGCTTGGTAATCACTTTCTTAGGTATCGGCGCCATCTGGCTGGTCTACCGTGATTGGAAGACCTCTCGCCAGGCTGCGCCCCTGGTTTTACCTGCAGAAAACTAAGTTCTCTTAAATCAACAAAAGCAGGAGGCGTTTCAGCCTCCTGCTTTTCTATTCGGCAGTTTTCACCCTTGCAATGCCCTCCCTGCCTTGCAGAGAAATCAAAAGGTCTATGCTAATCCCTGAATTTTTCATGGAAAATGCTATAATTTACAGAAAGAATGATCCAGTAAGGAAAAACACATGCGCCAAGAAGCAATCACATGGGACGATGTAGATAAATTAATTGACCACTTGATCCCACAATTTGAAACGGAATTTGATGCCATGATCATGATTACCCGAGGCGGGGTAATCCCTGGCGGGCTGCTTGCCGAAGCGCTACAACTCACCTCGCTGCTCACCGCGGCCGTCAATTTTCCTTTTGAGATGGAATTGGAAAAACAACCCCTCAAGTCGCGCCTGATGGCTTGGCCTGAGTTTTTCCAATTTCCCGGGGAGAATTTGTTGAGGGGAAGAAAGATATTAATCGTGGATGACGTATGGGGTTCCGGTCGCACGATCACGGCAGTAAAAAATCGCGTTTCTGGTGCTGCGGGTGTTCCCTCCACCTGTGTTCTGCACTTTAATCCTTACCGCAATCTGTTTGGCGTTGTCCGCCCGGATTACTATGCCGCAATCACCGACGCTCATATCGTCTATCCGTGGGAGATCCACCGCGGCCCGGAGAGCGTCTTACTGCGCGACTTTTGATTAAAGCAGCATTTTCAAATATTCCTCTACCATAAAATTCAGGTCAAAAAGTGCCTCCGCCCGCCTACGGGCGCTGAGGCGATAGTGAGACTGTTCAGCCAGCAAGGTACGGGCTGCGCCAGCCAAGCCGTCAATATTTGGCTGTTCGAGAGTCCAAGGGTCCCCCCCATAGGCGACCAACTGACCGGCATGGTCGCCCACCAGTTCCGGCAGCGCCCCGGTCGCGAAACCTGTCACCGGAAGCCCGCACGACAGCGCTTCGATAACCGAATTCGGGCAGGCAGCATTTAAATCCGCCGAGAACAACAGGTGCGCCGAGCGGTTTATCTCAGGAATCAACTCCGCTTCTACAACCCCGCGCCATGTGATCCACACATCCGAATTCTCCTTCCAATAGCTTCGCAAAGATTTAGAAACCTCGCCCACCACCATTAATTCAACCGGCTGGACAAGCTGACGATTCAACCGTTGCGCCAGGGCAACTGCATGCGCCAGGCCATGCTCATATCCCCCGCCAATATGGCCTTCCACCACCAACAGGCGATAATGATCTGTCGGTCGCCGGTGTTCCCCCTCAGGGTAATAGCGCTTTAAGTCCACAGCATTATAGATCACCCTGCTTGGCTTCTGCACTACACCCGCAGAACGATCCCACCAGCCACGTGCAAAGCGACTCTGATAGATAATCCGGTCAGCCAGGCGTTTCCGCGTCACCCTCAACACCCAATTGTTGAACTCCGCGCGCAGGTAGTAGCGCAAGCTCCCCTGGCCTTGGCGATGCATCCAGTTCATTCCATTCAAACGCTGGACGATACGCACACCTCGCCGCCGGGCGCGCCAAATTTCGGGTATCAGTCGGGCAGATCCCCCAATCAGCAAAATGGCAGTGCAGCGCGGGTTGTGAGGGTTGTCAACGACTCTATACCCATTTTGTCCCAAATGCGAAACGAACCGTCTCCGGAAGGATGCCGGCCCACCCACCCCTGTCGGGCAAGGAAGAACACCAAATGTCACAGCCGCGCGCGTCGGCTCATCCATCCTTTTCACCTTCTGCTTGTGGGCAAAATGCTACTGGTTCTCGATAAGCCAACAAAGCCTCTGCAATCCGTTCGGCAGCATGCCCGTCACCAAACGGATTCGAGGCATTCTTCATCTTCCGGTATGCTTCCTCATCCTCCAGCAATGCCTTTGTCTGCTGGAAGATCGCCTCGCGTTCTGTGCCCACCAGTTTCAATCCGCCGCTCTCCACCCCTTCGGGGCGTTCGGTGGCGCGTCGCAGCACCAGCGTTGGAATCCCCAGAGCAGAAGCTTCCTCCTGGATGCCGCCGGAATCGGTCAAAATTAACGCAGCCTGCTTCATCAAATGTACCAATGGGAGGTAATCCAACGGCGGCAAAAGGGTAACGTGGGAGACATTACTAAGGCGGCGCAGGGCTGTTTCATGCACATTGGGGTTGAGGTGAACCGGGTAAACAATTTGAACCTCTCCCTGGAAATACTCCGCCAGGTCAGCCAGCGCGCCGCAAATATTTTCCAGCGGCTGCCCAAAGTTTTCCCGTCGGTGAGCTGTCGCCAGGATAAGGCGCCGGTTTTGTCCGATAACTCCCACCCTTTTCAGCAGTTTCTCTGTTTCCAGGGGTGGTTCACGCCTCACGATGGTCTGTAAAGCATCAATGACCGTATTGCCGGTAACAACAATGCGCCAATCGGGAATTCCCTCCCTTAAAAGGTTCTCGCGGCTGTGTTCGGTTGGTGCAAAATGCAAGTCAGCCGTCACACCGGCGATGCGGCGGTTGATTTCTTCCGGGAAAGGTTCCCATTTATTCGCGGTGCGCAGCCCGGCTTCCACATGTCCCACTCGGATGCGGCGATAATAAGCGTTCAAGGCGGCAGCCATCACGGTCGTGGTATCGCCTTGCGCTAAAACCCAGTTCGGCTTCCATTTTGCTAAAATGGGGTCAAGATGGGTAAAAATATCCGCAGTTAATTGAGCCAGCGATTGGTTGGGACGCATTAAATCCAAATCAAAATCCGGCCGGATTTCAAACAGTGATAACACCTGGTCAAGCATTTCTCGATGCTGCGCCGTTACGCAAACCCGGCTTTCTATTCCCGTTGTTTCGGCCAACTGTTTCACCACCGGCGCCATTTTTACGCCTTCTGGCCGCGTCCCAAAGATAGACAGAACCTTAATGGCACTCAACGAAGCTGCATCCCTCCGATCAGAAACAATTTTTAGTCTTTCTGCTGTATTTTGGCGTGCTCTTTATCTCCACACTGGCAATTTTCAATGAGGGAGTCGCAATTTTTACCCAAACAGGAAATGACCATGCTGCAATTATCCCATATCTTAAAAGGGTTGCGAAGGGCGGCATTGCTTGCTTGTCCGCCCTCGCCGTGATACACTTTTATTATGCTCAAAAATGTGCTGGTGGCAACGCATCACACCGCTTTTGGCGAGCTTCTCCGGTTAAGCTTGGAAGAGAGCGGGTTATATCGCGTTCGTATAGCACAAAATACGCAGGAAGTCTTATCTGATCTCAAAAAGCGAGCCTTTGACCTTGCCATTGTGGATTTTGAGCTTCCTGATGAGCCGATCGCCTCCATCGTACGCGTCATCCGCGAACAACACCCCGCCCCTCGCTTTGTTCTGATCCCTCCGGATAATGACCCCCTCCACCCGCTGGCAGCAGAGTTGCAGGCGGATGGGTGTCTCAGCCGGCCTTTTTATCTGCCCAGCATGCTCAAGATGGTACATCATCTCTTAAACAACTCGTCATCTCACAGCGCCCCCGAAGAAACCTTACCGTATACCGATGCCGGTCTAGAAATTCCACCCTGGCTGGCGGATGGTGAACTGTTGACCGAAAGAATTTCCTGGTTTCTAAAAGACTCCGCTGCCTATGCCGTATTAATGACGCGATTGGATCAATTGTTCTTTTATATGGGAGATATCTCGCCACAAGACGCCCAGGAACTTTGTGAAATTCTCTCACGCTATTGGAACAAAATTGAAAACTATGATCTGGCGCGTTTTGTGCGCCTCACCTCAGATAATACCGAAGTGTTGCTGTACGCGAAAACCCTCCAGTCGGATTTGGGAATCGCTCTGGCACATGCCACCCGCATGCCGGTCAGCAAGGCACGCGCCGAGATCAATCAACTGGCACAGGCTTTAAAAGCGCCCCCTGCAGATCAAAGGGTTTATCCGCCGCCATCGGCGGAAGACATCCTGCCTCCGCTCCCTCCCGAAGAACAGCCTCTTGCAGCAACACCTCTTCAAGAAGCAACCACACAGCAAACCGGGCAAGCAGAGAAAGAGGATGCCATTATTCCCATCTCTTCCGACCCTGACGCACCTCAAAACCAGCCAGCCGATATGCCGCAGGTTGCCCCGCTGCCGGAAGCGGCTCTGCCCAATCCGCTGCCATTGGATTTCGAACCCGCCGCCTCCGAGGAGAACGCAGACATTCAGGAAGCCCTGGAGGATGAGACAGAGTCCCTGCCTGCCAATGAGGGCGCCTTCGATGAAGCTGAGATTCTCAACCTGAACCAACTGCTGGCATCCATGCCTTCCCCGGACCCGCAGCGCCCCGCACCGGAAGATACCGTCACCTCCTTCGAACCTCCACCCTCACCGGAAGAAACCCCGGTTACTTTCCCCTGGGAAGCACAGGAAGACCTTCCAGCCAAGCCCGCAAAAACTACCGCCAAGCCTGGCCTGCCTGCCGGGACCGTCCCCTCCGCACCCTACCCGCCCCGGGCGTCATCGGCGCATGATAATCCCTTTCTTGATGAAACCCGTCCCTCAAACGGAGATCACGCTTTCTCCCCTCCCGACCCACTCCCCCTCCTACTGGCGCAAAACGAACAGATCTATACTTGCCTCTTGCTCACCCGCGTCCCGGGGAACAAATTGCGGGGAACTCTTGGCAAACAACTTAAACAGTGGTTGTCCGAAATCTGCAATGCCTTCGGCTGGAATCTCGACAGTGTCACCGTCCGGCCTGAATATTTACAATGGAGTGTCCGGCTTGCTCCGGCTATCTCTCCTGCCAACTTGGTCAGGTTAATTCGCCAAAACACTTCGGAAAAAATCTTCAGTCAATATCCGGGAACGAAGCCTGTAGACGGCTCCGAGGATTTCTGGTCGCCCGGTTACCTCATTATTCGCGGTACGCAGCCGCCTACACAAAAAGCCTTGTTTGAATTTATTCAGCTTACCCGCAAACGGCAGGGTTACACCTCCGGGTGAGTCAGTCCCGCTATCTTACTGAATGGAGCAAGAATGCCCCCTGTACTATATTTGATTGACGGTCACGCGCTCGCATATCGAACCTTTTTTGCGCTCACAGCCGGCAGTTCGGAACGTCTGCAAACCCGCTCCGGCGAGCCTACAGCAGGTATCTTTGGCTTTGCAAGCGTTCTTCTCCGTCTGCTGGAGCAGGAAAGACCAGAATATCTGGCCGTTGCATTCGATACGGGGAAAACCTTCCGCAACACAATCTTTCCGGATTACAAAGCCACGCGCGCAAAAATGCCGGACGATTTGCGCCCACAAATTGAGCGCATTCGCCAGCTTGTAGATGCCTTCGGTTTTCCACGTCTGGAAGTTGAAGGCTATGAAGCGGATGATGTACTGGGTACGGTAGCCCGGCTGGCCGTCGAGCAGGGGTTTGGGGTCAAAATCATCACCGGAGACCGGGATTTGTTGCAGCTTGTCGCGGACCGCGTTATCGTCAATCTTTCCGGAAAAAAGCTTTCAGAAGCGGAAGACTACACAATCAAAGAAGTTGAGGGTTACCTCGGCGTTTTACCTGAACAGGTAGTGGATTATAAGGCGCTGGTCGGCGACAAATCAGATAATATTCCAGGCGTCCCGGGGATTGGCGAAAAGACCGCCGTCACCCTTCTCAAACAGTTCTTCAGCCTGCAGGAAATCTATAACAAACTGGATGAGATCAAAGAAAGCGTAAGAAACAAACTGGCCGCCAATCGCGACCTGGCTTTCCTCAGCCGCGATCTGGCACAAATTCACACCGATGTTCCCCTTACTGTCAACTTCGAGTTGGCGCATACCGGCAAGATCAACTTCCCCGCGGTGGAACAACTCTTTCAAGAGTTGGAATTCCGCACCCTGATTACCAGGTTTAGAAACCTGAAAGGCCTGGTTGCCTCAAACGGCCAGCAGCTCTCGTTGTTCGAATCGGCTGTAGAGATTGCCCAACCCATCCCTCTCTACCAATTGGAAATGCGCATTGTCAACACGCCGGAAACCCTGGAGGAACTCAAACAAACCCTGGAATCCGCTCTGGAAATCTCTTTTGATACCGAGACAACTGCCATTGATCCAATGCGCGCCGACCTTGTCGGCATCTCCCTTTCCACTGCGCCAGGCAGCGGTTACTACATTCCGGTCGGGCATCAAACTACAGAACCACAACTCCCCCTCGCGCAAGTGATCGAAGCCTTGCGTCCGTCCTTTACAAATCCAAACATCGGGAAAGTTGGACAAAATCTGAAATACGACTTCCTCATGTTGTCTCAAGCGGGCCTTGATCCCAAACCCTTGACCTTCGATACAATGCTGGCAGAGTGGTTGACTGACCCGGCTTCCCGCCATCTGGGCCTAAAAGATATGGCCGCGTATTACTTGAATATCGAGATGACGCATATTGAGGAACTGATCGGCAAAGGAAAGAATCAGCGCAGCATGGCGGATGTACCGGTGGAGATCGCCGCTGCCTACGCCGCCGCCGATGCCGAGATCCCGCTGCGCCTCAAACCGCTCCTCATTGAAAAAATGAACCAACAGAACGCCACACGGGTCTTTGAGGAAGTGGAAATTCCACTCATTTCGGTGCTCGCCGAAATGGAAGAAACCGGCATCATGCTGGATTCCGCTCATTTTGCCGCTATGGCTGGGGAATTGAACCAACGCCTGGCCGAAATTGAAAAACAAATTTATCAGGTCGTTGGATATTCTCTCAACCTCAACTCCACCCAACAGCTCTCCAAAGCACTATTTGAAACGCTTCATCTCCAACCACCCGACCCTCGTTTTAAAACCAGCAGTGGAAAGTTTTCCACGTCTGCCGGCGTCTTAGAGGAGCTGCGTGAACAGCACCCCATTATTGAAACCATCCTCGAATACCGGGAGCTGTCCAAGCTTAAATCCACATATGTCGACTCCCTTCCCCAGCAAATTAATCCGCGTACCGGACGCGTACATACCTCATTCAGTCAAACTGGGTCAGTTACTGGAAGGCTGGCTTCTTCTGATCCAAATTTGCAGAATATCCCCACCCGTACCGATATGGGGAGACGGGTTCGGGATGGCTTCATCACCGCTGCTGGAATGCGCTTACTATCGGTAGATTATTCACAAATTGAGCTGAGAATTGTCGCCCATCTCTCTGACGACAAAGCCATGTTGGATGCTTTTCGCGCCGGGTTGGATATCCATGCTGCCACCGCTGCTGCAATCTACAACATCCTGCTCAAAGATGTCACCAAAGACCAGCGCCGCCACGCCAAAGCGATTAACTTCGGCCTGATCTATGGCATGAGTCCCTTCGGACTTAGCCGCACTACAGATTTGACCCTTGCTGAAGCAGAAAATTTCGCGAAGGCGTACTTTGAACAATTTCCGCGCGTCAAGAAATATCTGGATAAGCTTCGTATTACTGCTGCTGAACTAGGGTATGTGGAAACAGTGCTGGGAAGAAGACGCTACTTCCCCAACCTGAAAAACCCCTCCAACGCCAACATTCGCAATCGGGAAGAACGCGAGGCTATCAACGCACCTGTGCAAGGCAGTGCTGCCGATATTATGAAGCTGGCAATGATCGCAGTACCGCCGGCACTAAAAAAAGCTGATTTGAAAGCGCGATTGCTGCTGCAAGTGCATGATGAGCTTTTATTGGAATGCCCAATAGGCGAGCTTCAAGAAACGGCTCGCGTCGTCCAATCCATTATGGAGAACACCTATCCGCTTCAGGTCCCTCTGGAAACGGATGCACGCTGGGGAAAAAACTGGGGCAATATGCAACCGCTGGCCACTTTTGGCAAGGAAGACTAAAAACTTCAATAGCCTTCTTGCAAACGGGAATTTTCTCATAATCAATTGATAGATACAGGCAACCACATGACTGAAAACCGAGAGTATTTTATCAAAGCGATGAGCCAGGGGCATTCCGCCGCATGGGAACAGAAGTGGGAAAACGCTGCTGCCTACTATCGCCAGGCACTGCAGGAAATTCCTCAGGACCCAACCGCACTCAACAGCCTGGGGTTGGCGTTATTCGAAATGCATGCCTATGACGAAGCATTAACATATTATCAACAGGCCGCCCGCTCCGTGCCCGAAGACCCGCTGCCCTTTGAAAAAATGGGAGCTATTTTCGAGGCGCAAAAGAATACGGCCAGTGCAGTCAAAGGCTATATTGAAGCAGCTGAACTATATCTCAAAACCCGCAACGTTGAAAAATCCATTGATAACTGGGTCAAAGCCCTCCAACTTCAACCCAATCACCTTTTACCCCGCTCCCGCCTGGCGGTGATTTATGAGCGTACTGGACGCCAAATTGAAGCCGTCTCTGAGTATCTTGCACTTGCAAGTCTGCTCCAACACAAAAACGATATCGCTCGCGCGGTTGAGACCACAGAAATTGCCCTCAAGCTCATGCCAGACAATGTAGAAGCCCAACAAACTCTGGCGATGCTCAAAAAGAACCAAATTCTTCCCCTCCCGGGGAAGCCTAAAAAAACATCCGGCTCTCTACGGCCAGTTGAGTCATCCCCCCAACTTGAAGCAGTAAAATCAGATTCCCAGCATTTTGACCCCATTGAAGAAGGCCGCCGCACCGCGCTTTCACGCCTGGCACAGATCCTGTTTGATGAAAGCGACTCTCCAGAAGTTGTTGATACCGAACGATACGGGCTTGCTTCCATCACTCGTGGCACCGGCAGGTTAAGAGGTAAGCAGGGCGATAAGACCCGTACGCTTCTCCACCTCGGACAAGCCATCGATTCAGAAACACAGGGAGACCACAACCAGTCTGCCCGGGAAATTGAGCGGGCTATTGAACTGGGACTGGACCATCCTGCAGCTCTCTACCTTTTCAGCCTGCTTACCTACGAGAAAAATCACCAAAAAGCTGTCCAGCACCTGCTCGTCTCGGTCAAGCATCCTCGTTATGCGCTGCCCTCATACTTGTTGCTCGCAAAAATTTACCAGTCAACCGGGGAATACTCCCAGTCTCTAACGTATTACCTGCAGGCGCTTCACCTGGCAGACGCTGAAACCATCCCAGCCGGGCAGGCCGATGAACTCCGGCGGTTGTACGAACCGATCCTCGAAAACCCGGAACAACTCACACGAGAAGAATCGGAACTGCGCAAGCTGTGCGAAAGTATTGCTGTACAGCTTTTACGCCCCGACTGGCGACATTTCTTGCAAATTGCCCGCCAACAACTCACATCAACGGGCAAGGAAGGAGCACCTGTACCTTTAGCAGAAATGCTGCTCGAAACTGACTCCGGACATGTTCTTGAAGTCATGAACCGTATTAAAGAGCTTGCCGCTGCCCAAAAGGTGCACGCTGCCGCTGCCGAAGCCTATGACGCCCTTGAGACCTCTCCCACCTACCTGCCCTTGCACATCCAAATCGCCGAGCTGCTTGTTCAACAAGGTCGCATACAGGAGGCGGTTACCAAGTTCATGCTCGCGGCAGATCTGTACACGCTGCGGGGGGAAGCCGCCCAGGCAGTGCGCTTGCTTACCAGGGTGACTCAGATAGCCCCCCTCGACCTCACCATCCAAAACAAATTAATTGAGCTGCTCGTCTCCCAGGGAAAGACAAACGAAGCCATTCAGCAATATCTGGAAATTGCAGGCTTTTATTATCAGCTTGCTGAATTGGATTTAGCCCGCCAAGCTTATGCCTCTGCTTTGCGCCTGGCGCACAAGTCTTCTGCTGATCCTGCATGGAACTTGCAAATCCTTTATAAAATCGCAGACATTGACACACAGCGCCTGGATTGGAAACAAGCTACCCGCATTTTTGAACAGATACGCACACTCGAACCGGAGGATATCAACGCTCGTGTACAGCTTGTCTCTCTCAATTTCCGGCTCGGCCAGGAACACACCGCCATGACAGAGGTGGACAACACGATTGCCCTGATGGAGAATTCAGGAAAACGGGAAAAAGCAATCGAATTTCTGCAACTGGTCTCCCAGGAACTTCCGGATAATTTGGATATTCAAAAGCGCCTCGCTGATCTTTATATTCGAGGAGGCAAGACGCCACAGGCAGTGAAGACTCTGGAAACGATGACCAGCGCGCTGCTGAAATTGGGCAGCCTCCAAAAAGCGGCGGGCGTATTGGAAACCATCATTTCCCTTAAACCACCAAATACAACAGATTATCAGAAAATACTACAAAAAATCCAAGTAGCCCTCAAGGACGCCGGCTTTTCATAAGAGCATTTGCCTCTTTTATAAAAACCGCACATACCGCAGTTACTTTGCACCGCTTGACGTTGGTCTCTCTTAAGGATAAGATACGCACATGCTTATCAATTTTTGTCCGGTGCACCGACTCTTTCTGCGGGCGGCAGACAATATATGCGCACTGTTTCTGGCTGCCATGTTTTACTTTGCTCATCACAGCAGCAAGTTGGACAACTTCCGCCGGTTGGGCGCTCCCCCTTATACATCAGTTGGACAGCCAGACCATTCTTCCTTTCTTTACACTGGTCATCATAGTTTTTTCAGGCTTCAGCAGTGTCATTTGGCGGCTGCCCTGAGTTATCGTCTTCCCTGAACGAGGCAAGATGGATGAGCAGAAATTAATCGAACTTTCGCAGCGAGGCCAGTTAGAATCATTCAATCAATTGGTTCTGACATATCAAGAAATTGTCTACAACACAGCTTATCGTATCTTTGGTGAAGCCCCCCCTGCAGAAGATGCCACACAGATCGCATTCATCAAAGCTTATCAAAATATCAAGCAGTATCGCGGCGGTTCGTTTAAAGCCTGGTTACTGCGCACCGTAACCAATACTTGCTACGATGAGCTCCGTCGCCAGAAACGCCGCCCCACCACCCCGCTCGAACCAGTCAACCCGGAGGGCGAAGAAGATACCCTTTCCCCCGCCTGGTTGGCAGACAGTTCTCCCACCCCGGAAGAAGCCCTGGAAAAGAAAGAACTGGAACGTATCGTACAAAACTGTATTCAATCACTGCCGGATGAGTTTCGCGTCATTGTCATCCTGGTGGACATGCAAGATTTTAACTACCAGGAGGCTGCCGAAACAATCGGAAAACCGCTTGGCACAGTAAAAAGCCGCCTGGCGCGCGCTCGTCTTCGATTGAAAGATTGTCTGGATAGCAGGCTGGAACGAATCTCACCCGGTGAGCGTCTGATAAGTGAGAGTACATGATGAGTAAGCCTGTTACTGCACACCAATGGGAACAATTATCCAGTTATTTGGATGGTGAACTCACCGTAGAGCATAAAAATCGCCTCGATTCAGAATTAAAATCCAACCCGGAGCTTACCCGTGCACTGGAAACCCTGCAGCGAACACGCAGCCTCGTCAGGTCTTTGCCACAAAAACCTCTGCAACGCAATTTCACATTGACACCGTCAATGGTCGCGCCAAAATCGCGCGCTCCTTTTATTCTCTTCCCGTTTTTCAGCGCCGTTTCAGCCGTCGCAGCCATCTTCTTCTTTATCACACTCTTCTTCACATCTCCTGCAGTTTCTCAAACCAGGGCAGCTCTTCAGTCGCCGGCTCAAGAAGAAGCACTTTCTGCCCCCCCCGAGTCTGGGGAACAGGAAAAACCGGCCCCCTTAATTTTCTTCTGGGGCATAGAGGGTAGAGGTGGCGGAGGGGGACAATTTAGTGCCGAAATGGCGAAAGCACCTGAGACTGTCCCCGATATTCCACTACCTCCCCTCGAAACCACCCCCCAGCCAAAAATCGCGGCGACACAGCCACCCCCGCAAGCGCCATTGGAGGGCAGTGGGCCAATCCTTGGAATCCAAGAAACCACGCCACTCCCTGCCCCCGCTGCCCTTTCCGCGAAAGATGAAAATACAATATCTTCCGAAACTCAACTGGCAGGACGGGGCAGTCTTCCCATTGCCCTGGCGGGCGCAGCCATTGCCAGCGCTCTAGCAGCATATTTCTTCTGGAAAAAATCAAGAACATGACAGCACATTCTCACCATAATACAGGACAACCAATCCGATTCTGCCCTCTGTGCGCTACTCCGGTAGAATACAAGCAATTGTTTGGGGAAGAACGCCCCGTCTGCCCTTCGTGCGGATGGACTTATTTCGAAGATCCAAAAGTCGCTGTGGCAGTACTGGCTGAAAAAGACGGTCAGATTTTGCTCACCCAGCGATCAAACCCTCCATACCAAGGCTTGTGGACATTGCCCGCCGGTTTTGTGAACGCGCACGAAGCACCCGAACGCGCCGCCGAGCGGGAATGTTTGGAAGAAACAGGGCTGATTGTCCGCGTAACGAATATTTTGGACATCCTCTCCGGCCGGGAGCACTCACGCGGCGCGGATATCTTTATTGCATATCAGGCGCAGATTCTCGGAGGGGAACTTCAGGCAGGTGATGACGCCAGCCGCGCGGCATTCTTTCCGCGCAATGCACTGCCCCCACTCGCGTTCGAGACAACCCGAAAAATTTTATTCCCGGAGAGAAAGAGCAACCCTGGTAAATAAGAAAATAGAGTTCTGTCCAGAACACCCAAAAATTCTCGGGGAATAACAAAATAGGGTGACTGCTTCCTATGATAGAATACTTTTGTGGCTAAAATCATCCGCTCTTCCGCTAAAACCGCGAAATCTGCCCGGTCAAAATCAACTCGATCAGACCACAAGCCGCCCCCGCCCATCCGGCGGAAGCCAGCCCGCGCCACAAAAACTTCCACCAGCGCGCGCCGCTCCTCAACACAGAAAAGCTCGCCAGGTCCATCTTGGGCCTGGCGCAATCTCTCCTCCGAACGTAAGCTTGATATCCTGGGAATTGGGCTGGCGCTGTTAGGGCTGTTCACGACCCTCAGTCTGCTCTCCAGCCAACGCGGACTACTCACCCAGCTCTGGGTGGATTTTTTACTACAGATCGCCGGTTGGGGCGCTTATATCCTCCCCGCAACCTTGGTGCTTATTGGACTATGGCTGGCGCTTCGAGGAATAGAACGCCTGCCCAATCTCTCACCAGAGCGATTAGCAGGTTTTATCCTTTTGTATCTCAACTTTCTGGCTTGGATCCACCTTTTAAGTGGGGCGGGTTGGCCCCTCAGCCCGGGTAAACTGGGCGGCGGTTATTTGGGAGGGTTACCTACCCGCCTGTTGGTGAGTGGTTTTGGCATTGCCGGTGCTGTTGTAGCACTGGCAGCTTGGCTGCTCATCGGGTTAACAATGACTTTTGATCTCTCCATTCCCGAAATATTTTCCTGGCTGCAAAGCTTATTAAAAAATACAAGGCAGACCGTACGAAGCGCTCCGCCAAAAACTTCTCAGAGGCCAAATCATCCCCTGGAGGATCGCGAGGAAGAAGTTAATCTGCCTTCCGATTTTCGCCCCTTCTCCCCCATAAATCAGGCTGGCACGGAGACAGCCCGAAAAACCCGGCAGCCTGCCAAGCCGGATAAAGACATAAAAGCCCCACCTGTGATTCCACAGCCCAATGCTCCAGCCGAGAACTCCCCTCCATCTATATGGGTTCTGCCCACGATGGACAAAGTACTCGACCCCGCCACACCGCAAGCCATTCAAACAAGCAGTGACCACGACCGCGCCCGCATTATAGAGGATACGCTCAAGTCTTTCGGCGCCCCAACCCACGTCGTTGAGATTCACCGCGGCCCCACTGTCACTCAATTTGGGGTGGAACCCGATTTTATAGAAGGACGCTCAGGCCGTACACGCGTGCGCGTCAGCAAAATCGTCGGCCTGGCCGATGATCTGGCACTGGCGCTCGCAGCATCGCGCATTCGTATTCAGGCCCCTGTACCGGGACGTAGTTATGTTGGCATCGAAGTACCAAATGAGGAGATCAGCAGAGTGACATTGCGGGAGGTGATCGAGGGCGACTCGTTCAAACGCCTGCGCTCTCCCCTGCGGTTGGCGCTCGGCAAAAACGTCTCCGGCGTTGGAGTGGCAATTGACCTGTCCAACATGCCGCATCTTTTAATTGCCGGCACAACCGGATCGGGAAAATCGGTCTGTGTCAATTCCATTTTGTGTGCCTTTTTGCTCAACAACAGTCCGGCAGATCTTCGTCTGGTGTTGGTGGATCCGAAACGGGTGGAACTCACCAACTACAACGGAATCCCCCACCTGCTTGCACCAGTAGTCGTGGATGCGGACCGGGTGATTGGGGCGCTACAATGGATGATGCGGGAGATGGACAGCCGCTATCATAAGTTCTCTCAAAATGGCTCGCGTAACATTCACGAATATAATACCCGCCATCCCGAAGACCGTCTGCCTTACCTGGTTGTCGTGATTGATGAATTAGCCGACCTGATGATGTTGGCTCCCGATGAAACTGAACGCAGCATTGCCCGCCTGGCTCAGCTTGCCCGCGCCACAGGCATCCATCTTATCCTTGCTACACAACGCCCTTCGGTAGACGTGGTGACCGGGTTAATAAAAGCAAACTTTCCCGCCCGGATCGCATTTGCGGTTGCCTCACAAATAGACAGCCGGGTTATCCTCGACCAGCCTGGGGCCGAACGTTTACTTGGTCGGGGTGACATGCTCTTCCAGTCGCCAGACGCGGCTGCCCCGGTGCGTTTACAAGGCGTATTTGTCTCAGACAGCGAGATTCAACGCCTCGTGGACTACTGGCGCACCGCCGCCCTTACCGCCGCCGAGCCGCAGTACCAAAATGCCGCTATTGAGACCTTCCCTCCCGGCGCACCGCTTCATCAGGCGCCGCTTTGGGAAGATACCGAAGAGGCCGGCGATCCACTTCTCAAAGAAGCCATTGATCTGGTCAGGCGTGAGGATCGCGCCTCCATCACTATGCTGCAAAGGCACTATCGTATTGGCTACACCCGCGCCGCCCGTTTGATTGATATGATGGAAGAAAAGCAGATCATCAGCCCTGCGATGCCCAACTCACAAGCGCGCGAGGTGCTAGATTATGGTCCTACCGCCCCGCCCCCCGAAGACTGAGCTTTTATATCAAATTCATAAAGAATCAACAATGCTGCTGCAAGCGCAGCCGTTTCCATTCGCAAAATACGTTCACCCAGAGAGAAAGTTATTGCCCCAGCGCGTCTCGCAAATTCCATCTCTTTAGATGCGAATCCCCCCTCCGGCCCAATAAAAACTGCAATTCGCTCCAATCGGGAGACAGCCTTCTTCCGCACTTCCCGCAATCCTACGATTTTCTCCCCTTCCCATGCCGCCAGAACCAAGTCATTTACCTTTACTGCGCCGGATATTGCTTCCACAAAATGCACAGTTGTTGATAGCGTTGGAATCCGCCCCCGTCCGGATTGTTCTGCCGCTTCTTTCAGAATCTTTTTCCACCGCTCAAGCTTTTTGACAGCCAATGGTTCCTGAACCAGGCTGCGCTCACTCGTAAACGGCACGAACCCAGACGCTCCAGCTTCGGTGCATTTTTGCAGCATCCACTCGAACTTCTCACGCTGTGTCAGTGCCAGGTAAAGCGTCACCTGTAGCACGGGTTCGCTATGCAGTACCTCCAGTGAGCGGATCATGCCCGTTACGCGGTCTTGGGTTATTTCAGCCAATTCCACGCGGTATTCCTTGTTCTCATTAAGTGTGGGACATACCACCGCGACAGGCTGCCCGGGCTTGAGCCGCAAGACACGCTGTATTTGGCGGGCTTCTTCCGCCGGAAAGTGCACAATATCTCCGTTGATACAGTCGCGGGGGATAAAAAACCGGTGCATGGGGTTTTACACCTCCGCACCTTCGTCCGTCATCCCAAAAGCTGCACCGGCTATTACGACGGTATATTCGCCGCGCAGCACTTCTGCGTCCATCAGCCGAATCAATTCGGTTAGCCTGCCGCGCGTCACTGTCTCAAACAACTTGGTCAGGTCGTTGGCGATTGCTGCGGGGCGGTCTCCGTAAACACCCAGCGCGTCGGCTAGAAACGCCTTTAAGCGATAAGGGCTTTCATAGAAAATCAGGGTATGAGGCGTTTGCCGGTCCAGGGATAAAAAGCGCCGCCGGGCGCCGGGTTTACGGGGCGCAAACCCGCGGAAGGTAAAGCTGTGAACTGGCAGTCCAGAAAGCGCAAGTGCCGGTACAAACGCGGTTGCCCCGGGTACGGCAGTGACCGGAATGTCTTCCTTCAATGCACTGCGTACCAGTGTGAAGCCCGGGTCTGAAATTGCCGGACTGCCAGCGTTCGTAACCAGCGCCACAGTCTTTCCGGATTGGAGCAGAGCAATGATTTTGGCAGCAGCCCGTTCCTCATTATGTTCATGAAAAGAAATTTGCGGTTTCTTGATCTCAAAATGCTTCAACAACATGCCGGTTTTCCGCGTATCCTCGCTGGCTACCACATCCACTGCCCGCAGTGTTTCAAGGGCACGTAGCGTAATATCACCGAAGTTGCCAATTGGGGTAGAAACCAGAAACAACAAGGGAGGGCTGAGAGAAGTCATTTGAAATGGTCCTGATGAATCGAGTATATCACGAATAACTTTCCAGCCTGATTTTTAAATGACTGTTCCAGATTTGGTAAACAGGGTGTAAATGAACGGACAAAAAGGTCAATCTTACTTGAAACCTTCAAGCCCGCTGATTATCAGATGCCATGAAGAAAAACATGCTAAAAGAGGACAATCTTCCTTGTTCCTCAACGAAATCCCTTTACCTTGGAATTCGTTCTTCACTACCAGCCAAGATGGCATTATAATCAGTTGAGGAGGAACTATGGCGACAAATCCTACCCGAGATCGTGTAAATCCAGAAAAAATAAACACCGCCCCTGTGCGCCGTCCGGACTGGATCCGGGTGCGCGCACCGGGAGGCGAATCTTATGAATGGCTGCAAAATTTAATGCGCCAAAAATCCCTGCACACCGTCTGCGAAGAAGCAGGCTGCCCGAATATCGGTGAGTGTTGGGGCAGTGGCACCGCCACCTTTCTCATCCTGGGAGATGTTTGTACCCGAAGCTGCCGGTTCTGTGATATTAAACACGGGCGGCCGGGCGAGCTTGATTGGACCGACCCCGAACGGGTGGCGCAGGCTGTCAAGGCGATGGGATTAAAACACGCTGTCATCACCAGCGTCAATCGCGACGAACGTCCGGACGGTGGTGCTCCAATTTTTGCCCTTCTCATTAAACGCATTCGCGAGTTACAGCCCGGGTGTTCGGTGGAAGTACTCATCCCAGACTTTAAGGGAAGTGTTGAAGCCCTCAAAATCGTTATGGATGCCCGCCCTGAAATTCTCAATCACAACGTAGAAACTGTCCCGCGCCTCTTCAAACTCGTCCAGCCTCAGGATCATTATGAGTGGTCCCAGAGCGTCCTTACCAACGCCAAAAAACTCGACCCCGAAGTACTCACCAAATCCGGTATTATGCTTGGATTGGGGGAGACAATTGACGAAGTCAAGGAAGTGATGCGCGACCTGCGTGAATGGGATGTGGACATTCTTACCATCGGCCAATACCTTCAGCCAAGCCGCAAACATTTGGGTATCTCCCGATATTACACGCTGGAAGAATTCGCAGAACTTAAAACATATGGATTAAGTATCGGATTCAAGTGGGTGGAAAGCGCTCCCCTCGTCCGGTCTTCGTACCACGCCGCTGAACAGGTGCGCGCCCTTAGCATCGTCCATCGCAAACTATACGACAAAGCCACTACCTGATCAGGTATCCATCAAAATCAAGACAGGGGTTGCTTGCAAAAACAACAGGCAACCCCTGTTTTTCTTAAACCAGGCACAATCCAGGTGCAGGAGGCTGCAAGGTTCTTTAAATTTGCCTGGTGGCGTGTTTTGTTTGCCAACCCCGCAGAGAGGAGGAAAACGCGCGACAGCGCCACGATTTCTAATCAACCGGCTCTATTCAAGATGGCGGAAGCGAATCCACCAGAGGGACAGCAGTGGTATCACGCGGCAGCCCCAGGGCTGTTAGCGAAGCCAGGAAATATGCACCTGCAAATACCATCAGGGGCGCCCACAGCGTCCCGGTCATCAAAGCCGCTCCCATGCTGGGAGAAATCGCCCCTGCGATGCGCGACATCCCGCTCGCCGCTCCCATACCTGTTGCCCGCAAGTTGGTAGGGTAAACTTCTGGTGTGACCGCGTACAACGCTCCCCACGCCCCTAATGTAAAAAAGGACATCCACACACCCATCAGGATCAGCCCACTCAAACCACTGGCCGCCGCAAACAAAAAACTAAACATACCGCTGCCCGCCAGGTAAACTGCCAGCGTCTTGCGCCTCCCCCACCGCTCCACCAGATAAGCTGCTGAGAAATACCCCGGAAGCTGCGCCAGCGCCAAGATAAAGGTATTCTGATAAACTGGCAGCAGCGCCATGCCCTGGCTTCTGAAGTAGTTTGGCAGCCATGTAAAGATACCATAGTATCCCAGGGAGACAAAAAACCACAACGCCCAGAGCAACAATGTTGTCCGCCGGAGAGCAGGTCTCCATAGATCGGCAACTGGAACTTTCGGTTCGGCTTTGATCGCCCGTAATTGAAAATTTGCTGGTAGCTGTACACCGTTCTCGGCTGCCACCTGGCGCAGCACAACTTCAGCTTCCTTCGTCCGCCCATTAACCAGCAAGTAACGCGGCGACTCGGGCACATACCGCCGGATAAAAAAGATGATCAACCCTGGTATGGCTGAAATCCCTAAGAGCCAACGCCAACCCAATGTGGGAACCACCAACCAGGCCAACCCGGCCGCGGCCACTGACCCCAGCGCCCAAAAAGCCTCCAACAATACCAGGTTCCGGCCCCGTTTTTTAACCGGCAGATACTCAGCAAAAATACTGTAATCCACAGGTAATGTTCCTCCCACCCCAAAGCCCGTTAGCGCCCGCAACACCACCAGCCAGCCAAAGGAAGGTGCCAAAGCTGAAAGTAATCCAAAAACCGAATCGACTGCTACAGTGCTGACAAATCCAATCTTGCGCCCTGCCAGGTCGCTCAAACGCCCCCACAACCAGGCGCCAAGCAGCATTCCAATGAAAATCGCTGTTCCAAGCAAGCCCTTCTGCGCATTGCTCAGATTCCACTCCTGCCCAATCGCCGGCAGTGCAAATGAAATTAAAAGAACCTCCATTGCATCCGCAGCCCAACCCAACCCGCATACTATCATCAACCGGCGCTGAAACGGCCCATACCCAATTTTCTCAACAGCTTCATCGTAAGACATCGTGTTCATTTGACAATATCCTCCGCTTCAAAGATACTCGAAAATCTCCGATTTGCATAGGGTATTAATGACACTAAACGAGAAGAACCAACCCTCAATATGTTTTTTGAGGTGGTGCATAAAAACTGAAGAAAGGTGCCAATTGAACAACAGGCAGCAACTCCGTATGCCAGGCCGCCGGGTTTGGATGTTTCGGCATCTTTTGCTTGTTTCTGTACGTAGAATCTGCTTTACTTCAATTTCGGGAATTCTCTTTCCGTGATCTCACTGGATTTGCCAACCCCGCCGGCAGTCGCCTGCAGAGAAATAGACCAGTTTGTTGCGCTGCCGGCTGTGGTGGTGAAAACCAGAAGGTCATCCAGCCGCCGGTAGCTTTGTGGGTATAAAAAGGCCAGATCATCGCCATCCCATTCCGCTCCGAGTACAAAATAAAACAAATAACTCCCGTCCGGAATGCGGGTGAGGGTGAAGTTTTCCCCCTCACGAATATATAAAGCGATAAAAGGCGCGCCTCCCTGATCGGTCATCACCACCACCGCATCCTGCTTTCCACCATTTTGCACCGTTAAAACACCCGGTCCAACGGTCGTGCGCCGGTCAAAGAGGAAAGATCCGGTAGGAGGCCGGAAAGAACCATGCGCTACATTTTCACATGCACCCCCATAGCGGATAAAACCAGAGCCGCCCTTAACCCAGCCTTCCACACCATCGGCTGTGCGCACCTTCCACCACGAGCAGTTCGCGAATTGCCCAAGAACCTTCAATTCGGTATTTAAAAGCAGCAGGGTAATTGATGGGTAGATCGTGCCAGGCCCCTCACGAAGGTTCAAATTACCCGCCAGCACCTCAGCCGAAGGGTAGGGGGTGGAAGTAATCGTGGGTTCCACAGTCGCGGTGGGCGTCGCGGTGCTGCCGGGCGTCATGGTAGCTGTCGGGGCAGATGCAGTCAGCGTCTCGAATACCTCACCAATGATCTGAGTTTTCAGTGAGTCCAACTGCTTTTGGGTCGGCAAACATCCGGCCAGTAAAACCATCACCGCCAGAAAAAGCATGGGGAAAACCGGGTGGATTTTCATTCTTTCCTCCTTTAAAGCACTTCCAGCAAGTTCCTTCTATAGCTTGCGCACCTTTTCAGCACCGCGGGTCTGAACGCCATCGAAGGTTCTTTAGATTTCGCCTTGGGCAGGGTCATAACCAATCCATTCAATATCATCCCGCCCGGCAAACCGCCGCGCCATTACCTGCAGTGCCTGCGGGTTATTATCCACTAAGAGGAACTGCCGCCCCAATTCAAGGCAAGCCGCCCCCGTCGTTCCGCTGCCCGCAAAAAAATCCATCACCACTTCGCCTGGGTTGGAAGAGGCCGTAATGATACGGCGCAAAATCCCCAACGGCTTTTGCGTCGGGTAGCCGGTCTTCTCGCGGCTGTTGGTTGGCACAATCGTGTGCCACCACGTATCAGTCGGCAATTTGCCGCGTGCTGCCTTTTCCGCCCCAACCAGACCCGGCGACATATAAGGGATGCGTTCAATTGCATCTACATTATAAGTATAACGAAACTGATCCCTGGCATACCACAAGATATTATCGTGTTTTGCAGGCCAGCGCTTTCGGGTGCGCGCGCCGTAATCATACGCCCAAATGATCTCATTCAGAAAATTCTCCCGCCCGAAGATCGCATCCAGCAGTACCTTGCAGTAATGCACCTCACGGTAGTCAATATGAAAATACAGGCTGCCCCCCGGGGTAAGTGTGCGTTGTGCTTCCACCAGCCGGGGCTCAAGGAAGGCAAGGTAATCATCAAAGAGATCAATATATCCCTTTTGGCCGATTTTGACAGTCGCATACCGCTTTCCCCCAAATCCGGTACGGTCCCCGTTCTCATCCAACGCTGTACGAATCTGCATCCTCGTTTGTGTTTTTCCGGTATTAAATGGCGGGTCAACATAAATCAAATCCACCGATCCTGTAGGAATTGACTTCAATACCTCCAAGTTATCGCCCTGTACGATCTTATTTGGTTTCATAGCTCTTTATTCCCGCGAGACAGTTTGCACTTCCGGAGCAAATTCCACAAAGCAGCGGCCTACCCCCGATGTACATTCCCGATAAAATCATTTTAACATACCTCCTTCCTTCCCACTGTGGTGAAAGCCGGGTCATGATCGTATCCAATCCCCGTCTCGATTGTCCAGGGTGAATTCTTGTCTTGACAGACTGTTGGGCGAAAAGTTGCAACAGATCCATAGGTCGCTGCCGTATCCTGGAGGAGAGTTTTTAAATTTTGTCGCCAATTCTTTTCTGTATGTGCGCAAGCCCCCATCAGCACAAGATAAATTGTGTCATAATTAGGCACAGAAAACTTTACGTTTTTACCCAAACCGGAAGGACTTAAAAACAGCATGCCTAAAAACCTGCGGGAAGAAGCCATCCATTTGATCCAAACCGGACAAAACCAAACTGGCAAACAGCTTTTGGCTGCCTTTCTGCAAGACAACCCACACGATGAACGCGCATGGATCTGGCTGGTCTATGCGATGGATACATCGCAAGAACGTGAACTGGCGCTCCAACAGTTTCAAAAAGCCAACCCGGATAGCGCGATTGCACGCACCGCGCTGCACGCACAACGTGCGCTGCACATGCAGCACACATTGGAATCCAAACCCGACCACCAGACTGCTGCCCTCCCGCCGCCCTCCCACACCGAAGCTCAAGAAAAAACACAGCCGGTCAAAGTGCGCCCCCCAGTCACCCCTGTTCCGGAACCAGCGCTAACTTCAGAGGTGGAGACACCGCTGCCCGGCTCAGTTCCCGCCTCCCAACCCGGAAAACTCACGCCTTTCTGGGTGATTTTCAGCATCCTGGGTGGAGGTCTGATGCTGGTTGTGATCGGGTTTGCCTACTGGCTATGGTTGCGCGACAGCCGGGTGATTCCGGGCTTTTCCAGCACCCCTCTTGCCACACTGCCAGCGGGTACCCCGGGTTCAAATGCCTTCATGCCGCCTGCCGCTTCTGCCATACCTTCTCCCACCCCCACACGCACCCTGTCACCAGCGCCCTGGCTGATCGCGCAGCTTCCCACGCTTTCTGCCGCCAATATCGGCGGCCTGGCAGAAATAGCCTCCTGGCCTGAACCCCTCCTGGCTTCCCTTTCCTCAGACTGGGAAATACTGGCGCTTTTTGATGGTGAAACCATCCAGCTCTGGGACCTCCCACGCCATGCGCGCTTGCTTACACTGGTTGAATCTGCCGTGATGGTTACCGATCTCACCTTTTCGCCAACAGACAGCCTGGTTGCAACCGCAGATCAGGACCAGCGCATCCAGCTTTGGGAACCTGTCTCCGGGGAATTGTTACACACGCTACACTTTGACGCCGATCAGTTGGCTGCCGTCGCCGAGGTGGTGCAAAGCTCCTACTCCAGGGCTGTTTCCCTCTCTTTTTCACCAGACGGGAGGTATATCGCCGGGGTTACCTACGGGTTGGCAACAATTTGGAATGTAAAAACTGCCAAACCTGTCCAAACCATTACATTCGATCCCGCCGAACTTGAGACGCTCAACCTGGAAGGCACAGAGGCTGCGCTGGAGCTTGTCTTCTCTCCTGACGGGAAAATGTACGCGGTACGCGCCATCGGCAAGATAACGGTAAAGGAAATCGAAACCGGACGGGAAATTCGCCCTTTTTTGGCGCCCGGCGCCCTGGGCATGCGTTTTTCCCCGGATGGCAGCCTGCTTTTGGAAGCCGGTAATGGATATATCGCCTTATGGGATTTGCAAAACGGAGAGGAGATACTCTATATCAAAGGTCTCTACAACTCCGACTATGCTCCCAATGCCTTCGTATTTTCTCCGGACGGAACATGGCTGGCGATCGAAGCTGAAGGACCGGAAAATGGTGTGGAAGTGCAGGTCTGGGACATACAGAACCGGCAGAAAGTACATGCTTTTCCAGTCTTTTCACAACGGCTGTACTCGCTGGATTTCTCACCGGATAGCCATCTGTTGGCAGCCGGTGGCAGTCAGGGGCTTGCCCGCATCTGGGATTTGGAAAAAGGGGAGGAACTGGTTCAGATAAATGAGGTCAGCAGTCTGGTCTTCTCCTCAGCAGGGCAGGCGCTTGTAGGCTTGCGCGGGGAAGACCTGATTGTGCTTGGCCTGTATGCAAATGCCAGCCGGATCGGACTCACCCCTACCCCAACGCCCAGTTTAACGACCACGCCTCAGTAAACGCAAACTTTCGATGGAGTTGTATTGCCCCGCGGCCGTTCCAGGTTGGGGGCAGACAAAATAAAGCAAAACCCAACCGCATCAACTCCACTCCTTTAACAAACTGCTTCTCAGTGAAAAGGAACTTCTCTTCTCACCCAAAAACCATTGTCACCCACGCGAACAGCCTCCCGCCGCCCGCCAGCCTCAAATATTTCACGAAGCATCCGGAACTCTGCGGTTTAAAATAACGCTGCCGCCTGGCTTGACAGCGGATAAAACATCGTTATACTGACAATGAGGTATTTGAAGCCTGTCATTTTGCAGTCTTCGCAGCATAATTGAGGAGTTAAGCAGGGATGAAAGATACGATCTGGGATGTTCTGACAATCGTAACACTCCTGGCACTGACAGGTCTTTGTCTTCTATTCCTTACGCTGTTTATTAATCCCTACAGCGGCATCAATCCCTTTCCGCCCCCCACCCTGCCGCCTACGCTTGCCATCCCGACTTCTACCGCCACGCTTAAAAGCCTCCCCGCCACTTGGACGCCGGATACAAATGGATTCACCCCTCCACAAGGTCCGCAACTCAGACCCACCCAAACCTTGCGGCCCTCACCCACCGGCTTTGTACTGCCCTCCTTTACCCCCACCGCCACCAACACCCCCACACCCACAAATACAGCCACCATCACGCGCACTCCCACCATCACAGTCACCTATACACCGACCATCAACTATGCCGCTACCAATACATACAATACCGCAGTAGCCGCACAAAACACGCTCTCAGCTTTGCAATCACTACAAACACAGCAGGCCGCTGCCGTGACCAGCGACGCGGCGACAGCAATAGCGCAGCAGGCTACCGATGCCCGCATCGCTACCGATGCCTGCATCGCTACCGAGGCAGTTGGCGGCACATGCCCATAACAACCACCCTTTTCCAAGAAGGCAGATATTTTTATGACCGAACAGATTGACCGCGATGCTTTTAACCACCTTGTGAGTTTGGCAGCTTTTGAACTGGATGAGGAACAAGCCCGGTATTTGCAGCGTGAGATGAATAACCAACTGAATGTCATTGATGAACTGGTGGCTATCCCGCTGGAGGGAAATGTTCCGCCAGCCTCGCACGGCGTACCCTACCCGCCTGAGGTCAGCGCGACGCCCAGAGAAGACAAATGGATACCCTTCGATCACCCTGAAGATATTCTTGCCCAGGTTCCACAGTTCGAGGATGGTTACATCATCGTTCCTGACATCCCCCACCAAACACTGGAATAAACAATGACCGAAATTTGTAATCTTTCTGCCCGCGATCTGGTTGCAGCCCTGAAAAAACGCCAGATTTCAGCCCTTGAGATTCTAGAGTCCACTCTCCAGCGCATCGCGCAGGTAGACGGACGCCCCGGAACGCTCAATCCCGGAGAGCAGACCACAGAAGATGCGCAGCGTGTCCATGCCTTCATCACCTTGACCAGCCAAAGGGCGCGCACCAAAGCTGAGGAAGTTGATCGAAAACTGGCCGCCGGCATTGACCCCGGGCCGCTGGCAGGCGTGCCTTTCACCGCTAAAGACGTCTTTTGCGTCTCAGGCACGCCCACCACGGCCGCCTCGCGCATCCTGTCCGGATTCTCCGCACCTTATACTGCCACACCGGTCGCGCGCTGGGAGGCCGCTGGCGCAGTAATGATCGGAAAGGTCAACCTGGATGAATTTACCCACGGGTCTTCCACTGAATCTTCCGCCTTCCAGCCCTCCACCCGCAATCCGTGGGACCTCACCCGGGTGCCGGGCGGCTCTTCCGGCGGCAGTGCTGCATCCGTTGCAGCCGGGGAGTCCGCCCTCTCACTCGGCACCGATACGGCAGGCTCTATCCGTCAGCCGGCTGCTTTTTGTGGCGTGGTAGGATTCAAACCGACCTATGGGCGTGTTTCCCGTTATGGGATGATTGCCTTTGGCTCCTCGCTCGACTGCCCTGGCCCGCTCACCCGCACCGTGACCGACGCCGCCCTCGCCCTGCAAGCTATGGCCGGGCCTGACTCGCACGATGCCACCGCCGCCAACTTGCCCGCCGGGGAATATCTGGACAGGTTAGAAAATGGTGTTAAAGGTATGCGCATTGGGCTCTCGCCGGACTATTTCCGAATTACCTTCCCCGATCCAGAAACCGGGGGGTACGAACAACGCCCCGTCCCTGCAGAATTTGAAGACACAGTGCGACAGGCAGCCGGTTTATTGAAAAGCATGGGCGCCGAAATCATTGAAGATGTGCCCATGCCGAACACACGTTATGGGATTCCAGCTTTTTTTGTCATCAGCAGGGTCGAGGCGGCATCAAACTTGCATCGGTATGATGGGGTCAAGTACGGTTACCGGACGGATCAACCTGTGCAAGATTTGCGGGAAATGTACCGCAAGACCCGTGCAGCAGGCTTTGGCCTCCAGCCAAAGTTGCGCATTCTGATGGGCATGTATGTCAGCGCCGCCCAATATAGCGCTCAGTACTATCAGCAAGCACTGCGCGTCCGCACCATGATCCGCCGGGATTTTGAGCAGGCTTTCGACCCAGCCGGAAAATACCGTCTGCAAGCTCTGCTCACACCGACGACGCCCACTACGGCCTTTCCGATAGGCGCGGTTTACGGCAATTCGGTTTTGATGCAATACGCCGATCAGCTCACCGTGCCGGCAAATCACGCCGGAATACCGGGCATCTCCATCCCCGCCGGCTTTGCACAAGACGGTTTGCCCATCGGAATCCAGTTCCTCGGCCCGGACTTTTCAGAGGCGGCTCTCCTGCAGATTAGCCGGGCTTACGAAATCGCAACGGAACAGGAAGGATGGCGGCAGAAAATACCGCAGGCCGTACAACAAAATCCATAATTGATTGCCAGAGATTCGGGGCGGCGCTGGTAGTCCAGGATGTGCGGATGCCGACAATTACGATAAACACAACCCAACTCCAATCTCTACTGGCCTATGCTTCAGTCGTTCAGGCCCGTGACAGCAACACTTACGGTCACATGTGGCGGGTAAGTCAATACGCCGGCCGGCTGGCAGAAAAAGCCGGCTTCTCTCCGGGCGAAGTTTTCATCGCCGGCCTGGGAGGATTGGTACATGACGTTGGAAAAATCGGCATTCCAGATCGCATTCTGCAAAAACCCGGTCGTCTGGGGAGCGAAGAAATGGCGCTTGTCAAAGAGCACCCCCGTATGGGGTATCTCCTGATCCAGCATCATCCTCTTTCCACAATTGTTAACGGAGTAATTCTAGAACACCATGAACGCATAGATGGCTCCGGTTACCCTTACCGGCGCAGCGGCGATCAGATTTCCATCTACGCGCGTGTTATTGCCATCGCAGATGCCTTCGACGCCATGACCAGCCCGCGCTCTTATCGCGCAGTCAAATCTATCATCCAGGCCTGCAATACCTTACGGCGCGAGAAAGGACGCCAGTTTGACCCCTTTTTGGCAAACGTTTTTATCCGTATGGCGCTTCAGGGTGAATTTGAGTCTATCATCGGCCACTCGCTCACCGGTCAGCGATTAGTAAGCTGCCTGGAATGTGGTCCCGTCATCGGATCATGTACCCCTTCAACCCGCAGTGGTATCGTTGTTTGCCCGGAATGCGGAAAACGTTACCGTCTGCATCCCAATGGCAACGGATTCGAATTGGAATGGCTTGGAGAACATGGCCAAGCGGAAATCCAGTTGGAAACAGACGCCATGCGCGAATTTATACACAGCGCCCCCAACCACATCCACATCTAATCCTTCTTCTTTCCTGCAGGTTCATCTCCCCTCCCGGCTGATTGGGTTTTCCCAACCCAAGGCTTGACAGTTTTGTTAACGCTGCCGGTATGGAGAATCCTTATAATGCAGATACCAGCCTCACTCATTGGCGAAGGTACTTATGGCGTCCAACAAAAGCGCTTCATCTTTCAAAAAAATTAACCCGGCACCGCTCTGTGCGGTTTTTGTGATGTTTTTATTGGCAGCCTGCAACCTCCCGGTAACGGTCAGCCTGGTCTGGCCTACGCCACCCGTCAGCCCTCCCGTAGAAACACTCCCACCAGGCACTCCCACTCCCTTCCGACCTCTTCCGGTCACATCACAGCCCGGCCTCAAATCAGAAACGCCGTCCAATGCAGACTCACCACTCCCCGAAGAAACCCTGCCACAGCCGCAAGCCCTCTTATCGAGTCAGCCTCTCGAGGCCAGCCCAGCACCCCATACCCTTCCATTGGATGAAAAAATTCCTTCCTCCACTCCCTTTAAAACGAATACACCTCTGCCTACAAGACCAAAAATCAACACCTTCTTTCCTTCCCCACCGCAGCCGATGGCAATCTCCACTACCATGGTACCCAGCGTTACTCCATTCCAACCTCCCACATCCACCGCCTCCCTCATTCCACCCACCATTTCACCTGCTGCTACCCCCATCCCACCCTCCCTTCCCCCTACACCAACCCACATACCGCCCACTATCCCGCCTCCGCCACCTCCTACACCCGTCAATACTTCCATCCCGTCAACCAGCCCGCCGGCCACCTGCGCTGCAATGGGAAATACAGCAGAAGAACAAGCGTTGTTTAATTTGATCAATCAGGAGCGCGCCAACCAGGGCTTATCGTCCCTGAACTGGCAATCGCAGTTGGCAGCCGCAGCGCGTCTGCACAGCACCGATATGGCTTGCAAAAACTTTTTCAGCCATACCGGCTCCAACGGCTCAACTTTCGATCAGCGCATACGCGCCCAGGGATATTCTTTCAGTTATGCAGCCGAGAACCGGGCCGCCGGGGGTGGATCGCAAGTTGCCTTTAATAGCTGGATGAACAGCCCTGGACATCGCACCAATATGCTCAACCCCAACCTGAGTGAAATCGGCATCGGATACATGTTTAATTCAGGCGCGGCTTATGGCAGTTATTTTACAGCCGATTTCGGCGCCCCTTAATTGCATCGTCTTCCGAAACTCTTTGCTCCTCATCCAAAAGCTCATTGATACCAATCCCGCGGGCATAGCAAAAACAGAGATTTTTGGTTAGAATGGGTAAACAATCTATCGGCCAGGAGGTTGGTGCAATGCCTAAAAGTTTAATTTCAAAATCTTTAACCTTATGGATCCTTTTACTATTAGCCCTGACAGGCGCAGGCTTCACCCCGCAGCCCGCTGCCGCTGCCCCATCTCCTCAGACTGCCGGCCCCGCCGAGGGACCCCAGGTCATCACAGGAGAATTTACCTATTCTAATGATTTCGTCCTGGAAACATATTATGTAGAACATGCCGTCGCCCTCAATGACATGACCGGTTTTGTCAAGCGCGACAAGGAATGGGAACTACCCATAGCAGGACAGGTTCTTGGCTTTCTACAAAGCGATCCGGAAAACAACAAAGCTTCCTACCGCCTGTTGCTTCCGGTCAAGCCTGAAGGTGAATTCAATGACGTGGACAATAATGACAAGGATGACCCAGGCGTCCAAATCTTTGCGGTCACCTACTCCCCCAACCTGACCGGCGGACCATACTCCGAAGGGGATGACCCCTCTTTCGGTTGGCCAACCTACCTGGCTTCCGTAAAAACTGACACAGAAAACCATGATGAAGTTATCAGCGGAAAGCTAATCGTCTGGGCGCCGGACGACAAGCAGGCATTCCCCACCGGTTTTGGCAAAGATGGACTGCTCTTTACATCCGATGATCCGGCCGCCGCAATTCCAGCCGGTTATTCCATCGTAGATTTGGACAAAAATCCTTTCGCCCTCTCCCAGTCTCCCGAAAACGATCTGCCCCTTTATGAACCGGACGATGTCGCTATCAAAGACTTCTCTTCCCTTTCATACAGCGCCGCCTTCGATAAGATGTTCGAAATTCTTAAGAAAGAATACGCTTTCAATGGCATCAAGAGCAAGCAGCCCAATTGGAATCAATTGTACGACCGCGTTAGCCAAAAGGTAAAGGCCGCCGAAAAAGTCAAAGACCCTCAGGCTTACTTCCTTGCCCTGCAAGAATTCACCTTTGCTTTTCAAGACGGACATGTTGGGCTGGACGGCGGCGACATTGGTAATCAGATCTTTGATACTGCCACCAATGGCGGGTACGGTCTGGCCATCCGGGAATTGGATAACGGCAAAGTGATTGTAACCTACGTTCTGTCTGAAGGCCCCGCCAGTCAGGCAGGCATCCAGGTGGGGGCAGAAGTGTTGAAGTTTAACGGCGAGGCCATAAAAACTGCCATTGACAAGGTGGTCGCGCTCAGCGGTCCCTTCTCGACAGATTTTACACGGCGCTATCAGCAGGCGCGCTATCTGCTGCGTGCTGCTCCGGACACCAAGGCTGAGCTGACCTTTATTAACCCCGGTGGGGTCAGCCAGACAGCAGCCCTCACAGCGATACCTGAACGCGCCAGCTTTTCCGCTTCCTCACTCCTGCGCAATTACGACCCAAATGCCTTGCCAGTTGATTTCAAAATTCTTGAATCCGGCGCTGGTTATGTGCGTGTCAACTCCAACTACGATGACCTCAATCTTGCTATCCGCCTCTTTGAACGGGCGCTAAGCACTTTCGAATCCAATGGAGTAACCGGGGTGATCATTGATATGCGCCTCAACTTCGGCGGCGCGCCGCTCGGTTTGGCTGGTTTCCTCTACGACCAGAAGATTCCTCTCGGCCAGCTTGAATATTACAGTGAAAAAACCGGCAAATTTGAACCGGAGGGCCCGCGTGATGAAGTTCTTCCCTCCATCCACCAATACAAATTTAAAAAACTTGTCTTATTAGTAGACCAGAACTGTTACAGTGCATGTGAAATCGAAGCTTATGGTTTCAGCCGGATACCTGGCATCGTAGTGGTAGGGCAGTACCCCACCGCCGGTGTGGAAGCCGAAGTCGCCCGCGGCCAGTTCCTTCTGCCAGAGGGCTTCTCCTTGCAAGCGCCCACCGGCCGTTTCACTCTGCCAAATGGCAGCATCTTTCTGGAAGGCATTGGTGTAAAACCCACCCGCCGCGTTCCTATCGACATGAAAAATGCCCTGAGCACGGAAGATATCGTATTGCAAACAGCGGAGGATATTATATCCCGCCCATAAAAACAACTCGAGACGCGGGGGGGTTGCCCAGCTGCCGCGCCTTTTGGTTGGAATTTTAATTTGTTGTATCTACCATAACTTGAAGGTGGGGGCCAGGGGCGCATCGCCGCACACGCGATCGCGCCCTTCCTGTTTCGCCTGATAAAGCGCCCGGTCTGCTGCCAGCAGCAAGGAGGGTGTTTCGCCGCCATGTTGAGGGAATGCAGCCACTCCAATTGAAACGGTAATGCCCCCCAGAGACTGCCCGCGATATTCCACCCCCAGATGCTTAGCAGCCAGGCGGATCTCCTCCATCCGGTTACAGGCTTTTTCAAGGGAAATTTCGGGCAGGATAATCACAAATTCCTCTCCACCGTAACGGCAAACAATATCCTCACCACGTACGTTCGAAACCAGGCACGCACTCAACGCTTGCAGCAAAACATCTCCGGCCTGATGACCGTATTGGTCGTTAAAGACTTTAAAATGGTCAATATCAACCATCACCACTGCAAAGCTGTACTGGCGGCGCTGCGCCCGCAGCATTTCTCTCGCCAGGCTCTCATCCATATACCGGCGATTGAACAAACCCGTCAGCGGATCACGAATAGCCTGCATGCGCAGCGTTTCCTGCAAGCGGAGGTTGGCAATTGCCAATGCCGCTCGTTCCGCAATCGTCGTGATAAGCTGATAGCAGCGATCAAAAGGTCTCGCATGCAGACACGCGCTGTAGAGCACTCCCATTGTCTCCCCCTGGGCAATCAACGGCACGCAAATCGAGACCTCCGGTGCATTTACCTCATCAATATGGCCGCATTGCGGCATTGCCAGGTCTTTTTCGTAAATATGCACCCGCCCGCGCCGCAATCCCCAGCACATTTGGCTTTGAAAAAGCGGAAGAACAGGCGGGGTTTCGCCCCATGCCGTTACTTTTTCTGCATGGGTCCCGTCGTCGTTAAGAATATACAGTGCGCCGGAATGATCGGGCAACAGCTTATGCCCAAATGTCCGGACAACTTCGTAGACTTCCTCAACATCAAGACAAGATTGCAGCAATTCCCCCATCTCGTTAATCAAAATGGCATCGTGATTTCGCTCCGAAAGTTTAGTCACTGAAAACCTGAGCTGCTCGTTTGCCTGATAGAGCGCCTCTTCAGCATTTTTTGCCTTGGTAATATCGAGTACCATTCCGTTGAGGATGATCTTCCCCTCCGCCAGCCGCTCTATCCTGACGCTGTCCAATACCCAGCGAATTTCTCCATCCGGCAAAAGGATGCGGTATTCACGCTCGAACAGCATATCACCGCGGCAGGCAGCCTCTGCCATTTCTTCCTCAAACTTCCGGTCATCCGGGTGAATAACCTGTGTCCAACTGTTTAAAGGATCCGCCATAAAATATGCCACCGGACGGCAGAGGATTTTCTCGATCACTGGAGAAATATAAATCGTTCGGGTCTTGCCCTGCGGGGTTATTTCTCCTGTCCAAAGTGCCGCGGAAATGGAAGTAGTCACCTGCTGAAGGTCAGAGAGCGTCTCCTGCAAACATCTCTCTGCTTCTTTTTGCTCAGTAATATCCACCTGTGCAACCTGGAAAGCGGGCCGGCCACAGTACTCAATTTGGCTAATCAAAACGTCCATCCACCGAAGCCTGCCCTGAGGCGTTAATATCCGGTATGTGAAACGCACCGGCTCGGAGAAATTTGCCATTGTATCAAGAAGCCTGACAAAAATCTCCCGGTCTTCAGAATGAATATACTCAAGCATGTCAGAAACTGTCGCATTGAGCAGTTTTTCCAACCCAAGGCAGCTATTCTGAATGGCAGCCGAGTTGGCGTATACAATTCTACTATCCTGCAGAATAAGTAATTCTTGCAACGAATGTTCAATCAGTGTTTGATAAGCTTCCTCTACGCGTCTGCGGGCAGTAACATCCAGCGAAATTGCCAAAACCGCGCTGACACTGCCATCTGGCGCCAGTTCCGGCGCAAGGCTTGTCTCGCGGTAAGTCAACCCGTCCGGCGAAGCAACAGCATATTCCACTTGCTTCGGCTGACCTGTATCAAAAACCTCCCGCAAGGCGTTTTTTAATCCCTCCGCCAACTTATCTTGAAATGCCTCCACCCCTTCGCCTGCATCCAGCACAGTAACGGGTTCCACCTCAGTAAATTCCTCAAACACCGGGTGCAATACAGTGAAGTGCAATTCTCGATCAAATCGCTGTACAATCCCTGGAAAATTATGTAGCTCCACTATGCTTATCCCCTCCAGCCTTACCGTTCGTTCCGCCAGGGCGGAAAAATGTCTCTCAATAATAGCCATGTGGTTTCTTTTTTGGTAATAAAACGATATTTATTTTCTATATTTCTCGTTATAGCACGTTCGTTTGCGAAAATCAAGCATTTTAAATTGCAATCCTGCAATAATACATTGAGTTGGGAGAGAAAAGGGAAAAAAATACCTGTTGTTGATATGATATAATTCGAATGCAACGGCGATCCGGTTGTTCAATCGGGTCTCTGCCGGGCCCGTAGCTCAGTGGCAGAGCGCGCGGCTCATAACCGCTTGGTCGAAGGTTCAAATCCTTCCGGGCCCATAAATTTTGTTATCAAAGAATGCTTTACAAATGGTAAGCATAGCGCTTGCCATTTTTCTTATGAAAATAGACGATCGTGCTATTTAAATCTTCCAAAAAGAACAAACGGCATTTTCTAAAATTTTTAGAGAATAATCCCTCGTTTTCTGTTACACTTTAATGGTCTGCCATCAAGGTGTGCTATACTATAGATAATGTTTATCGGTTTAGTCAAATATAGCAGTGAGGTAAAGGCAATGCAGGCTGTTCATCAAACTTGTTTCAAAAGGGAGGAAACAGATGGATATTAGCCCCCTCGCAGGAAAACCAGCAGACCCGGCTCTGCTGGTCAACACCCCAAAACTCATCACGGCCTACTACACAGAAACCCCAGACCCCTCTATTTTGAGCCAGCGCGTTTCGTTCGGCACCTCCGGCCACCGCGGCACATCTTTCGAAAAATCCTTTAACGAATGGCATATCCTTGCCATCAGTCAAGCCATCTGTTTGTACCGGAAACAGCAGAAGATCAGTGGCCCGTTGTTTCTTGGGATGGATACCCATGCGCTTTCTTTCCCAGCTTATGCCAGCGCGTTGGAAGTATTAGCCGCCAATGGGGTCGAGGTGATGATCGCGGCAGCAGGAGAATATACGCCCACGCCCGCCATTTCTCTCGCTATTCTCAAATACAACCAGGGGCGCAAGGCTGGCCTTGCCGATGGAATCGTAATCACCCCCTCTCATAACCCGCCGCATGATGGTGGTTTCAAATACAACCCGCCCAACGGAGGCCCGGCAGAAGGTACCATCACAAACTGGATAGAAGCAAAAGCCAATGAGTTTTTATCCACCCGACTGAAGAACATCAAGAGAATACCTTTTGAAAAAGCCTTGCAAACCTCCACAACACACCCCTATGATTATATTAATACCTATGTTGGGGAGCTCGCCCAGGTAGTAGACATGGACGCCATTCACGGAGCCGGGATCAACCTCGGAGTTGACCCCCTCGGCGGTGCAGGGATCCATTACTGGGAGCCGATTGCCGACCGCTATAAATTGAATCTTAAGGTCGTCAACCAAGTGGTTGACCCTGCCTTCCGATTCATGACCGTAGATTGGGATGGTCAGATCCGCATGGATCCGTCATCACCCTATGCCATGCAAAGCCTGATTGGGTTAAAAGATCAGTTTGATCTCGCCTTCGCATGTGATACAGACCATGACCGGCATGGAATTGTCACCCAAAGCACCGGTTTACTTCCGCCTAACCACTATCTTTCAGTCGTTGTTTATTATCTCTTCCAAAATCGCCCAAAATGGAATAAGGCGGCTGCCGTGGGGAAAACACTGGTAAGCACCCGAATGATTGACCGGGTTACCGGGAAGCTTGGGCGCAAGCTTTACGAAGTTCCCGTCGGGTTCAAGTGGTTTGTGGAAGGGCTGCTCGACGGTTCACTTGGTTTCGGCGGTGAAGAAAGCGCAGGCGCATCGTTCACCCGTCTGGATGGGAGCGTTTGGACTACCGACAAGGATGGAATAATTCTTACTTTGCTTGCAGCAGAGATCACTGCCAAAATGGGCCGCGACCCCGGTGAAATTTACTCCGATCTGGTGCATGAATTTGGCGAACCGGTTTACGAGCGCATCGAGGCACCGGCTACCCCTCAACAAAAGAAGATGCTGGCAAAGTTGTCTCCAGAGCAAGTAAAAACAAAAAACCTGGCAGGCGAGAAAATCCAGAAGATCCTTACCCGCGCGCCTGGAAACAATGCCCCAATTGGCGGCTTAAAAGTGGCCGCGGATAATGGGTGGTTTGCGGCACGCCCATCCGGAACCGAAGATATCTACAAAATCTATGCGGAAACCTTCCGCGGAGCTGACCACCTACACCTCATCCTGGAAGAGGCACAGAATATTGTAAATGACGCTTTGGCCGCAGGGGAACTACCCGATAACAGTTAAAAGGTAGGGCCAAAATCAAAAAGCGCCAGGAGAGCTGGTATGCGAAAAGAGAATATAAAAACTTTAACACCCCCTGATCTGGATAATTTATCCATCAACACCATTCGTTTCTTATCAATTGACGCCATACAAAAAGCAAACAGTGGCCATCCCGGCTTGCCAATGGGCGCAGCCGCCTTTGCTTACGTTTTATGGACTCGCTTCCTTAAGCACAACCCCTCCAACCCTCACTGGTTCGATCGCGATCGCTTTATCTTGTCCGCAGGGCATGGCTCGATGCTGCTGTACAGTTTGCTATACCTTACAGGGTATGACCTTCCCCTTGAGCAGATCAAGCAATTTCGCCAATGGGGCAGTATCGCTCCTGGCCACCCGGAACGCGGCCTTACACCGGGCGTAGAAGTGACAACGGGGCCGCTCGGTCAGGGCTTTGGCAATGGCGTAGGGATGGCTATGGCAGAAGCCTTTCTTTCAGCCCGTTATAACCGGCCAGGCCACAACATCATCAATCACTATACCTATGGGTTGGTCAGTGATGGAGACTTAATGGAAGGGGTGGCAGCAGAAGCCGCTTCCCTTGCCGGGCATTTGCGGCTTGGCAAGCTCATCTACCTCTATGATGACAACCGCATCACCCTATCGGCGGCGACAGATCTTACCTTTACAGAGGATATCAAAGGTCGTTTCAAGGCTTATGGTTGGCACACCCAATCGGTTGAAGATGGGAATGATTTGGCCGCAGTGGAGCGCGCTATCAGAAACGCACAACGTAATAAGACGCGCCCCTCACTCATCTTGCTGCGCACGCACCTGGGATACGGTTCGCCCGATAAACAAGATTCTTTTGAGGCGCATGGCTCACCCCTGGGCGTAGAAGAAGTTAAACGAGCCAAAGAAAATCTGGGTTGGCCGGTTGAACCTCCCTTCCATGTTCCAGAGGCAGCTTTATCTCATTTTCGGCAAGCCGTTGAACAAGGCAAGTCAGCCGACTTGGAATGGGAAAAGCGATTCTCCGTGTACGCTCAAGCCTATCCGGATCTAGCGCAGGAACTGCATCAAGTGATACAAGCTGGATTGCCCGAAGGCTGGGATGGGGATATTCCAGAATTTTCCTCCAGTGCAAAAGGTATCGCCACACGCGTGGCTTCGGGGGAAATAATGAATTCCATTGTATCTCATCTGCCCACCTTTATCGGTGGCTCTGCCGATCTCAATCCTTCCACATTCACCGCCCTGACTGGAAAAGGCGACTTTGAGAGCCCCCACGAAACAATAACCGATTCGCAAGGTGTCGTTGGAGGCGGCTGGCAATATTCTGGAAGCAACTTGCACTTTGGCGTGCGCGAACACGGTATGGGGGCAATCCTGAACGGTCTGGCATCTCATGGAGGGATACTTCCTTTTGGAGCGACCTTCTTGATCTTCTCTGACTACATGCGCCCTTCCATCCGTCTGGCGGCTTTAATGGGGCTGCATGTCATCTATGTGCTTACACATGATAGCATCGCACTTGGGGAAGACGGTCCCACGCACCAGCCGGTCGAGCAACTGCTTGGTCTGCGCTCTATCCCAAATATGTTGGTCATACGCCCCGCTGATGCAAACGAAACAGCCGCCGCCTGGCGGGCTGCCATTGAGCATCAAGACGGGCCGGTCGCCCTGGTTCTTTCCCGACAAAAATTGCCGGTTCTCAATCTGGCTAAGTACCCGCAGCTCCCACTTGGCGTTCGCTCCGGTGGTTATATACTTGCTCAAACCCATGAGACCTCCCCTGAGGATATCATCTTGATCGCTGCAGGCTCCGAAGTTCATCTGGCGCTGGCAGCGCGTGAAAAGCTTGAGGCTCAAGGTGTTCGAGCCCGGGTAGTCAGCCTTCCTTGCTGGAATTTGTTTGATAAACAACCCGTCGGGTACAAAGAGGCCGTCCTGCCGCCGGGGATACCCGTATTGGCAATCGAAGCCGGTGTTTCCCTGGGGTGGCGTCCGTATGTTGGCCCCGGCATCGAAGTGGTCGGGGTGGATCATTTTGGTGCATCTGCTCCCGGCGAGGTCGTCATGCAGAAATACGGCTTTGATGTTGCTCCTGTCACCCAACGTGCACTTTCCCTGCTAAAGGGGCACAAAAACATCGCATAATTTGAGCAAGGAGTTAAAAATGTATGTTGGGTTTGCAACTGATCACGGCGGCTACATCTTAAAAGAGCCTCTTCTGAAAGCAATGCACAATTCAGGGCACAAAGTGCGCGACTTCGGAGCATACAAATTGGACCCTGAGGATGATTATCCGGATTTTGTTATTCCACTGGCCCGCGCCGTCGCACAAGGTGAGGTGGAGCGCGGCTTAGCCATTTGCGGCAGCGGTGTAGGTGCCTGTTTTACGGCGAACAAAATTGCCGGAGTGCGCTCGGCTCTGATCCACGAAAGTTTTTCCGCCCACCAGGGCGTTGAGGATGATAATATGAATTTGCTTTGTCTGGGTGGGCGTGTGATTGGTTTTGCGCTGGCCTGGGAAATTATTCAAACTTATCTGGCAGCTCACTATGTAAAAGCGGAACGCTTTGAGCGCCGGTTAGCCAAGGTAGCTGTAATAGAATGCAAGGAGTGACAATAATGAACAAGAATCCTCTCATAGATTTAGAAGCCTTTGGGCAAAGTGTTTGGTTGGACTTTCTGCAGCGCGGGGCAATGGATAACGGCCAGATGCAGCAGTTAATTGATCAAGATGGCGCCAGTGGCCTGACTTCAAATCCTTCCATCTTTGAAAAAGCCATCGTAGGAAGCAGCGATTATGATACCGCCATTCATTCCATGGCACTGACAGGTAAAAGTGTCGAGGAAATATATGAAGCGCTAACGATAGAAGACATCCAGCGCGCCGCTGACCTTTTCCGCCCCATTTATGACCGGGTAAAAGGAGCAGATGGGTTCGTCAGCCTGGAGGTCTCCCCTACGCTGGCCTATGATACCGTTGGCACAATCGCCGAAGCGCGCCATCTTTGGGCCACGGTGAACCGCCCTAATTTGCTGATTAAAGTTCCGGCAACCCGGGAAGGGCTGCCAGCCATCCAGCAATTAATCGGGGAGGGGATCAACGTCAATATTACACTCCTCTTCGGCCTGCCGCGTTACCGTGAAGTGGCGGAGGCCTATTTGAATGGCTTGGAAACCCTGGCGGCTCAAAACAAACTGCTCGATCGCATAACCTCGGTAGCAAGTTTTTTCCTGAGCCGGATTGATGTGCTGATTGACCCAAAACTGGAGAAACTGCGGCTGGGAGGCGGGTCTGTTGCCGAGGTTGTGGCTGGGTTGCACGGGCAAGTTGCAATTGCCAGCGCAAAAGTGGCTTACCAAATCTACCAGGAAATCTTTGGCAGCAAGCGATTTCAAAAACTGTCCCGCCAAGGAGCAAGACCACAGCGCCTGCTTTGGGCAAGCACGAGCACCAAGAATCCAGAGTACAGCGACACCAAGTATGTCGAGGCCTTGATCGGTCGGGAGACAATTAATACACTTCCACTCGAAACCATTAGCGCTTATCGCGAGCATGGCAAACCGGCTTTACGGTTGGAAGAAGGGGCTGAGGAGGCTTATCACATCCTGGAGGCGCTGCCCCAGGCCGGTCTCGACCTGAACGCTTTGACGCAGCAGCTTGAGGATGAAGGGGTGCAGAAATTCAGTCTCGCATTCAAGCAACTAAAGGCTTCGTTACTGGCAAAGCAAGCATCTACGTTGCAAAAGTGAATAAAAAAGCAGGTGTTCATTGGTCGTGCACAAAAGGCCTCCGGTTTTTACCACAACTTGCACATGGCAGGCAGCAGCAAAGGATATTGAAGACCTGCCAGACTCTGACGTCTCCCATACCTTTGGTGTTTTCAAACAAGCTCAAGCACCGGATAAGACGGGGGCATTACAAAAATGTGGACACCAGGCAGAACCTATCCCCTTGAAACAGATAGAAAGAAAGGGCTGGCTTCATTTACTACGGTTCTGAATGCAGCCCTACAATTGGAGCAAGTAAAGCAATGATTTCCTCTTCCACTCCCATCACCACCCTTTTCCTCGATATTGGCGGCGTCCTGCTTACAAATGGCTGGGATCAAGATATTCGCAAGCGCGCTGCTGATAAATTTAACCTGAATTACGAAGAGATGAACGAGCGCCATCACCTGACCTTTGATACCTATGAGGAAGGAAAGATCAGTCTCGACACTTATTTGAATCGGGTTGTTTTTTTTCAAGAGCGCTCATTTTCACACGACGAGTTCAAGGCGTTTATGTACAGCCAATCGCAACCTTTTCCGGAAATGATTAAGCTAATGCGCCAACTTAAAGCGAAGTACAACCTTGAAATTGCAGCCGTCAGCAATGAGGGCCGCGAGCTTACGGTTCATCGCGTTCAACAATACAAGCTGGGTGCATTCATTGATTTTTTTATTTCTTCGTGTTTTGTTCACTACCGGAAACCGGACGAAGATATGTATCGCATCGCGTTGGATATCGCCCAGGTGCATCCAAAACAAGTGGTTTATATTGATGATCGTTCTATGTTTGTAGAGGTGGCGCATGGCCTGGGAATTGAAGGGATTGTCCACACCACTCTCGAGACAACGCAGAAGGCCCTTGAAGGATTCGGCCTTGTGCCAGCGGATTGAGGTTTAACTGACTTGCCTTTTCGCTCTTAATCAGAACATAAAAGGTTGAGTCCAGCAGGAGGCAAAGAGATGGCAGAGCAAAAATACAAAATTGGAATGGTCGGCCTGGGAGTAATGGGACGCAATATGGTGCTTAATATCGCAGATCATGGGTTCTCAGTGAGCGGGTATGACAAAGACCAAGCACAAGTCCGGGAATTACAAACAGAAGCCGGAAGCCGCGCCATTTATGCCGCTCAAAGTCTGGATGCGTTTGTCAATGTGCTTTCCACGCCCCGAGTTATCATGATGCTGGTGCCGGCGGGCCGGGTGGTGGACAGCGTCATTCAGGATCTGGCGCCGCTCCTCGAAAGCGGCGACCTGATCATTGATGCAGGAAACTCCTATTTCAAAGATACAGATCTGCGGGCAAAATCCCTGGCGGTAAAGGGCATTCTTTATATGGGAATCGGCGTTTCCGGCGGTGAAGACGGCGCCCGTTATGGCCCCAGCCTGATGCCCGGCGGCCCAAAAGAAGCTTATGAACGCGTCAAACCCGTTCTTGAGGCGGTCGCGGCGCACGTCAACGGAGATCCCTGTGTCGCCTATCTAGGGTCGGGTTCCGCAGGCCACTATGTCAAAATGGTTCACAATGGAATCGAATATGGGTTAATGCAGTTGATCGCCGAGTCTTACGATTTGATGAAACGCGGCTTGGGACTTTCAGACGACGAGTTATCAAGCGTTTACAAGGATTGGAATAAAACAGAGCTTAATGCATACCTGATAGAAATTACCTCACACATCTTCGCTCAAGTGGATAAACAAACCGGAAAGCGATTGGTTGACCTGATCTTGGATGAAGCCCGGCAAAAAGGTACCGGCATGTGGACATCTCAAAATGCAATGGATATCCAATCGCCAACGCCCGTGATTGATGCAGCTGTGGTGGCGCGAAATCTATCGGCCATTAAAAGTGAGCGGGAAGTAGCCAGCAAGATTTTCCACATGCAAACGCCTCAATTACAGGGAGACCGAAACATCGTCCTGAACCAACTCAAAAATGCCCTTTATGCTGCCATGATCCTTACTTACGCCCAGGGAATGGCTTTGCTTCAGACTGCCTCTAAAGTTTATCAATACGAGTTGAACCTGGAAGACGTCGCCCGTATCTGGCGCGGCGGCTGTATTATCCGCGCCGCACTGCTTGAAGAGATACGGGCTGCGTTTCATGCCCACCCTGATTTGCACAATTTTCTAACAGACAGCCGCTTGGGAGGAGCGGTTTTATCCAGACAAAATGATTTGCGGGCGGTTGTTGAACATGCCGTAAAGCTTGGTCTTCCCGTTCCCTGCCTGATGGCTTCACTGGCTTATTTTGATGGCTACCGTAGTGCCTGGCTGCCAGCATCCCTTATTCAAGCACAGCGGGACGATTTTGGCGCTCATACCTATGAGCGCATTGATGAGAAAGGCTCGTTCCATACCCAATGGGAATGAGCTATCTTTATAGGAAAACATCCAGACAATGACCCCTCAAAAAATGCCCACCATTCTTGTCATTTTCGGAGCCATGGGTGATTTAACATGGCGCAAGCTATCACCCGCTCTATATAATCTGCTCCTCGACAACCAATTGCCCGAACAATTTGCCGTCATCGGATTGGACGTAAAAGAGGCGAGTCAAGATAAATTCCACCAGCGATTGAAAGATGGAGCCAGCCACTTCTGCCAGTGTGGCAGTGTGGATGATGAGAAGTGGAAGGGTTTCACGCCCAATGTGTCGCTCATCTCAGGAAATTTTGCCGACCCGGCGCTCTACGCGTCTCTAGGTAAACAAATCCAAGCTCAGGAAAAAACCTGGGAATGCCCAGCCAATCAGGTGTTTTACCTGGCTACACCACCCGGTATCATGGAAACTATTGTCAAAGGAATCGGTGCCGCCAGCCTCGCTCACGACAAACAGCATATCCGCATCGTTGTTGAAAAACCTTTCGGTCACGATCTTGCTTCTGCTACCACTTTAAATGGCGTACTTACCGCTGTTTTTGATGAATCTCAAATCTATCGCATTGACCATTACCTGGGTAAAGAAACCGTTCAAAATATTCTCGCCTTTCGTTTTGCAAATGCACTGTTCGAACCGATCTGGGACCGCCGCTACATTGATCATATCCAGATTACGGTTGCAGAACAGGTGGGCGTAGAGCACCGAGGGGCATACTATGAGCACGCCGGGGCTTTACGGGATATGATCCAGAACCACTTGATGCAGATTCTGTGTCTCATTGCGATGGAACCTATGGTCTCCTTCGAAGCGGATGAAATTCGCAACAAAAAAGTGGATGTCTTGCGAGCAATTCGCCTAATCCCCGAAAACCAAGTCGAGCATTTCGCCGTCCGTGGTCAATATGGGGCTGGCCGGATCAATAGACACAAAGTCCCCGCTTATCGAGCAGAACCGAACGTAGCAGCCGATTCATCTTCCGAGACATTCGCGGCCATAAAATTGTTCGTTGATAACTGGCGCTGGCAAGATGTTCCTTTCTACTTGCGCACAGGGAAAAGATTAGCAGAAAAGGTCTCCGAAGTCATCATCCAATTTCACCCTGTTCCCCATCAATCTTTTCCAGCCGCGGCAGCTTTGGCATGGCAGCCCAATCAATTAATCATCCACATTCAGCCCGAAGAAGGAATTGTGTTGCGTTTTCAAGCCAAGCACCCCGGCCCCGTTTTACAGCTCAGTCCGGTAAATATGGACTTCTCCTATCAGGATACTTTTCGAACAAGGTCGCCGGAAGCTTATGAAACCCTGTTACTCGATGTCATGGCAGGGGATGCCACCCTCTTCATGCGCGCCGATCAAGTAGAGGGCTCCTGGGCTGCCATAACCCCCATTCTAAATGCATGGGAAAAGACCTTGCCCGCCGATTTTCCCAATTACCCCTCAGGCACCTGGGGCCCGGAGGCTGCTGAAACCCTGATTGCCCGGGATGGCCGGAGTTGGAATCCTTCCGAGCCAACATCAACCTAATAATCAGGGAAGCCGCCAAAGTGATGCGCGGTGAGATGGCGCTGGAAGATTTGGGGCGGAAAATATCCCCGCCCGACGACCGTAGGAAAAGTCACTGGCACCCTGGACTTTAGCCAGGATCTCACTCTAAAGATGCCCGCGGGCGCATTACAGCTCGCGCAGGCGCAGGCTGAAGTTTCCCATGCCAATATCTTTTCAATTGACACCTCGGAAGCCGAGAAAATGCCCGGTGTGTACAAGGTTATCACGCATAAGGATGTTTTAGGCAAGAACCGCATCACTGTCTGATCACTCTTCCCACCAATAAGGGGGACGGTTGGGACCGCCCTATCCTCTACGACAGCAAAGTTTTCCAACGAAGATGCAATCGCAATTGTGGCTGAGGACACAATTGAAGTGGAGCAGACGCTCCGCTCCATTCCCGTGATCAGGGATACCAGGTTGGTGATTCACTGCCGGTACAACCCTGATGAAGCAAGCAGTATGCATAAGCGTATGCTGATTGACCGGAGAGGTTTGCACAATCCAGGAACAGTAAAAGGTTGATCTGCATGACGGGGTAACGAAAATTGAAACCGGGGGGAAAATTCGGCGTGGCAGGTCTCTGTGCCATAAGCTTATCCTTTTCCCCCAATCCGGGTTAGAATAATAGAAGATCGTTCCCAGCCAACCACAGAAAGGTAGACGATGATCCCAAAAATCTCTTTCCCTCTCGAAAGTCTCCGCCTCACCCCTCTGTACAAAAACGAAACTGAGTTGGAAAAACTCCGGCAGGCTTCCGGCGCGCGCGCACCGCTCTCCAAAGTCAGCGCCGCCTACCACGACCTCTACTTCCCGGAGCCGCCTGAAAACCGCCCCTACACTTTTGCCTCAATCGTCCTCTCGCTTGACGGCAAGATGGCTTTCCCCGACAACCCCAAAGGTCCCGTTGTCGCACAGGCAAACCGCCTCAATCCGCAGGGTGCACTGACAGATTTTTGGGTACTCAACCTGCTCACTGCCCACGCAGACGGCATTATCACCGGCGCGAAGATACTCCAGGTTGAACCCGATTCGATCTTTGCCTGCCAGGATGAAGACTTGTTAGCTGAGCGTAAGACGATCCTCGGTAAAAACCCGGAAGTGCCGCTCAACGTTATTGTCTCGTTCGATGGGACAGACGTACCTTTTGAACACATCATCTTCTCGATGCCTGAAGTGCGCACTCTCATCGCTACCAGCCAGGCCGGCGGTCAGTATCTTCAGGAAAAATACGGCGCGGAAGTGTCGCTGATTGGCCCTTACTTCTCCCCCGCCGAGGTTGACCCTTCTTCCCTGAGTGCACAATTCCAGGAGAAGCTGATTCCTTGCAACAAAGTTGTCCTGATGACCGGCGGGAAAGAACCGGATGCCCCGCTCTTGATGCGCTGCCTGCGTGCCGCCGGCATAAAACATCTGCTGATCGAATCGCCGACCTATATGTGGCTGATGATGGAACAAGGCTTGCTGAATGAATTCTTCGTCAATTATTCACCACTCTACATCGGTGGCCCCATTACCCCCGGATACGGGTTATCATTTTCCGAAGCCAGCCATCCACATGCCAGATTTCTGGTCATTGCCCTCCACAACAACAGCTTCCTCTTCACCCGCCAGCAGTTACTCTACAATGCGGCTCTGAACGCCTGAAGCATTCTACAAACTGCGCCCGAGAAAAGCGAGACAACTTAAGAGGCGCCCATAATCACCGCTCTGGCGCAACCAGTTTGCCGTATCGGGGTTTAAGAATGAATACCCTCCTGGCCTCTGGCATAGGCTGGGCATTTTTGTCGCTGGGAGAGAAGGACCTTAATGGATGGTCATTTCAAAGACAAAGTAGCCGTCATCACCGGCGCATCCAGCGGAATTGGCCGCCAAATCGCGCTGGAGTTCGCCCGGCGCGGTGCCCGTGTCGCGCTGGCCGCTCGCTCGGAAAACGCCCTGAAAGAACTGCAAAACGAGATCGAAACCTTCGGGGGTCAGGCGCTGGCTGCTCCAACTGATAGTACCGACTCCACCCAAGTGAAACACTTCTTCCAGCAAGTCATCAATTACTGGGGCCAGGTGGATCTCCTCGTTGTCAATGCCGGGCAGTATATTCGTTCGCCCATTGACAGCATCACGCTGACCAGTCTTCAAGAATCTATGGCAGTCAACTTCTATGGCGGTGTACATTGCATCCTGGCCGCTTTACCGGCAATGCGCGCGCGCGGCAGCGGGCAGATTATCGTCATCTCCACAATGGATGTTAAAACGCCGCTCGCCCTGGATGCGCCGTATGTCGCCGCCAAATCTGCCCTCAGCGGTTTTGCTGATGTACTCCGTCAGGAACTGCACGGCTCCGGCATCCGCGTCTCCATTATCTATCCGGGCCGTGTGAACACCCCCATGCTGGATACACTCAAAGTTCCTGCAATTTCCGCTAAAATGCCTTCCAGCTCGGTCGCCGCCGCCGTTGTGCGCGCTGTCCGCAGCGGCCGGGCGCGCTTTATCCTGCCATTTCAGGCAAATATCCTTTACTGGTTGTATCTCATCTCCCCCACCCTCGCAGACTGGGCTGCACTTAAATTCCACCTGCAAGGATGGGAGACGAAGGAGTTAAAGTAATGATTACCGAAAAACTACCTTCCACCAGGCTGCCCCGCCAATCGCATGCCTGGCTCCAAAAAATTACCGTCGCATACCAGTCCGGCCCATCCTGTCCAATGGCTGATGAGGCCGCCGGCAATCTGCTCGCCCAGCTTAAAGCCGATGGGCACACTGTCCTCGATCACCCCCGCAACAGCGTGAACGTTTTAATAACGACTGCTCAATTTAATCAACCAATCGAATGGCGGCAGGCGCTCATGTTCACCGCCCGGCGTCGTTTTTCGCTGGAACATATCCCCACAGTTTTTACTCTGGTCGCGATCACCCGTGCCGATTTTGACGCCATGATGGCGCATTTCCGGAAAGCGCTTGCCACCCCCAAGCCCGACCCCGAGAATTATCGTTTTTCGGGCCTCGCGTCTCACGCCTACATCACCTTGCACGAACAGGGGTTGCGCGCCGGCCCGATTCTTTCGCTCGTGCGCCTTATTCAATCACAAACGATGTGCATCCGCTTGATCTTGCTCATTGGCGAAAGCTTGCAAGGCCCTCCGCAGGAGGCCTACACCTTCGATCTGGTTGGCGCCTATCCGCGCACCAGTGCAGCCGACCCTGCCGCGTTTTACGAAGACCTGGCGCTGCGTGTGGTCACCGCGGTCAGCACCCGTGAGGTCACCCAGCACGAAGTCTTGGGCGAGCCTGTTCCCCTGGCGCAGTGGAATATGCTGTCAACACCCGCCGCTATGAAAATCGCCGGGCAAGAATTCGGCCGTCGTGAGTTTTTCACCCGCATGGTCGAAATTGGCAACCTCGTTAACATCCCTGCATTGAATGGCGCGATCGCCAGCCAATACAGCGAAGGCTGTTTTGCTACGTGGGATCCGGAGCTGAACGCCATGATCACCACCATCACCGGCAGCGCCCGCCCGGTGGACAAAGGACAGTTAAGTGAAGACGAACTGGCGGTTATCCTGGCAATGCGTCCCGATGGAAAAGGCGCGGTCGTCCGGCATGTAGAAGGCAAGCGTAATGACTCCCCCTCCACTGAAGCAGTGGAAATGGTGGGCATGGATAGCCGTCTGCCTTTTATTCAACTGGGAAAAGAGTGGAATATTCAGGGGGAAGTCCCCGTAGCGCGCTCCAAACTGCATGGCCATCGCAGTGTACGCGCGTATGACCCGAAATTTGTTGAGCACGTCTTTCTCGAACCCGCCTATTATCATTTCCCCGTTTCCTGCTCCACCGAAGCACAAGCAAGCGCCATTATGACGGCTTTCTCTCAGTCGCAAGCCCTAAACCAACCAACCGACCCGCGCCAACTTGTTTTTACCATCCTGCCAGGGCATGGTGTGGTGATTGTAGAAAAATGGGTCGCCGGCAAGGTGCCATTTCAGATGATTTGGGAAGCGATTGATGGCGGCGCGCTGGAGATTGACAGCCGTGTTCCCCAGGGACCGCTGTCTTTCATCCCACAGGAAAACGGAAAAATGGCGCTTCAGGAAGAGTGACCCCCTCTTCGCACAGACAGCTTGAGAATGGGCTGTTCATTGCATTTTCAAAAACCGAATAGCGCCAGTTTTTCCCTTTAATACTCTTCCCTGTAGCCCGCCGCGCAAGATACAATAGCAGGCATGCGTTATTTTCTTGCCTTCTTTCCTATTTTTTTAATTCTTGCGCTTATGCTTGTGTTCCGTTGGGGTGGACATCGCGCCGGTGCGGCAGGATGGCTTGCCGGAAATCTCATTGCGTTTTTTTTCTTTGGGTTGACGTTTGATGTTTGGTGGGTCTCCCAGGTCAAGGGGTTTTTGCTTTCCTTTTATGTGCTCCTGGTGCTTTGGCCTGCACTTTTTCTCTTCCATACTGTTAACCAGACTGGCGGCATCCAGGCGTTTGCCTCCTGGTTTGAAACCTCAATCCATGATCGCGGCCTGCTGCTCGTCCTCATGGCATGGGCTTTCAGCGGATTTCTGGAAGGCATGACCGGTTTTGGCATCCCAATTGCTGTAGTCGCCCCCATGCTCGTCGGTGTCGGGGTACCGCCGGTCTCCGCCATCGCGGCTGTTGCCGCCGGGCATTCGTGGGCAGTTTCGATGGGCGGTATGGGCGTGCTTTTTGACACCCTCACCGCCATTACTCAAACAGATGCTGCATTTCTGGCCGGGCCAGCCGCCTTTATCCTCGGGATCGCTTGTCTGCTGTGTGGCCTGGCAGCCTCTGCCATCTTGGGTCAAGTGCGCATCTGGCCTAAAGTGCTTCTAGTCGCCGCACTGATGGCCGCTGTTCAGTATGCTCTGGCTGTTACCGGTCTCACCGCGCTCGCCTCCATACTCGCCGGGTTGGCTGGATTACTGGTTGGGTTAATGCTCAACTATCGCGGCCGCCCGCGGTTACCGGCAACCGGACGATTCTCTCCTTTGCACGGTGCTCTGTTTAGCTATGGCGGGTTGGCTGTTCTCATGGCACTGCTCACCCTTTTTGAGCCTCTGCACACTATCCTTCTTAAAATCGCTTGGATTCCTGTCTTTCCTCAAGTCGAGACGCTGCAAGGGTTTCTCACCCGGGCCGCCCCCGGCACAACATTCCGCTTTTTCCTCCACCCAGGCACATCCATTATCGTCCTGTCTTTTCTCTCCTACAGAATACACCGTGCCGCAAACCTGCTTTCCCCCCGGAGCTGGCAGGCAATTGCTGCCAAAACTGCATCTTCTGCTGCGCACGCCACCCTCGGCATACTTGCAGCTGTCGGGCTTTCCTCGCTGATGGAACACTGCGGCATGACATTACTACTTGCCCAGGGCCTGAGCATCACCATGCAAACGGCTTACCCGCTTATTTCACCGCTGATCGGTATGCTGGGAGCTTTTGCCACAGGGAGCAACAATAATTCCAACGTGCTTTTTGCCCCCCTTCAAAAAGATGTTGCCCTTCTGTTGGGGTTTGATCCCAACTGGCTGCTGGCGGCGCAAACTGCCGGCGGCGCGCTCGGCAGCATGATTTCCCCCGCTAAAATGCTTGTGGGGTGCAGCACGGTTCACGCGGAAGGCTGTGACAGCCGGGCATTACGCAAGACCTTGCCGTACGGTCTTGCAATTGGCCTGCTGACCGGCGGAATTGTGTTTGCGTTGGTACAATTTTTTTAACTCCCCACGCCTGAGCCGGAAACTAAAAAGAGCGGCTATTGTTCATAACCACTCTTTTTTCTTTATATATATTTTATGAATGCCAACTCCACCCGCCGGAAAAACGCGCCGGGGAATACCGTCCCATATCAACCGGCGGCGACTCACCGCGTATCATCATTGCCATCCACTCACTTACCAACGGCACGGCTGTAATCGTCTCAACCATGCTGGTCGCCGTGAACAGGTTTTGAACTTGGGGCATCCATCCGATAATCGGTTCTTCATCCGGCGTAAACGAAGTCGGCCTTCCCCAACTGCGCATCACGCGCGTTTTTGCCAGACACGGGAAAAGTTTGACTATCTCCACCGCAAGGTGGCTTAGCCCCCAATGGCTAACGCCCGCGTGCAGTTTATCCGTCATCGTCACCGCTTCGGTAATTACCAACGTGCCGTTCGGTACAGGCCCAAACCCAATTGCAACCGCTTGTTGCTTTCCGTGAATTATCTCATAAAAATCAGCCAGTTCAATTGTGTTGTGAATTATCTCCGGAATCGGCTCGGTGACCAGTGCTTCGGCATGCGTGTGGCGTACCGGCGTTTCCACGCCAGCCAGACGGGTGACGGTTGGCGTCCATGCCCCCGCCATCACAGCAACCGTATCCGCGCCGTAAGTATCTTGTTCCGTCCGCACTGCCCGCACCCGGCCGCCTTCCACATCCATACCCGTCACTTTCGCGTGCGAGAGGATTGTCGCGCCGCAGCGTTCTGCCGCTTGAGCGTATGCCCGGGTGAATAGCAACGGGTTGAGCAAACCTTCCAATGAATATGCCGCTCCGAGCAACCCTGCAGTGTTCATCGCCGGTTCCGCTTTTTCAAGTTCTGCGCGCGCCACCATCTCGGTCGGAATGCCCGCTTTCGTCAAAATTTCACACCGTTCCTCCCAACGCTTCCACAGCTCCTCAGTCCGGATGATCAGGAAAAGTCCAAATCGCTTCCAGTCATACGACATTCCTAATTCTTCCTCAAGCGTCTCGTGCCGCTTGATGCCTTCTTTAATCAACATCAGATTCAAAGGGTCGAGATACCCCTCACAAACCTGGGCACGCCCGGAACACGCCGATGAAGTTCCTCCCCCCAGGTCGCCCTTATCAAGCACCAGTACGCGCGACCCTGCTTTAGAAAGGTGATATGCTGTAGAAAGCCCTAAAAACCCCCCGCCCACAAGGATGACATCAAAATTTTTCATAGCCTCTTCCTGATTATCTGCTGATTTTTATTAATTACCGCCGCATAATAGTATATGCCAGATTAACATCTTCGATGATGATAAAACAATATCGCTATTTCCCTTATTCTCCCAGGAGCAAAGGTTAAAGGGAAGGTATCCCGTCTTCAATAAAAGCTCACAAATAACATCATCTTTCTCGCGCCTTCTTACTTGGATTTCCGTAGCGCAAAAATATCCTGAAAAGCAGTCTGATTATTTGGAAACACCCCTGCCTCAGTGGAGCGTATGTCTTCAACCGAAAAAAACACATTGGGGTGGTCCTGGCGGATGAGATCGGTTGCCTGGCGCAGGTCTTTTCGCTTGACAATCGTGTATATCAGCTTGACTGGCCCGTTGGCTCCTTCGCCGTTCACACTGGTCACACCAAAGCCGGCAGCGCGTAGAAGGGTGATCAGGTCATCCCCCCCTTTTTGCAAGATCACGCGCACAATTACCGTCCCCAGTGCCAGTTTGTCTTCCAGAAACAAACCGGCATACGTGCCTGCCGCAAAGCCACCGGCATACGCGAAAAATGCCGGGATGCTTCTGACATTCTGCATAATCTGACTAATGGCAACAATCCAGATAAATACCTCGCAGAATCCCAGCAGCGGCGCGATATTTCGTTTTCCCCTGCTAACCATAATGATCCGTATCGTCCCCAGTGTTACATCCACAATGCGCGCCAGAAATATGATCAGCGGTAAAATCACCATCGCATAAAGATCAAAGTTGCCAATTGAAGACATTTTTTACCTTCTTGAGATCGTATATTGGACAATAGGGTTGCTGGCTCCTGCGTTTAAAGAATCGGAGTGCCTTTTATCCGGCCTATCCGGGGAAAATTTTCCATTCCTCAAAAGCGTTCTCCGCTCAGTTGTCTCATCCAGCCGGAGAAAGTTCATCGCGCCAGCAATATGTACACACTCTCCCAAAGCCCTCGCTATGACAGTTTTTACATCTACCTCCTATCAACGAACGGTCAATTCATCTTCTCTTCAATGCAGTCCGTCGTTCAGGGCTGCCAAAAAGATTGCCCCCTGTATTCCCTGTAATTGAACAAAAAATCTGAAAGCCTGTCGGAGACCCCGACTGATATTCCAATTCCAGTTTTTATTATAGTGGAAGTTAAACAGACGTGTTTGAAAAGAATCCCATGTATCCTGAAACTTCGTTAATTGGTTGTACTCCTCCAACAGTGTAGTAGTTTCATTATATACCGAGGCAGTTTTGTGTCCGGCAACCAACAACCGCGTGGCATCAAGTCCAGGGTAACCTTTGATGCCGCTATATAATAAAAATCTTACTTTTTAAAAACAGTTTATGGTAAATTTATAAAATAGGAGTTATCTATGAGACCCATCACAATCGGAATGCCTCGTATGCACCTTGAGGAAGGGGAAAAGCGCGACTTCCTTCCTGCCTTTGTTCTTGATCTGCTCTTACACAATGCCCAGGTCGTTCTGGAACATGGCTACGGTTCGGGCATGGGCTTGAAAGAATCCGACTATCCCGTGAAATACCCCTCGCTTAAATTCGCTTCCATGGAGGAAACCTACCAGCAGGATATCGTCCTGGTCTTGCGTTATCCCGGCGATGAACCCATCCGCCGCATGCGTCCCGGAAGCTGCCTGGTTTCGATGCTGCATTATCCCACCCGGCCGCTGCGGGTGGATTTTCTGCGTTCTCGGGGCATAGAAGCCATTTCTCTCGATTCGATCAAAGACGACCTCGGCAAACGGCTGGTGGAGAACCTGCGCGCTGTCGCCTGGAACGGGGTTGATATTGCCTTTCAAACGCTGCGCGGGCATTACCCCCCGCCGGGCATTGAAGACCCTGCCCGTTTCCCCATTAAGGTGACGGTAATGGGCGCAGGCGCTGTCGGCGGGTATGCCATCCAGGCAGCTGTTCGCTATGGCAATGTGGATTACTGGAAAACCCTGGCTGCCAAAGAGGTAACCGGCGTCCAGGTTACCGTAGTGGAGTATGACCTTACCAACCACACTGAAGTAATGACCCAAATCCTCAAATACACCGACATCCTGGTAGATGCCACCCAAAGACCAGATCCAAGCAAGCCTGTCATCCCGAATGAATGGATCGCCTTGATGCGCCCCCATGCCGTCCTGCTCGATCTTTCAGTAGACCCGTATGATGGGAGCCTCGGAAACATTCGTTCCGCCAAGGGGATTGAAGGCATCCCACAGGGCAATCTCGACCAATATGTCTTCGAACCGCACGATCCAGCTTACAACGCCATCCCCTCCTGGGTCAACGCCGTACACCGGCGCTATGCTGTTTCATGTTATTCCTGGCCGGGCATTAAACCGCTGGAGTGCATGGAAGTCTACGGCATGCAGCTTAAACCGGTTTTTAACACCATCCTGTCAAACGGCGGAGTCAAAATCCTCAACCACAAAGGAAATTTTTTTCACCGAGCACTTTCACGCGCTTTGCTCTCTCGCTGGGTAAGCTAGTTTTCCGGAAGTTTCGCCCTCGCCAACGCCCGCTCGAAATAATTGCTCGACAAGCTCAAGTCCTGGTAAGGACGGGTGAGCAGCGTCTCGATCATGGGGTCCAACTGCCGCCCGTAGTGCTCCATACAGGCTTCCGGGTGCACTCCAGGCCAGGAATAGCACGAAACCGTCGCCCTTCGATGGGTTGTGGGGATTTCCGGCGGAATGGTTGCATTCCAATCCTGGTCATCCGGGAAAAATATGTACTTATTTAAATCTCCCTGCGGGATGCCTTCAACACTGCGCACAACTGGCGGTTTATGGTCAAGCAAGTAAGGGTCAACCGCCAGATCAGCAATCACGCAATGCTCCGGCAACCAGCTAATCCATTCATTAGGGATAATCACTTTTGACGGATCAGACCGCTGTGTGGCATCCACCAGAATATCCGCATTATGAAATATCTTCTGCATTTGCCTCGCGTTCCCGGAGAGATTCCTTCCCACACTGATTACCATCGCGCCCGAACCCTTTCGTGACATGTACTTGGAATTCCATTCCACATTCCCGAGCTTGGTGCCAGCCTCAACCGCATGTTTGCCGACCATCCCCGTTCCCAGCACAACAACGTTGTAAGGCTCATCAGAATCGCGTATAAACCCTGGCCACCTTTTCTCCAACACACTGAAGGCAACTTCCAGTCCATTCCACGCCACCGCGCGCATACTCTCCACCAAACGCAGGTTGTAATCATCAATAATGCTATCCAATGAAATCGCATTAATCCCGCCGGCTCGCAATCTTTGCACACGCGCCGGCCGTGTTGCATAATGCAGCATCGAAACCAGGCAGCTTCCCGGGCGCAACCATTTGTATTCATGTTCGTTCGGCGCCCGCAAAATGATGATGACATCTTTTCCAAACGCCTCCTCTCGCTCTACTTTGTGAATGCGCTGATTACCCTGGCAGTAATCGTCAAACGAAAAACCCATCCGGCTGCCATAACCCTCTGCAAGGTATACCTCTGCATACCGGGCAATCTTTTGAACAAAGGCCGGCAGAAAAGCTCGTCGCTCTCCGGTTTCTTTCTCCATGTGTGGAAAACCAACCGTCAACAGTTTCGCCATTCTTTTTTCCTCCATAGGTTCAAAGCAATACAAATTTCCGGGGTTCACGTGCATTGAATCGGAAGGGCTGGAAGTGACCTCAGGCCCGATGTCGCCAGCATGTTTCTTGGAAACACTCTCAAACCAGACTAAGTGACTGTACATACCACCGTCAGTTCCCCTGCCAGTGTAACCACCATTGGTCAACCGGAAACATCCGCAAAGCTAAAGTACTGGCGCCAAGAATGACAGTCGGGGAATCAATGAGCAATTATATTTTTTTAATCCAGCTAAAAAGTTCAAGGGTTCTTCCGACCCATGCGATATTGCCGGTAAGGGTAAGCTCACAAGCACAACGATCGTGGTTGTGTATAAAGGGTATTCACTTATGTCAGAACAGAGTGGTATGCGAGCAAATACCCAAATCTACTGCAAGTAGTGCGTCAATCGAATTATTAAGATTATACAATAGAAATCTTGCCTCAAAAATTGCTTCTTATGTTCACTTTACGCCATACGAAAGAGCGCTATCCCGGCTTCGAGACAGCGCTCTCCAGCAACATTCACACTCCATGGAGCTTTTATGGAGCTTTTTCCGGCGCGTCAATCAGTATCCATGCCTCAATCAACGCCAGTTGTTCCTGAGTACATTCTCCGTAGTACTTTTCGTTGCAACCTTTATCTGCAGCAAGCAGTCGCCTGAATCGCCTGTAACCACCACACCGTTTACACAGCATCACCCTGACGAGTTGTTCAGGTCAAGCGCATTCCTGGCATCATCACGCGTGCTGCAAGAGGATGCCACAATTCCCTCAATTCCTTCGCTCCATGTACCAGTAAGCACCATAATAGAAATGTCCATAGGCTGAGAAACAACCTGTAGCGGCGCCTCATTGGAAACGGCTTTTGCAGTAGGGCTTGGAGCAGGTGTCGCGGTTTGTGGTACAAAAATTTCTACCGGCGACTCCTTCGGTGGAATGGTAGTAATTGCAGTTTGCTCTAACGTAACAAAACGGTATACTCCGTACAGCATAGCAAGCGAGAAAACTGCAGCAATAGGGAGATAGATAGCCTTCCGCTTCCGCAACTTCGCATCGTCTACGGCCTTCTGTTGTTCCCCTTGCAAGATTTTCTCAAGTTCAGCCGCGTGCTCTTCTTCCATCTCTTCCAATGAAACCCGTCCGGTGAAGATACTCAGATTTAACTTCTTCAAATGGACATGGTAAAAGTGCCAAATTAAGATTGCCAGCACCGCCAAAATTGCTTCTGCGCCGTGCGCCGCCTTGGCAGCCGGGATGGCTTGCCCGGGCAAGACCAGCGAGGTGGCAACAGGATTCCACAGCATAAAACCGGTCACAGCCATAATGAGTAATCCCCATACAACTGCCCAGTATTCCGCTTTTTCCACAAAATTAAAGCGTCCCATTTTAGGACGGCTGCGGGCAATCCCCAGGTTGTAAAGAAAAGCCTTCAGCGCATCGCGAACATCATCAGGACCAGGCAGCATGCTGGCCGCCTGACGACGCACATATAGCCGGTACCCCGCGTCTACAAGATGGTAGATCGCCTCAAGCATAAACAAAGTCGCCGCAACCCTGTGTACGACGCGCACAATTTCAATCCCGCCAAACAGACTCACGATAAAAAGGGAGATACCTGCAGTGGGGAATTTCTGCGGCAACCCCGTCAGGCCCAGCGTCGAGAATGAAAGAATCAGCAGGATATGTTCGATCCGCTGCATGACTTCAAAGCGCAGGAAGGTATTGGGCTTCTTACTCATCTTGCACCTCCTGTTTTGCATCTTCATCCTTTCCTTCACCTTTAACATCCTTTGGCGCCTCCGGCGCAGCCGGTGATGCACTCGCGTCTTCCTCAGAAGCCTGCCCCGGTTTCTTGCGCCGTTCGATCATTCGTCTTGAAAAATCACTTACCACGAAGATCGCCATGCCCCCCAGCACTGTGGGAATGAAAAATTTATAGAAGAGATTTACATAATAAACCAGGGGGTAGTGTTCCTTGCTGGGGATGTAATGACTCATCCACGAATCGGGGAAATTAGTAGTCGCATCCGGATGACATTTTTTGCAGGTCAGCAACAGGTTTTCTTTTATTTGCAAGCCCTTCTCCGGGTCATCCGTCCTGGAGATATCATGCACTCCATGACAGTCAAAACAAACCGCCGTGTTAGTCGGTTGATCAGGGGTGACCTTTTCAAACAGGGTCACCGTTGTTCCGTGAAAATCGCTTACATAGGTATTCAACACATCGGTGGAAAGGCCGTATTTCGCCATCACTGCTTTATTTGTATGGCAATCTGCGCACAATTCCGGGGATTGCAGCCGGAAGTGCGTACTTTTAGGGTCGGTGATCTGATGCACACCATGACAATCCGTGCAGGTTGGTGCATCCGGGTTATTCTCTTCCACAATGCCCACCCCATGCACACTTAGAGCATATTGATCAAAGATCTGGCTGTGGCAACGTGCGCAAGTATTCGGAATCTCGTGCCGCGCTGAGCGCGTCAGGTTGCCTTGTGCGTTCCGCACAGGCTGTTGCGTATGAGGGTCGTGGCAGTCCATGCAAAGCGGGGCATTCTCGTTTCCTGCCGCCAGCACCTGACCATGAATACTATCGCTGAGTTGACTGGCCTGCTCCTCATGGCAGTCTTGGCACAACTCAACATAAGAAGCACTATACCCCTTCTGGCTTTTGCCAACAACTTCTGGATGTGGATAACCCTGAATGTTGGTATGACAATCTGTGCATGCCATCAGTTCCAACCCATGCGCCGACTTGCCAAATTCGCTAGGCGACACTCTAATAGAGACTGTGTCTCCATTAGGAAAAGACACCACTTGATCAGATTGGCCATGACACAGCAGGCATTCAGCGTTGCCGGTTTGTAAATCTTGTTCCGGCAACAATCTCATGCCTTCCGCTGGCAATACCTGGGAAGCTACGAATAAAAGTGTCAGCACCAGTGTGGCGGCTGCAGTCACCATCAGCACCGGTTTTAAAAATTTTATTTTATCGCTCATTCAAATCCATCTCCTCCATGAAAGGTCTGCATGGGAAATAAGAGACTATTTTTCATCTTACATTAGTATTTATAAAAATTAATTGTACATTAGAAAATGCAACGAGCATCTTTAACTTTTCATGCAAAAAATCCCCCCGGTTTGCCCGGGGGGATCACACTCAAACAACTTACGGGCGCACTTTGCCTTGCATATTTATCGGTACCTTCTTCCCAAGGTCATCGAGGGTATCATACAATACCTGCAGAATGTAGGGCGCATTATGGACATACGCGCCGGGGTCCTTTTGTACATATTGATAGTTGTACGCAGCCGCTACCAACCGCGGTGTCCAATTTTTATAACTATTGTCCGGTTTCATTTCTTCTGCATCCACCTTGCCATTGTCGTTGCTGTCGGCAAAGAAGTATGGGTAGGCATATGGATCATAGGCAATTGGAGCTTTCAGGGCATCCCGTGCATAGGTCTGCATAGCTGCATAGAGCTGCTCAGCCATCGTATCCACTTCACCCTTCAAACCTTCCTCAGCATTCCCGTCACCGTCATAATCACCGGTGGATTTCATTCGGATTTGCTCAGGCTCTTCCACCCGGTGACAGGCAATACAGGCCGCCTCATCAGGCGCCAGTGCATGCGCGTCATGACATCCAGAACAAGTATTTTGAGGTGCAGGGTGGGAAAAAGCGCCTGCGTATTTCTTGTTGGGATACTCATACATGCCTTTTGCTTCTGTACCAAACAATGTCGCGCCAGCGGCAAAATAATGTATGTTTAAAAAGCGCAGTTTTTCATCAGATTGATCTGGGTCAAGCCCGGCAATCAGCCTGCCTACACTCACAGCAGACTGCTGCCCCTGATGACAATTGAGGCACAAGTTATCATCCGGTGAATCCTCAAAACTCAATTTAGCGCCAGAAGGGAAGGTTACCACAGGGGATTCGTGCCTTGCAAACGTTTGCAGGTTGCTGTGGCAGGTTTCGCATGACAGTCCATCAGAGACAGGCATTGAGATATTTGTATTATTCGCGAGAAACTGGGGTAACCCTCCGCTGGTATGGCACTTGGCGCAGGTTCCCGGAACCATGCCCTCTTCATCCCAATGCCGGAATGGTTCTGTATCTCCCGCAAAATGACCTGGGTCATCCCTGTGCGCCGTGCTCAGGTCAACCGGAGTGGCCAATTTTTCATTCAAGCTCTCGATTGAATCATACAAAAGCTGAATAATGTACTTGCCGCCGTGAACATATGCACCCGGGTCCTTAACAGAGGCTTGGTAATTATAGGCGGCTTTCCCCAGCCTGGGCGTCCAGGATTTGAAACTGTTCGGGAATATACCCTCATCCGCGTCAAGCTGGCCATTAGCGTTGGTATCCGTGAAGAAATAGGGATAGATATCCGTAGAATACGCAAGCGGTGAACCCGCCACTTCCTGAGCATACGCCTGCATGGCTTCCAGCAGTAAGCCGCGCAAGCCCTCAATCTCCCCGGCAATACCCTCTTCAACGTCTTCATCGCCATCATAATCATAAGCTGAACTGATCATGCGAATATCGCGGACGTCCTCTACCGACTTGATGCCCTCGTGGCAGGCCGCACAGGTTTCCACCTTGATCTCCAGGCTGTGTGAATTGTGGCAATCCACACAAGTGTCCACGCCTTTGGCATGTTCCCACAAAGCATCATACAGTTTCCCTTTATATTCATAGCCGCCCTTGACAAGCGTGCCATAGCGAGAAACTGCTGCAGCGTAATAATGGAGGTTGGTGAAACCAAGATCGTCCACGATCGTATCATCATCAGCCGCTCCGGATTTGGCAATGGCTTCATCCACTTGTACCATCGAAGCAGTGCCCTGGTGACAGGTCATACACACTGCTTCACCACCCAGGCCTCCAATTTCCGCGCCCGATGGGAACACCACTGTGGACAATTCCTGTGTAGCCGCATTGTGGCACGTGTTACAAGTGATCACCGAGCCAGTCTTAGCTGCGGCATCCACAACACCGGCCGCCGATCCATCTGCTCCGACGTAATCCAGAAAACCATAAGAGCTATGGCATTTAGCGCAAGTTGTCGGAATCTCGGCAGGGTTCTCCTCATTCCAATGGGTAAAGGGGGGTGAATCGGCTTGGGCATGCGCTGAATTTTGCCAGCCCTCAAAGAAGGGTACGTCCGCCTTAAGATCAGGGCAGACAGCCGGTTCAGGGCATACTGCTGTTGGCTGTGCCACTGTCTCTGTCGCTACAGGCGCCGCAGGCTTGCAAGCAGCAAGAGCAAAAAGAGCCAAAAGCAAAAAGCCTGCAAACAAAAGGTATCGTAGGAAGGGCCGGGTCATATGTTCTCCTTGTGAGGACCTGTTTACCAGGAAACCTTTAAGAAAATAAAAGGAGAGTGCTAAACATTAAAATCTCTCCTTCTCAATTATTAAAATCACATTAGCACAGATTATATACAAACTGCTTTATGAAAGCAAGATTAATGATGTAATGAATATGAGTAATTTTGTAAGATAGATAAAATTACACCAGATATATTCACAAAATCAAGCAGGTTCTTAACAGTATTCTGTTCCTATGTAATTTTGCTCGTCTGTGGCAATAGAATAAGTGAAAAGCAATCAACAACCGCCCTGCGGCCCAGGTCTCCCACCCCTCTTACAGAAGGCAGGCATATTTATAATATTCCGTCATCACTATTGAAGTCGAGCCTGACAGCATGGCTGTACCGTCCATGGAAAGCGCGCTTACTCCCCGAAAACTTAAAAACCACACTCCAGAAGGGCTTTCTACGGTTTTAAGGTTTCTCCGTGCGCGCCTGAAAAGTACTCCGCCTTTTAAATAAACTTTACGATTGAATACATATCAATTTAGAAGAGATTAAATAAATGTGTACTATAATCATAAGAAAGGTGCAAATCTACTTATGCCTGATTCCGCCATTCAAACCTTTTCCAGTGTCAATTCCCTCACAAGTGCCGGTGCGCATTTGTTCCATCGCGCGGCACAGCAGGCGCTGGAAAAACGGGGAAGATTTCTCTGCGTCCTTGCTGGCGGCGGCACGCCGATCCGCCTATATGAAACTCTGGCTGCACCTCCTTTCAGAAATACGATTGACTGGCGTAATGTCCACTTCTTTTGGGGAGACGAACGCTGTGTCCCACCCGAACATCCGGAGAGCAACTACAACGCCGCTTTCCAAGCCTTGCTCAAACCCCTTAAAACTCCTCCAACCAACATCCATCGCATACGAGGAGAGCTTGCGCCGGAACTTGCAGTTCAAGATTACACCCAGCAATTACAAGAATTCGCCCCCTCAGAGCTTGCCGTTCCACCCTGGCCGGCATTTGATCTTGTCCTCCTCGGTATGGGCGAAGACGGTCATATCGCCTCCATTTTCCCCGACACAGAGGAAAGCACGCTCCCTGTAATCGCTGTTACCGCGCACTACCAGGGACGCCCTGCTGGGCGTGTGTCACTCACCCCCCGGGTCTTTAACCATGCCCTTCATATCCTCTTTTTGGTAACCGGAAAAAACAAGGCCAGTGCGCTTTTGCACTCTCTTACTGACCCACAGGACCCGCTGCATTGGCCCGTACAAAGAATTAAACCATCTCACGGGAGCGTCACCTGGCTGGTAGACAGTGAAGCAGCCAGCGCTCTGCCAGATTCGTTTCATTTTTAATTCAGAAGAGGATACGATGAAAAATAGCACAACCATTGTCATCTTTGGCGCTTCAGGTGATCTCACCAAACGAAAACTTATTCCAGCGCTGTTCAATTTATATCGCAAAGGACGCATGCCAAGCGAATTTTCAATCCTGGGGTTCGCCGGCACCTCTTACAAGGACGATACCTTTTGCGCCATGCTGCGCGAAAACCTGGCTGAGCACGCCGACTATGAATTTACTGATGAGGAATGGCAAACCTTTGCACCTCACCTTCACTACCACACGGACAAAGCCATTGACCCCGAAAGTTTTGAGCGCCTTAAAGGAGAATTGGAACGGCTGGAAAAAGGCCCCGCCAACCGCCTTTTTTACCTGGCCACACCACCTCAGTTTTTCCCTACGATCGTGGAAGGGATTGGGCGCATCGGCCTGACAAAAGAAGAGATAGGTTGGAGACGGGTAGTGGTTGAAAAACCCTTCGGGACAGACCTAAAATCCGCCCTGGAGCTTAACCAGGCGCTGCACGAATATCTCCGGGAGCACCAAATTTATCGTATTGATCACTACCTCGGTAAAGAAACCGTCCAAAACATCCTGTATTTCCGTTTTGCTAATACCATCTTCGAGCCGGTCTGGAACCGTAATTATATTGACCACGTTCAAATCACCGTTGCAGAGGAGGTGGGCGTTGAACATCGCGGCGGCTATTACGATGAAGTCGGTATTCTGAGGGACATGTTTCAAAATCACCTCTTGCAGCTTCTCACCTTGGTCGCGATGGAACCACCTTCCTCCTTCAAAGCCAACGCCCTGCGGGAAGAACGTGCCAAGGTGCTTTCTGCCATACGTCCAATTCCTTCTGACAGGATCTGGCAAAACAGCGTCCTCGGCCAGTACCGGGGGTACCGCCAGGAGTATCGCGTGTCAGCCAATTCGCATACCGCCACGTATGCCGCTCTGCGCCTGCATATAGATAACTGGCGCTGGCAAGGAGTCCCGTTCTACCTTCGCTCCGGCAAACTCCTCAAGGAAAAAGCCTCCGAAATCCTTATCCAATTCAAGCAGCCTCCGCTGGCAATGTTCCCCGTGCCGGAGTGGTACAAAATGGTACCCAACATTCTGGCCTTGTGCATCCAGCCCAACGAGAGCATTCACCTGCGCTTCGAGGCCAAAGCTCCGGATACGGCTTACAATACCCGCTCCGTTAATATGGAATTTAATTACGAAGCCTCCTTCGGCCCCGGCACACTGCCCGAAGCATACGAGCGGTTATTGCTCGATTCGATCAATGGCGATGCCTCCCTCTTTATTCGCGGCGACCAGACAGAGATCTCCTGGGGGATCATTGATCCCTTTATTCACGCTTGGGATTCGCCGGACGCCCCCCCTCTGTCAATCTATACACCCGGCAGCATGGGGCCGGCTGAAGCAGATCGTTTCATTGAGTATGATGGGCGCAACTGGCTGCGCGGCTGTATCGAGTGTTGCGACTAAATAATTGATGCGTTAAAAATTCCCGTGACCGCAAGAACAACAGTAGGAGGGTCAGAATTGTGGAGTATATGTTTCCGACCCTCACACAAACCCTGTCACGATAGATCTAAAATATCCCAGAAAAGCATGAATAACGCGGAGGATAAAGCATGATACAGTCACAAATTAGCGTCATTGGGCTGGGTGTAATGGGCAGCAACCTGGCATTAAATTTTGAACGCAACGGCTTTGCGGTTTCCGTTTACAACCGCAGTACTTCTAAAATGCAAGAGTTGATCGCCTCACTTCCTGAAGGAACCCGGCTGCAAGGGTTTGAAACGCTTCCGGAATTGGTCAATTCTCTGGAAAAACCCCGGCGCATCCTGATCATGGTTGCCGCTGGCGCGCCGGTGGATGCAGTCATCCAACAGCTCACCCCCTTGTTGGATAAGGGGGATATTCTAATTGATGGCGGCAATTCTTTCTATCAGGATTCCACCCGCCGCGCCCAAGAGTTGGAGCAAGCGGGGTTGAACTACCTGGGTATGGGCATCTCCGGCGGAGAAGAGGGCGCTCTCTGGGGTCCAAGCTTAATGCCGGGCGGTCATTTTGCAGGCTGGGTTGCCATGGAGCCCATGCTGCGAGCGGTAGCCGCCCGTGCGGAAGATGGAGAGCCCTGCGTTGCCTACATCGGTGCCGGCGGCGCCGGTCATTACGTCAAAATGGTGCATAACGGTATCGAATACGGTGATATGCAGCTTATTGCTGAAATTTACGATCTTCTGCACCGCGGCCTCGGTATCAAGCCGGCAGAACTGGCGTCTATTTTTGCTGAATGGAACGAGGGTGTCTTACGCTCCTACCTCATCGAAATAACTGCAGGAATATTTAAATATATTGACAAGGAAACCGGTCAGCCAATTGTAGACTTGATTCTCGACGACGCCCAACAAAAAGGCACTGGAAAATGGACAAGCCAGGATGCCCTCGATACCGGCGCCCCCATTCCAACAATTAATGCCGCCGTCGAAAGCCGCCTGCTCTCAGCCCTGAAAACCGAGCGCTTTACTGCCAGCAAACTATTGCGAGGACCAAACCAACACTTCACCGGAAATACCTCGATGATCATCCAAGCCGCCTGCCAGGCGTTGTATGCCAGCAAGATCACTTCCTATGCCCAAGGGTTTTCCTTGCTCCGCATGGCGTCACAACTCAATTCCTTCAATTTAAAGTATGGGGAAATTGCCAGTATTTGGCGGGCGGGCTGCATCATTCGGGCAACCCTGTTGGACAAAATCACACAAGCCTACCAGCGTGACCCTGCTCTGCCCAACCTGCTTCTCGACGAGTACTTTCTCGAGGCGGTAAACTCACGTCAGGATGGATGGCGAAAGATTGTCCAGATGGGCGTCGAACTCGGCATTCCCATGCTTGCTACCGGAGCTTCCCTGGCTTACTTCGATGCCTACCGCAGTGCGCGCTTACCCGCCAACCTTACCCAGGCACAGCGTGATTTCTTCGGCGCACATACCTACCGCCGGGTGGACAGGGAAGGTGTCTTTCACACCGAATGGTCTTCAGGGTAAATACTTCTGAACAATAGACTTCACAGGCATCCCGGCAGCCGTGCTACCAGATATCTTCTTCGCTCAATTGCTCTCGCACCTGCCGGGCAACCTCTTTTCTGACTCGGTGGATGCGCCGGTCATGCTCCAGACGAGTGTTATCCACATAGAAGCTCAACCGCAGGTTGGCGCTGCTGCCATCAAAATTTAAGAAACTAACCTGTGGGTCCTTCCAGGTGACCGGCAAAATTTTATAATCACTTTCCAACCAGTCCAGCATAGCTTTGGTCATTTCATCCAGCAAAAACTCCATGTTCTCATGCGGGTGACGGATTATACGCTTGAGCTTTTCCCAGCGGGCTTCCAGTTGTTTGTTCCGCTCCACCCATAGTTTGCGAATATTCCAGTAATCCTTGTCGTTCAACCACGGATCGCGCGCTTCGCACCAGGCGTTTGCTGCTGCAATCGTCTTTTCAACCTCTTCGTCTGCGGGAGAGACATACCTGCAGAAAATTTCTGTAATCTCCTCTGAACTCAACCCTTTCTCCTCTCGTGCCAGAATTCCACGAATTAGGCTGCGGAAGGATTCTTCCATCGCCAGCAACTGGCGGTTGAGGTTGTCCTCCAGTTCCAGGCGCGGAATCGCCAATTCGTAGCGGTCTGCTTCGTCCTGCAACATCTTGCACGCCAACAGGTCTGCTGACATCACCCGGGCGCGTGCACGGGTCGTCAGAATCCGTTCGCGCAACTGCGGGATTTTCTGACTCAAATCCGCCACCACCACTGCCGGATGCGCAACTGCAATGCGGCGCAATGTTTCTTCCACGTGCGCAAGGTTCGAAGCCAGGCTGACATTTACATCCACCGAGACGCGCTGCTCCACCGTAGGGCGCGTAATATTAACCAACATCGAGGTTGAAAGGATTTTGTTTGGCACAAAAACGGTTGAATGCTCCTCAAGCCAGTAAAATTGTGTCGAACGCAGCCCCATCTGCTGCACTTCGACCATCTTGCCATCCGGCAGGACAACCAAATCACCGGTTTTAAAAGGAGCCTCCACAAGCAGGCTCAACCCGCCGAAAATATTGGAGAGCGTCTCTTGCAGCGCCAGCCCCAGCACAAGCCCAACCACCCCTGCGCCAAGTAAAACCGAGGTTACATTAATACCCCATAACGGCAGAATGATCAGTGCTGCAGCAATAACAAAAAACGGCAAGCCGAAGATATTTAACACGGGGACAAGTACATCATCCATCCGGCTTTCAGTTTTGCTCGCCCACTTTACCCCGAAAAACTTCAACAGATCTCCCACCAGGCGCGAGAACAAGTGCAGCAGTACCAACACCAGGATCGTATAAACCATCCGCTGGATTATCCAACGAGCCAGATCCCCCAGCTCTAATATACGCAAGGAGTTTGCCGCCCCTACTACTGAGATCAACAGCAGCACAGGTCGGCGCAAAATCCCCAAAACGATATCTTCCACTTCGCCGGGTAGTTGTCTAAACATCGTCTTGAACAGGGTAAAAAAGATCAGATTGACAAGCAGAGCAATCAGCACCCAAGCCATCGAGGTGAGGACAAAAGAGGTCCATGGGCTGGCAAGAAACGCCAGTTCCGGCGGAAGCTCTACAGGAAATCCAAGGATAGTGACCACAATAAATCCCCTCCTGGACAGGCGAATTAATAATGCTTATATTACCTTATTTGTTATTTAATAATCAAGAGGGAATTTCTTCCTACCCAAACCGCCCCTGCACATAATCCTGTGTGCGCTTATCCTCGGGCCTCGTAAAGATCTTCTCACCTGGCGCAAACTCCACCACTTCCCCCTGTAGAAAGAAAGCCACGTCATCAGCAATTCGCGCTGCTTGTTGGATGCTGTGCGGGGCAATCACAATCGTATAATTTTCTTTGAGTTCCAACAGGGAGGTTTCAATCTTTGCCGTAGAAATCGGGTCCAGCGCCGAGGTGGGTTCGTCCAGTAAAATAATCTCCGGATGGAGCGCCAGCACGCGTGCGATGCACAGCCTTTGCTGCTGCCCGCCGGATATTGCAAAAGCAGAATCGTTCAGGCGGTCATAAACCTCATCCCACAACTGTGCCTGGCGTAACGCTTGCTCCACCGTCTCATCCAGCACTTCCTTCCGCCGTTCACCCGCCACCCTCAGTCCAAACACAATGTTCTCATAAATTGTCAGCGGCAGAGGCATGGGCCGGGCAAAGACAATCCCCGCCGTCCGCCGCAATTGTATGATATTGACCTTGGGGTCCAACACGTCCTGCCCATCAATGAATAGATGCCCTGCCAGCGTTGCTACATCTGCCAGATCATTTAGCCGGTTCATAGCCCGCAGAAAGGTGGATTTCCCGCCCCCCGCAGGTCCGATAAGTGCCGTAATGGCATTAGCTTTGATTTTTAGGTTAATATTCTGCAGCGATTCAGTTCCGTCTGAATACGTCAGCGAGAAATTCTCGACAACAATTTTGTTCATTTTATTTACCATACCCGCCGCGCGCGGGCGCGTGATCGGATGACGGTCGCAATGATATTCATGCCCATTACAAAAGACAGCAGCACCAGCACCGTGCCATATTGGACGCGAATAGGCATCCCTGGCACCTGGGTCGAAATAACAAACAAATGATAGGGCAGTGCCATGGTTGCATCCATGGGAGAATGCGGCAGCCGTGGAAGGAAAAACGCTGCACCTGTAAAGAGGATCGGTGCAGTCTCCCCTGCTGCTCGTTCCAATCCTAAAATGATGCCCGTCATGATGCCGGGCAGTGCCTGCGGCAAAACCACCCGCCGGATTGCCTGCCAACGCGTTGCACCCAGTGAGATTGCCACCACTCGAAAAGATTGCGGCACTGCCCGCAGCGCCTCTTCGGTAGTTGTGATCATCACCGGTAACGTCATAATTGAGAGCGTCAAGGATGCTGAAAGAATACTTGTGCTGAAATTGAGGAAAACAACGAACAACCCAAGGCCAAACAGGCCATACACCACCGATGGAATTCCGGCCAGATTGACAATTGCCAGACGGATAACCCTGGTGAGGGCATTATCGCTGGAATACTCTGAGAGGTAAATCGCTGCGCCAACTCCCAGCGGAACAGAAAATAGCGCCGTACCCAGTGTGAGATAAACTGTACCGACAAGCGCAGGTAAAATGCCGCCATCCCGCATTCCGTTTTTGGGCATTTGCGTCAGAAATTCCCAGTTGATCGCCGGCGCGCCCAACACCAGGATATAAATTACCACTGCAACGATAGGGAGAATCGTTAAAACACTGCCAACTGCCAACATAGTAAATCCCAGCCGTTCAATCTGCCGCGGTGATCGTTTATTACGCTTAAGTACATCCCCTAAATTGCTTATGAGAGCACCCGTTCCCTATGTGTCCGCTTTTGCCTGCTGACCATTGAAGCTGTGATGTTGACGATTAAAGTCAGCAGAAACAGGACGATCCCAATAAAAAATAAGACATGGTAGTGTTCGCTGCCAGTCGCCACTTCCCCCATCTCCGATGCAATCGTTGCCGTCATTGTGCGGATGGGCATAAACAGCACCTTTAACGAGGTGGGCATCACCGGTGCATTACCAGTTACCATCATTACCGTCATCGTCTCCCCAATTGAGCGTCCCAAACCCAGCATCACGGCCGTAATGATCCCGGAGCGCGCCGCCGGAAACGTTACGCCCCATATTGTCTGCCAGCGGGTTGCACCGAGCGCCAGCGCGCCCTGCCGGTAAGATTGCGGCACATTGTTCAGCGCATCCTCTGCAATTGAGACAATTGTTGGTATCGCAATTCCGCCCAGCAGGAGCGACCCCGCGAATGCAGTCAACCCGGTCGGCAGTAAAAGGAACTCTCGTAAAAAAGGTGAGATGAGCTGAATTCCCAAAAAGCCCAGCATGACGGAGGGAAGCCCGGCCAGGATCTCCACCAGCGGTTTCAGGATTTCACGCACAACCGGGCGTGCGACTTCCGAAAGATAAACCGCCGTACCAATCCCGAAGGGCACTGCAATTAACATCGCACCAATCGTAACCACCAACGAACCAAGAACTAACGGCAGAATACCGTAATAAGCCTCGATCGGATACCAGCGCGTCGATAAAAGCTCTCCAACCGAAATCTCCGTGAGTGCAGGCAACCCTTCAGAAACCAAAAAAACCAAGATCAAGACAACAAACAAGATACTGGAATATCCGGTCAGCCGGATAAACCAGGTAATAAAAAATTCCAGCGGGCGTCGGGTCTCCATCCTAATTGCCCACTCCGGTTATGGGAACAAACCCAAGCCCCCGGGCAATCTCTTGAGCTGCTGCCGAGTGAATCCAATTGAGGTATTCCCCAACCAAACCTTCTGGTTGGCCGTTAGTGTACATATAAAGATCACGCGAAATCGGGTATGCCCCGGCATTGACGCTCTCCTCAGACGGTAATGTATAGTCTGTATTCTCTTTCCCTGCTATTGCCAGCATCTTGACATGTTCTGTAACATATCCCAGGCCGTCATACCCAATCGCGTTTGGGTTACTGGACACTTCTGTGATAATCCCCTCCGAAGAAGGCAGCAACAGCGTATCCGCGGAGAAAATGGTCTTATCTGCCGTATTGCCCAATCGAATCACGGCTTCCAGAAAATAGACATGTGTTCCAGAATTAGTTTCGCGTGATAAGCGCACGATCGGACGGTTTTCGCCTCCCAGTTCGGCCCAGTTATTGATCTTGCCGCTATAAATATCAGAAATCTGCTGCAAGGTCAAACGGCTGACCGGGTTTTGCGGATGCACAATGACAGCAATTGCATCGCGTGCAATCACGAACTCTGCCGGTTCAACCCCGTTTTTTCGAGCGTCTTTAATCTCTTCTGTTTTGATTTTTCTCGAGGCGTTTGCGATATCCACTGTATTATTAATCAGTGCTGTAATCCCTGTGCCGCTTCCCCCGCCCGTCACTGAAATACGCACTTCCGGGTGCAAATCCTGGTAAGCCTCTGCCCATGCCAATGCCAGGTTGACAATCGTATCCGAGCCTTTGTTTTGAAGATAATATTGTGCTGAAGGGTCTACTTGTGGATTGGCTGAAACTCCGCCAACCGTACAAGCGGAAAGGCTTGTCAGGAGAATGCACAAAGAAAATATGAAAAATAAGCGCATTAATAGAGAAGTATACCTTACTTGTCCCCCATCAATGGATTTTTTTAAACTTATAAATTCAGATCGCCGGTGAAAAATAAAAACCTTCCGTAATGCCTCAATAGAAAATATTACTTTAGAGTAATCGTTACCTCAAATAAAAATGTTACTAAACAATCTTCCATAACAAAGCCACCTTAGTATCAATGCTGGTTCTCAAT
>JADLFQ010000096.1 GCA_020845515.1 Anaerolineaceae bacterium | reverse complement strand
TCTCGTCGTCATGCCAGGATCGTGTTGAAGGATGGCCGCGTTACAGTAGCAGATCTTGGTTCAAAAAATGGGGTGAATTATCACGGCCAACTCATTCCGCCCAACCAACCAGTAACGCTGAACCCGCTCGATTCTTTTCGAATTGACGAATTCACGTTTGAACTGGCTGCTGGAGCTCAATTTACAGGAGGAAAAAGCGACCGAGACAGCTCCACCGTATTGGAGGCAGCTTCTGGACGCTGGGCCGGCGAAGCGATTCCGACGGGCCGCTTAAATCTGCTTGGGGAGGACAGAATTACGATTGGGCGCGCCCCAGACAATCAGATTGTGCTGGACCATCCTATGGTAAGCCGCTATCATGCAGTGATTGAAAGGCTAGGGACTCGCTCCCGCGTTGTCAATACCCACAGCGCCAATGGTCTGTATGTCAACGGGCAGTTGGTTGATGGTACAGCCTGGCTCACTGCGGGGGATAATATTAAAATTGGCCCTTACCAAATGCAGTTTACCGGCAATGAACTGCATCGTTCTGCAGTGGAGAGTTACGCAATTGATGCCATCGGGTTGAATAAATTTGTTTCCAAAGACCTGAATCTCCTCAAGGACATCAGCTTGAGTGTTGGACAAAACGAGTTCGTTGCTCTGGTTGGAATGAGCGGCGCCGGTAAAAGCACCTTGATGGATGCGATCAACGGATTCCGCCCAGCTACAAGCGGGAAGGTGCTTGTAAACGGCCGGGATCTATATAAAAATTACGAGATGTTCCGGGATGATATTGGCAATGTTCCGCAGCGTGATATCGTCCACATGGAGTTAACGCCAGAACAAGCTCTAAATTACGCTGCTCAATTACGAATGCCGGCTGATACGAGCGCACAGGAACGCGCTGGCGTGGTGAATTCGACACTAAATGAGCTTGGACTTTCCTCTAAAAAAGATGTCTTAATCTCGCGGCTTTCCGGCGGACAGTTAAAGCGGGTTTCCATTGGCGTGGAATTGCTTACCAAACCGCGCCTGTTTTTTCTAGATGAGCCTACCAGCGGACTGGACCCCGGTACCGAATATGAGATGATGAAATTACTGCGGCATCTCGCGGATCAGGGACGCACGGTGCTGATTATTACCCATGCCACCAAAAACGTCATGTTCTGCGACAAGGCAATCATTCTCGCAAAAGGAGGAAATCTGGCTTTTTATGGACCTCCTGAGCATGCATTGGAGTACTTCGACCAGTTTCGCACCCATCGTGAGCGCCTTGAAAAGGATATGGAGTTCGATGATATTTACCGGATATTGAACGATGATAAGCGCGGAAAACCGGAAGAATGGAGAGAGCGCTATTTGCATAGTGAGTTTTCCCGCTATGTCCGCCCACAGTACACACCCTCGCCTACTGGCCGCCCTCCTGTGGCAGGTACTACGCGCAAAAGAAAACGTACTTCAGCGCTTAAACAGTTTTTCATCCTCTCAGCCCGGCAAATCCGTTGCATGGTGCAAGATCGAGCCTCGTTAGCTCTGATGTTGGCTCTGGCGCCCACCCTGGGGTTGATGAACTTTATCTGGGGGACCAAGTTATCCGATCCGATCGCAGGCGATAGCACCAAGATCATGGCGATGTGGTATATGGTGGCTGTAATTGCTTTGTTGGTTGGGGCAATGGGCAGCATGCGCGAAATTGTGAAAGAAAACGACATCTATAAACGGGAACGCTCGGTCGGGCTAAAGATTCTTCCGTATGTTCTTTCGAAAGCCTGGATCGGCGCGGCACTATCTCTTTACCAGGGTAGCGCGATTCTGTTTTTTGTGCTGCTTCTCTCCAAACCGTTTGTCCGATATTCTGACGGCTACTTTGGTTTATGGATGACCATGATTCTGACGATAACTTGTGGTTACCTTCTGGGGCTGGTTGTATCTGCGTTAGCGCCAAACCAAAATTCAGTTCAGACGCTCCTGATTGGTGTACTCGTTCCACAATTGGTATTCGTTGGCTTGCTTATTCCTTTGGACAGAATTCCGGGCGGCAATATTATTAGCCTGGGTATTGGCACCCGGTGGGCTTATGAATCCTTTGTAAAAGCCACCGGGATCGGTGATAAATTGGTCGCTGATCCTTGCTGGAATTTACCCGCAGCGGAAAGAAATTTGTTGACTCCCAGCCAAAAAGACAATTGTTATTGTATGGGGCCGAACATCTTTAAAAATTGCCAGGATTTTCCGGGAATTTTGTCTGCTAATTTCTATAATGAAGAAGCGAAAATAGCTTTGGCCCAGGATGAGCCTGTGAAACCAGTTGAGCCTACCTGGCTTCCTTCTCCGACGCCGCGCGGCACTCCGACTCAATTGCCTACGCCTACCTTGCTTGTGACACCGACGATGTTCCCGACACCCACTTCATATCCAACTCCCACCCGCCTGCCGGTCTCTATCGGGGGCAGCCCAGAACGACGCTCGACAGACTACGCGGGTCTCTCGCCGGAGGATGCGGCCCAGAAGGCGCAGAACGAAGCATACTGGCGGGCAAATAAATACCAGACAGACACGGAGAAACAATTTGAAGATTACCGGCTGACCCGCGAAGCCCAGTTTAGCGTCTACCAGGGTCAAACACAAGCCCAAATGGAAGACTATAAGAAGGAAGTAGAAGGCCAGTTTGATATTTACCAACAGGATGTGCGCGTCCAGGTGGAAGAGCATATCAGCGATGAAATTGACAGTATGGAAATTTACAAAGAGGATGTCAAAAGCCAGTTCGCTGATTACCAGGAAGACATGGAGGATTACGGCGACACGTTTTCCGATTGGACGCGGAATCGTCAGGAAGCCATTGGCGCGGCCGAAACCATCCTGGGAATTGTCTATGATGATTACGGCCGCTCATTCTATGGGTCGGTGATCTCCCGCTGGGGATATATCCTGCTGATCACTTTCGCTCAGTTTATTATCATCCTTATCCTGCAAAAGCGGAAGGATGCACTCTAAGCGTTCTCCTTACAAAACAGGCCACTGAAGGCGTATCTTAACGCCTGCTTTTTCCGCCAGGCGCGCTTTGCGTTCGCGAATATTTGCCAGGATGGCTTCTTCATCCATTGTCAGTACTTTTCTGCCTTGCATGATGATTTTTCCATCAATAACAACGGTATCCACGTCGCTGCCTAAAGCAGAGAGGACCAGCGTAGCCACCGGATTCCATACCGGCTGCAGGTGGGGTTTGTCAAGATCAATGATGATAAAATCAGCCTTTTTACCGGGTTCAAGTGAACCGACCTGATCTTCGATCCCCATTGCCTTTGCCCCGTTGATTGTAGCCAGTTCCAGCGCGGTTTCAGGAGACATGGCGGCTTGGTCTTTTTCAAACACGCGTGTGGCATGCAGTGCCACACGTAAATCCCTGACCATATCCATCGCATTATTAGCCACAGCCGCATCACATCCCATGGAAACATTGACGCCTGCTTTTAACATCCGTGCCACCAAAGCAGGACCCCATGGCTCGCGCTGGTTTGAGCCTGGGTTGTGCGAGACCGTTGTTCCGGTTTGCACCAACAGTTTCCAATCTTCTGCGTCTGAGTGGATATAATGCGCTAATACGGTGCGGGGGCCGAGGATTCCGTGTGCCATGGCAAATTCTGTAGGTGAGCGGAACCCTTGCGATTTGGCATAGGCTACATCCCCTGGTGTTTCGGCAAAATGGATTGTGATACCCATGTTGCGCTCTTTGGCTAGCTTGCTGATTTCATCGTACATATCCGGGCGGTTCCACTCTCCTGCTGTGCGCGCCCCGAACCAAACCTGAATTCGCCCATCTGCCGCACCATTCCAACGGTCGTACATCTTTAATGTATTTTCAATACTGACCTGCCGAGTTTCCCACATCTTGGGATGCATTTTGATTTCATCCCGAATGGCCGGGTCCATATCCATAACGACTTTACCGAGAGCGGCACGGATGCCGGATGTTTCGATCATCTGTGCAATGCCCTCAAACCCGTAATGTTCTGTTAATAACACCTCAATGAATCCGGTTGTGCCGGATTTGAGCATTTCCAGAACGCATAGGGAAGAGCTGGCCAAACCATCTTCGGGAGTCATGTTCCCGAGCAGTGGGAAGATTCTTCCCGTCAACCACTCCATCAGTTCGAATTTCTTATCATCAGTCAGGCCGCGCAAAATACACTGTGCCAGATGAACGTGGGTATCTATTAAACCCGGCAGAATCAAATTACCGTTGCAATTAATTCGGGAAAGGTGGGGGTATTTCGTTGTAATTTCGTCTTGTTTTCCGATGGCAACAATCTTTTTCCCCTCGACGACAATTGCTCCCCGTTCAATAATTTCCCGTTTGGGATTCATTGTTAGAATGGTTGCATTTTCAAAAATCATGTCTGCTCCAATAAGTTGAAGAAATGTAAAATTGATAGATATATTAAACCATAAATATAGAGATATAGCGAGTCGGATGCGATATAATCGCTTGAGTTTTTGGTAAAGGAGCACAGCTTGGGAAGAGTGATCAACCCGGACAGCGCCGGAAAGATCCGGACGCGCTTGTCCAAAGAAATTGTATTAGCGATCCGTGAACTTATGCGGCAGACACAAGCAGACGCCCTCAGCCGGGATCTGGCAGCTTTTATCGCCATGGCGCTGCTTGAAATTCATCAAACGGTGGACCAATCCGTTCTTGCATGGGAAAAAAAGGGTTATTGGGTCAAGGCAGACCGCTTCCGCATGGAATGGGAATGGAGTGCAACCCAGGGCAACAAAATGTGCGTTGCAATTTTAACTGACGATTGGGGTACAGTGGCGATTGCAGCGGCTGAGATTGCGCAGAAATTGATGAAAATTCAGGTATCGCCGCGAAACCGTTTGGGAACTCCGTGGTTACATGCCTGGCAACGTTTCCAAAAAGAGGGCTTTGATAAGCAGCCTTAAAGGTCGGATGTGCAATAAGCACATTTTTGTGCTTCCAGGAGAATTTTGGAGAGGCAGTAAGGGCACTCTTTTGTTTTCGGCGCAGGCGGGGTTTCGGCTGGCCCTCTCATACGATTCATAGCCCGAACGATAAAAAACATCACGAGCGCCACAATCAGGAAGTTAATCACAGTATTAATAAATAGGCCGTAGTTAATGGTCGGGGCACCCGCCGCCTTTGCCTCTTCCAATATGGCATAATGAGTGCTTGACAGGTTGATAAAGAGATTTGTAAAGTTTACTTTTCCGAGCAGTAGACCAATAGGGGGCATGATCACATCGTTGACCAGTGAGGTTACAATGTTGCCAAAAGCCGCGCCTATGATCAATCCTACTGCCAAATCAGCAACATTGCCTTTCATCGCAAATTCTTTAAATTCTTTTAGCATTTCTCCTCCTATAGCTGTATTGCGAAATAACTGCTACTGAACTGCCAGACAACCTGAAGTTTCTTTTGTAAAATAACTAGATAAAACCTATTGTAATGATAACGAATAGAATTGCAAATTTTTACTGCAATTTCTTCTACCATCGGGATTCTCAGTGTCCTTGTTGTTTGTCTATTGGGAAAAGTGTTAGAATTGGCAGGCTGTAGGTGGTACCTTACTATGGCGAGAGCTTGAATAACAGAAGGTAAAGTGATGAGCTACGCCGAGAAAATCTCAATACAACTAAAGTTAAAACCCACCCAGGTTGCCTCTGCCATTGAATTGCTGGATGGAGGAAATACCGTCCCGTTTATCTCGCGATACCGTAAAGAAGCTACCGGTTCTTTGGATGAGGAACAAATTCGGCAGATCGAAAACCTTGTAAGCCGCTTGCGATCGTTGGATGAGCGCCGCGCAACTGTGCTGACTTCCATTGAGGAACAGGGGAAACTGACGGATGAGCTTCGGGCGGCGTTAATACAGGCTGAAACGCTGACTGCGTTGGAAGATATTTACCAACCTTATAAGCCAAAGAGAAAAACTCGTGCCAGTGTTGCCCGTGAAAAAGGTTTGCAAGCCCTCGCGGATAAAATCTTGCAGCAAGAGATCAGTGAACAGAGCGCCAAAACCCTGGCAATACCTTTTGTAAATGATAATGTTCTCACTGTGGAAGAGGCTTTGGCTGGTGCAATGGACATTGTCTCAGAGACGATCAGCGATCATGCCGAGGTGCGGCGCATCACCCGTGAGCGCGCTATGCAATGGGGTGTCTTGCGCAGCGAGAAGGTTTCCGAGGCGCAGGATGAACGTTGTGTATATCAGGTGTATTATCAGTTTGAAGGGCGGGTGGACCGGCTTCGCCCGCACCAAGTTTTAGCTATCAACCGTGGTGAAGCTGGGAAAGTGCTGCGTGTTCAGGTGGAAGTTCTGGAACGCGATTGGCGTACGGCAATCACTTCTTTCTTCCGCCCTGATGCTCGTTCGCCTTTTAATGAAAATCTTAAAGAAGCGATTGAAGATGCTGCTGCTCGCTTGTTATTGCCGGCAATTGAACGTGACGTACGGCGTTCACTGACGGAGGACGCCGAGTTGCACGCGATTAATGTTTTTGCTTCAAACCTGCGCGCCTTGCTCAGCCAGCCGCCGTTGGAAGGGCATACAGTGATGGGACTGGACCCGGGGTTTCGCACAGGATGCAAAGGGGCAGTTGTTGACCTGACCGGAAAACTCCTGGATACGTTTACAATCTATCCGCACACGTCTCCAAAGCATAAGGGTGAGGCGTTGGAAACCTTGAAGAAAATGGTGGGCAAGTATCAGGTTTCCTTGATAACGATCGGAAATGGGACTGCTTCGCGGGAAACAGAACAACTGGTGGCCGAATTGATCCATGAAAACCCAGGCCTTCATTATCTCATTACAAATGAAGCTGGCGCGAGTGTTTATAGTGCCAGCCCACTGGCGCGTGCAGAACTGCCTGACCTGGATGTGAGCTTGCGCGGGGCGGTTTCCATTGCCCGGCGCGTTCAGGATCCCATGGCAGAACTGGTTAAAATAGACCCCAAATCTATTGGCGTTGGGTTATACCAGCATGATGTGAATCAAACCGAGTTGAATCGTGCGTTGGATGGAGTGGTTGAGAGTGTCGTCAATTATGTTGGAGTTGATGCGAATACAGCATCACCTGCTTTGTTGGCACATGTGGCTGGAATTGGCCCAAAACTTGCTGAACGGATTGTTGTTTATCGAGAAAAAAATGGCCCATTCACCAGCCGTTCCAGCCTTTTGAATGTGAACGGGCTAGGCGCCAAAGCCTTCGAACAAGCAGCCGGTTTTTTGCGCATCCGCAACGGAGAGAACCCCCTGGATGCCAGCGCTATTCATCCTGAAAGTTACGCCGTTGCACAGGCGATTTTGATAAAGACAGGTCTCTCACTTGTTGCTAACAAGGATGAAAAACGAATGGCGCTTGGCAAGCTTCAAAACTAGGCGCCGCTGGACAAACTTGCTGTTGAGTTGAAAACCGGAGAGCCAACATTGCGGGATATCTTTGAGCAGATTATCCGCCCGGGGCGTGATCCACGCAAAGATACTCCTTTGCCGATATTGCGCAGTGATGTTCTTTCCATGGAGGATCTTAAGCCGGGGATGCGCCTTAAGGGAACTGTACGCAATGTTGTTGATTTTGGGGTTTTTCTTGATATTGGGGTCAAGCAAGATGGTTTGCTGCACCGTAGCCAGATTCCATCAGGAGGCGGAATCCTTCAGGTTGGTGATATCCTTGAGGTTGAAATTGTCTCTGTCGAACCCGATCGCGGGCGCATCTCTTTGACGTGGGTAAAAGTCCCCTGACCTTTTTTGTACTAAGAAAAGCTACCGTGTCTGTTTCCGAATTTACACTTGGAATTAGCCCAACCCCAAACCACCGGGGGGCGGCGCGCTGGATTGCCGCGCATGCCCTTCGCCACTGGCCTGTGGTTCTGTTGGCTTTTGGCGGCGCATTTGGAAATGCCGCACTGGCGGGCATGATTCCCATATTGCTTGGTGAAGCTTTCAACCTGATCACAGGCTCTTCTCCTTCGTTCCAGCGGCTCATCCAAATTGCCTTGTTAATTAGCCTCGCGTATGTGGCGCGGGCAGGACTACAGTTTTTCAGGGGCGCGGGCTTTGAACTCGTCGCGCAGCGTGTCGAGCGGGATATCCGTAAAGAGTTATACGTCAATCTTCTGGGTAAGAGCATGACTTTTCACAATCTCCAACCGGTTGGCGATACGATGGCGAGAGCTACCAATGACGTACGCGAAATAAATTTCCTCTTCAGTCCTGGCCTTGGCTTGGTGGTAGGATCTCTAAACTTCTTGATCATGCCTGTTTTGTTGGCGACACGCTATCATTCCACATTGGTCATTGTTCCTCTCATTTTTATTGGATTGTATGGCTGGTCATTGAGTCGCTACTTGAAGAGCCTGGCACCGCTTACCGATGAAGTGCGCGTTTCTTTTGGAAAAATGAATATGCGCCTCGCCGAAGCGCTGGATGGAATAGAAACGGTTAAGGGCGCATCCCAAGAAAAAGGGGAATTGGAGCGATTTCTTTTGAATTCCCGGCGGTATCGGAATGCATTAGTACACCAGGGGAACATAGAGGCTAAATTTATTCCACTGCTTTTGCTGCAAATTGCGTTAGGGGCGGGCCTGTTGCATGCTTTGCTGCTATATTCACAAGGGTTGCTTACGTTGGGCGACGCGGTTGCCTATTTCAACTTGTTACTCTTGCTCGATTTTCCGACGTTCATATCCCTTTTTGCGTACTCCCAGATTTCTTTGGGACTGGCAGGCGGCCGCCGTATCCTTGAGTTGATGCGGCAGGAAACGTATCTCGACCAAAATATACAGGGGTATTCCTTGCCAGTTCACGGGGAGGTTGAGTTCCGCGATGTGTGTTTATCGTATGAAAACGATGACTGCAGCCTCCGCGATATCAGTTTCACTGTAAAACCCGGGCAGATGACTGCCATTGTAGGGCAAACCGGCTCCGGCAAAACATCGCTCATCCGCTTGATTAACCGAACCTATGATGCCACTGATGGTCAGGTATTGGTAGATGGCGTAGATGTGCGCAATTGGAATTTGGAAACCCTGCGCCGCAACATTTCGGTTATTGAACAGGATATCTTTCTATTCTCCCGTTCTATTCGCGATAATATTGCTTTTGGCTGTCCTGATGCGACCCGAGAGGAAGTGGAGCGGGCGGCAAGATCTGCACAAGCGCATGAGTTTATCCAGGCGATGCCGGAGGGGTATGACACCGTAATAGGTGAACGAGGGGTGACGCTTTCGGGCGGGCAGCGCCAGCGCATTGCGCTGGCACGCGCATTCCTAGTAGACCCCAAGATACTCATCTTGGATGATTCTACCAGTGCCATTGATAGTGAAACCGAAGACCGCATTCAGCGGGCTATCTTTGCGGCTGCACGCGGCCGCACGACATTTATTATCACGCATCGCCTTTCGCAGATCCGATGGGCAGACTTGATCATTGTGTTAGGCAAGGGAAGAATTTCTACAATTGGCACGCACGAGGAACTTTTGCAGACGTCGGAAGTGTATCGCCGGATTTTTCAGGAATAAAAGCTCTTATTAGGGAATAGTACAAGCATGGGTTTTTTTAGAGGATTGGACGCAGAAAAATACGACCGGCAGTACTCAGATCGTATTTTATTTTTACGGATTGCTTCCCTCTTTAAACCTTATGGGTTTCGATTGGCTTTGGTTTCCCTGCTGGTTTTTCTGGTGGGGGGGTTGTGGGCGATGGTACCCCTTATTATTGGCAATGGTCTGGACTGGTTGCGAAACCAGGCTACTTCTCAGATGATTGCATGGCTCGTCGGTCTTTTTACCCTGGCAGGTGTGATTCGCTGGCTGCTCAACTGGCTTCAACGCAGAATGTTGGTGAAAATCATCGCTGAAATTATGATTGAATTGGCGCGCAAGGCTTTTGCATCTGCCGTCGCACATGACCTTTCATTTTTTGATCAGTTCTCTTCCGGAAGGATGCTCTCTCGCATCACTACCGATACGCGCGATTTTGGGAATTTTATTCAACTGTTTACGGATCTTTTATCTCAGGTAGTTGAAAGTCTTGTTTTGGGTATTATCCTCTTGAGAATAGATCCGCACATGTCGTTTTTAATTTTTGCACTGATTCCCTTTGTTGCCGTTTTGGCGTTTATTTATCGTAAAATTGCACGCAACGTTACCCAGCAGGGGATGCGTGCTATGGCCGATGTAAATTCCTCGATCAAGGAAACCATTAGCGGCATTTCGATTGCGAAGAATTTCCGGCAGGACAGCGCTGTTTTTGAGGAATTTGACCATGCAAATCGAGCTTCTTATCAACTTAACGTCCGCCGGGGTTTGATTTTAGCGTTTCTGTATCCCTTGTTGAACGTGTTAGGGGGGGTGATGACGGGCTTATTGGTCTATTTTGGCGGCGCCCGTGCCATTCAAGGAGTTATTACAGCCGGTGCCTGGTACCTTTTTATCTTTAGCATGGATAGCTTTCTGCACCCTATCTTAAATCTCTCTTCTTTCATAGCCCAAATACAGACCGGCCTTGCGGCGGTAGAACGAATTTTTGCCTTGATTGACGTTGATCCTGCTGTCCGCCAGAGCGGTCAAACCAAGCCGCCAGCTTTACGCGGGCAAATAGAGTTCAAGGATGTGTCTTTTCATTATCGGGAAGGGGAGAATATCCTTCAGAATTTCAATCTCCTGGTTCCGGCGGGCGAAAATCTGGCGATTGTTGGACATACCGGCGCGGGTAAAACTTCCTTGATTAAGTTGATTGCGCGATTCTATGAATTTCAGGGTGGACAACTACAAATAGATGGTATGGATATTCGTTCTTTTGATCTGGCTGCCTATCGCCGCCAGCTTGGGATTGTCTCACAGACCCCCTTTCTTTTCTCCGGGACTGTACTGGAAAACATTCGTTACGCCCACCCTGAGGGGACTGACCGGGACATTGAGGAGATGGCGCACAAAATAGGCGGCGGGGAATGGCTGGAAACGCTGCCAGCAGGTTTGCAAACTGAGGTGGGTGAACGCGGCGCTCTACTCTCGATGGGACAGCGGCAACTTGTTTCACTCATGCGGGTGCTTGTTCAACAGCCAGCAATTTTCATCCTCGATGAGGCAACTGCCAGCATTGACCCCTTCACCGAATGGCAAATCCAGCAGGTACTTAAAATGATCCTGGCACAGTCCACCAGCATCCTAATTGCACACCGCCTCTCGACCGTTAAAACATCCGACCGGATCATCGTTATGGAAGATGGGCAAATTATTGAAGAGGGAACACACCTGGGGTTACTTAAAAATGCGAGGCATTACGCAAAATTGTACAACACGTACTTCCGGCACCAGAGTTTGGAATACATTGAACAGGCGCGGCTTCTTGAAAAATCGGAGCGCCGCTAAGGACTCCTCTCCTGCCTATTATTTTTCCTGCACTATTAAAATGCCGAAACCCTATCCTATCCCCGCTCAAGAAACCCGTTGTGAAACGCGTGTTTCCAACTCACGCTTTATTGCGACGGTTGCTCCAGCCTTCTCGGTGGAGCAGGCGCGTGCTTTTATTGAACGAATACGTGCGGAATATCCTGATGCCTCCCATCATGTACCCGCTTTCTTGATCGGTTTCGGCGCTTCTATAATTGCTCACAGTAGCGACGCGGGAGAACCTTCAGGAACAGCAGGGAAACCCATACTGGCCGTATTACGCGGCAGCGGCTTGGGGGATGTGGTCATGGTCATTACGCGCTATTTCGGTGGGACAAAGCTGGGGACAGGCGGACTGGTACGGGCTTACAGCGAGGCCGCCCGGGCAGTGCTCACGGCGTTGCCCCGCGCGGTCAAACGTGCTACGCACACAGTTCTCATTGTGACACCCTATTCCTTTTTTGAACGGGTGCGTATGCTTGTTTCCGTCCACAAGGGTGTAATTGTTGAGGAGGTATTTGCTGTGGATGTCACCCTGACGGCCAGATTTCCTGTGGAGAATTTTGAAACCTTCCAGCATGCACTAGCTGAAGCTTCAGCCGGAGCTTTGAGCGTGGCAGTCATCAAAACCAACCCCGATACGATTCTGCCATTCGATGAAACTTTTAGCCTCTCTGAATAAGGAAAGAGGCACGACTCGAAGTATTGAAGGTTCTCCTGGTTGATAAAACAACACTTGAAAAGCACCCCATTCAAAAGACTATGAAACAATTTTTTGATAAGAGATTGTTGGTGATGGGAATCTAACCCAGCGCGCTTTTCTTTGCTGTGCTAGCGGCTTTGTTCTATCAAGGGGCCAATAAAATCGGCAATTTGATCCGCTCCGTTTGGTACGGAGCGCTTGATACGCGGCGCAGCAAGGAGAGCAGGCAATATTTTCACCCATTGATTTTTCCGGTAGGAATCCTCTGAGATTCCAATTGCTTGTATGTTCTGTTGGATAAAATACTCCATCGGTGGGGCTTCCCGAAAATTTGAACGACTAATGTAGCCAAAAGGGATGCCAGCGTGGTAAACCTCAGCAATTGTGCTGTAGCCAGCTTTGCCTATGACGACATCGCTGGCATTGATGAGATCGGGATGGTAGAAGGCGGAGTGATGGGGGATCAGAACCAGGCGATTCTTCCAGCAGTAGTCGGAATGACCGCCAGGAACAATAAAATAACAGGCTTTATTGTCCTGTAAACGCTCAAGGTTTTTGAAGTCTTCCGGTATTCCTCCCATTGTCAATAGCGCTACTTTTTCACCCGATGGAATTTTTAGACGGGTGCGTACTTCCTGTGCATTCTGATATGGTTGACGGCTGACAGGGAAGGTTGTCAACGCGGCATTGGCGTTTGTTTCGCAAACCGGTTCGGTTTGAATGTGATGCTGTGCAGTAGAGAAGACTTCTTTAAGGTAATCAATATGTTTTCGAAAGCCGGGATGGGTGGAGGAATATTCTTCATAGATCCAGTCCCATGTGAAGTTCTCAATCAAGATGGAGGGAAGTTGGGCGGTGGCTGCTGTGACAATGCCGAGTGGAGAGATATCACAGATGACCGCCTGACAGGAACGCCTCAGAATTTTCTGCGCGAGGCGGGAGATGTTGCTTGGGTCAAAAGGCAGAAAGCTATCCAGCGCGGCGAGAGTAGCGGTTATATCTTGCTCCATCGGTGTTTTTTGGATCAAGCCGATATCTGTCTTTTCGGGAAAGACCGTAAAGGAGAGAGGGGGAAGCGACTCGGCAAAAAACCAACCCGGCACAAGTGTGAAAATATCAAAATGTACTTTGGGAAGCTTTCTCTGTATGGCCGTCATCACTGCTGTGGCACGCGCGGCGTGGCCGAAACCATGCGCGGAAATGAAGTAAGCGAGGTGAACAGAATCTTGAGAAGTCATCGAGCCTTCCCTGAATTAAAGTTTACTTGTTGTAAAATCTCCTGACTCCAGAGAAGGAAGAGCATTTAAGAGATCGTGACTTTCGAGGATAATCGCACTCCCCCGTACGCCAGAGCCAAAAGACAGGCTCTTTGGGTGCAATACATGACGGTCCGCCAGAATGCGAATTGGGTTAGGCAAGCCAAACGGCGAGACCGCGCCTGGGCGGCTGCCGGTTTGCGCGAGAACTTCTTCAGGATTGGCCATTGTTATTCGAGAAAGTCCGAGGTAGTGGCGGAGTTTTGGCCAGGAAACCTGTGCCGGGCCGGCAATTAGCACCATCACAAACTCATCAGCCTGTGTTCTAAAAAGGATGCTGCGCACAACTTGATCGGGCGTTTGGTTTCGTTCAAGGGCGGCTTGCTCAATCGTAACAGGAGGGGAGGGGTGGTGAAACAGAGAGAATTTGATATTGCGCGCCTGAAGAAAAGCTGTGGCCGGGTTACCGGCAGGGTCCCGTTTCTTTAGGATTGATTGAGAAGTTTCCATGGCGGGCCTGAATCAAGCACCGCCATCTTCCGGGTAAGTTCCAAATACCATGTCCCATGCTGTGGTGCTCACACCATAGCGCTGATCGGGTGTTTTGTAATGATGTTTGAGATGATGCCTTTTTAGATATTTGACATATCCGGAGCGCATAGGAAAATGGTGAGTGGCATAGTGGGTAAGGTCGTAGGCTAGATAGCCAACCATAAATCCTGAAAACGCGGGGTTTACCCAACTGCCTGTACCAAGAAGAACATTTAAAACCAGATAAAACAACCCATAAAATAGCAGCGCCAAAGGAATGCTGACGGGGAATGGCATAACCAACCGGGTTTTACATTGTGGTTGGGCGTGGTGAACGCCATGAAAAAGGAAACTCACACGTTCCTGCCAGGAAGATTTGGGTCTGAAATGGAATACAAAACGGTGCATGGTGTATTCGGTAATCGTCCAGACAAAGAGACCGAGCAGGAATCCCAAGGGGATGGATAGTGGAAATTTGCCACCGGCGTTGGCGACAGCGCGATAAAAGAAGAATATTGCTACTGGAGCCCAGACGACTACAATCGCCACCGGGCTGATGTGGGTAAAGAACTCCATAAAATCTGACTTAAACAAGCGAATTGGTTCATCGCTGTGATTAATTTCGATATGCATGGGAACCTCACAATAGGAATATTTGAGCGGCCAATAAAAACTGATCGCAGAAAAGTATACCACTGCTTCAGTGTGAAATCTGCTTTTGTTTACGATTCCATTGCCAGGGCCAGACGGCCGGGAGGATGGCAAATACTCCAAGCAAGAATGCCAGTATGATAAAGACCATTCCAATTAGAGTTATGGGAGGAATCGCCGACAGGATTAGGCCTAAGATGAATAGTCCAATTGCCAAACCTGCTGAAATGCCCGCCCAAAGCCATCCTTTTTTTTGGGAGGCTGCACGGATTCCATGGATCTGGCCTGTCTGCCCATTGATTAAGACCGGGTAAATTTCATTGTTATCGCCGCTGTAGTAAGTAACAAACATGGGAAGGAGGAGTTGAGACCAATGTTGGTCGCGATATTCCGCTTGTATGCTGAAATTACGGGAGTGTTGTGCCCCACTGGCGTCACGGCATTCTTTTTCCGCTTGCTGGTTAAGACCTTTTTGAGCCGGCTGCCACAAGTCTTCGTTCTCTAAATCCGGCAGACGGATAAATGCACCGCCTGCGTCCTCAGTTTGATAGGGTTTTGTCTTTTCTAATGGATAAACTCCCAAGCTGGCGGTAATTTTGGCATGGTCTTCCAATGCCGGAATGGTTACATTGTCATAGCGCCGTTCCAGGGTTCCCACTCTTGTTTCCCAACGAATGCGGGTTTCTATTTTTGGCTGGGTGACCCAGCGTCCGGCATGATAGGCTTCGACAGAGCTTTTTACCTGGTAATCAAACCCCATTTCGGCTTGCCAATTTCCTGCGATATCGCTGTCAACAAGCCACATTGGCCAAAAAACAGGGAGGGTTCGCCGGAAAAGCGCATCAGGGTTAAAATCATCCGGAGAGAGCCACACACCACTCGTGAACTGCGCATAGACATTTCTGAGTTCGGTTTGTCCCAGTCGAAAAGGGAGTAGCAGTTCAGGCGGGTCTTGTCGTACCGGTGCAGGTTGTTCCTCGATTTTCCCGCGCGCACAATACGGGCAAATCTTGCCAATCCAATCCTTGCTAACCAGGTGAACTTTCCCGCAATTCTGACAACCGCCGACGATGCGGTCGAGTCCCCAGGTTGCTTCTACAGATTCGGTGATAGAGAGGGTAGGGGTGGCTTGTTGGCTCATCAGATAGCCTCCGAATCTTTGGCGTTTTTATACAAGATAAACGCGATAATTCCCCCAACAATCAATAAAATAAAACCAACCAGGAGTGGGAGGATGCCAACCCCACCCAGCAAAAGAAGCGGTACCCCGATTGCTCCCAAGAGAACACCAGGAAGAAGCAGGGCGGCAATCGCCAGCCATATTTTCCACCAGGCAACCGGTTTTTGACCTGCGATAAGGCCGCTTTGCCCGTTGATCATTACCTGATAGGTCTTATTTTCGTAGCGATATGCAGCCAGATAGAGCGGGAGAAGGATATACCGCCATGACTCTTCTGTAAAGTCGGCTTGCATGCTGAAATTACGTACGTGAGAAGTGGGGATATTGGCATAGCAGGATTCCTTGACGCGTTCACGCATCACAGCTTTGCCGGTTTCCCATGCATCCGGGAGATTTATCTCGTAGGCTTGCGCCTGCCATCCCGCGAGAAAACCAGGGTTGTATGTCTCCAATTCTTCTAAATTGAAGGGCATAATCTGGTTAAAAATATGACGGCTGATATGAGCGCTTGCGGGAACGACTAAATCATCAATGGGAAGATGGACTTGACCAGTCTCCCAGCGCCAGCGGATTTGTGTGTGTGTCTTCCAGCTTTTACTGCTTGCGTCGTAATGCCTGACCGTATGCTCATAGCCTACTTCAGCTTTCCAGTTAGCGTAAATATTTGCATCAAAAGTCCAGAAAGGCAAATAAATACCGATAAAGCGGGCAATGATGGCACTTGCAGACAGCCCGTCAGGATGATACCAGCCTTTTCCCAGCCAGGTTTTTGTACGTGTTTGGTTGCTTTGCGGAAGGATTTTAAATGGGACCAGAAAACGCGGGCGCAAATGGTCGCTTTCAGAATCCGCTAAATTGACCTCATTCGAAGCACAAAATGGGCAATGGTTGGAAATCGCCTTTTGATCGAGAATGATTTCCGCGCCGCAACTGGTGCAATGCAATAGCCGGCGCTCTTCCCCCCAGCCTTGCTCGCCCTTTTTGAGTGCCTCCAGGGTAAACTCATTTTCTACGGCTTGCTTGCCAATTTTTTGAGATTCAACCGCGGTGGAGTACCCGCAATGTTCACAAGCTACTCCACCAGCGGCAACATCAAACTGCGTGGTTGCTCCACACTGTGGACATTTAAAAGAACGAGGCTTTGGCTGTTCTGGTGGGGTGAGGTTTTCCGCAAAGACTGTAATCCCTTCTACTTTGGAGGGAATCTGTGTGTAATTTTCAGGCGGCTGCCATTTTGCGGCTTGGGGGTTTGCGGGCGGCATCAATATTCCTTTCCTTTTGAAAAGAGTTGTACCGAGTTCTATTGATTTAAATACGGACTGCAATCTAAAAAGTTGTAGAGTTCTGCAATTACCGCCTGTCCTTCAACCTGGCTTTGCGCCCTGTTTTCAATCCGCTGCCATACGCTGCAGAAAGCTGCCCGGTAATTTTGATCGACGCGCATACTTGTCTTTGTGATTTCAGCCGCCTCTTGCCACCTGCCCAAAGCAGCGTAACTTTCGACAATGGGCATCCACTCTTGTGGTGAATTGGCCTGGGAACTGGTTGGAGTAAACCCCTTTGAAATTGCTTCATCTCCAAGCGCGGCTGCTTGCTCATAGTTTTGATACTGATATGCCAGATCAGCTTTTTCATAATAGGGGCACCAGCCCTCCTCCGGTTCGGCGCCGAAAACATCCAGTGGTGGAGTATGCCCGGGTTGGGGAAGCGGTTGAATACGCGCCAGATTGGACAGTGGCAATGCCTGCCTGACGAGGTCCGGAAGGTAAGGATTATCCTTGTCTTCTTCGTCCAGAATCCAAAGACAGTTGCCGGTTCTATCCTCCTTAAAGATGACCACACCGTTTTTTGTGGGGGCCTGAAAATCAAAAATCAGGTACTTTATTTCCAAATTCTTACCTTCCAGCCAGTTGGCGCTGTCTTTGCCGAAATCGCTCAGATAGCTAAAGACATATCCACCTTTTCCATAGTCTTGTGGTTCGCGGTATAGGAGGTTAAAGGAGAATTGAGGGAGAACATAAGGAAATAACGGCCGGTCAGTCATTACAATGGAATTTGGCAGAATATATGGGGCGCGCCAGTAAAGCTGCCAATAGGTTCTTTGTTGCAGAGTCCAAGACCAACGGAAATCATTGGCGGTGCGCAGTTGTAAACTTACCCCTAACATAATCAAGCAGGTTAAGAGGATTATTTTTCGCTGAGGATTCTCCACCAACCATTCCAGAAAGGCAACCCACACCAGGCTTGCGCCAGCCATGCAGGCCATTGCAAAACGATCGGTGAACAATCCTTCGGTACTTACCGCTCGAAAAGTGATCCAAACGGGCAAAGCTCCCAAAATGGCCGCAATAAAACCCAGAAGAGTTGCTTGAAGAGACCAGCGCCCGGAAGAAGGGGTGGTTTCAGCGTCATCTTTTGAATGCAGCATATAGAACAGCAAGGCAACTGCAAGAAGGAGAGCAATCCCCCAGGAGAGAAGTGAAAAAGGAGCGTCAAGGCTGATGACTCCGGGTTTGAGTGTTTTGTGCCAGCTGGAGACAAAAATATAGATAGCGTCCTGCAATCCAATATTTGCCAGGTTCCTTAGGGCGATGACGGGATTTGCTACGAGATTGTTTAAGAGTTGTGGGCTGTATGGGTTGTCCTCAAGATTTGCCCCAAAAGAAAGCCTCCAGATAGTATACGCTCCCAGTACCAGCAGGTAAGGCAGCCAAAGGGCGATTGATTTGCGGATAGCTTTTCTGGCAGGGATGCGCTCTTCCTTGTAGAGTATATAGAGAATGACCGGCCGCAGCAGTTCCAACCCGACAAAGTATTCCAGCAAGGAAAAATGTAACAACTCGGTGATCACTGCTCCAGCGGTATAAGCCCACCGTTGCTGTGGCTTTCTGACAGCCTGAATCATCAACCCTAGTGAAAGAAAATAAAAAGAATAGGCGAACCAATGCTTGAAATAAACGATGATGGACTGCTGTGTGAAGATGGGGTATACCAAAAACAAGGCGGATGCGTAAAAAGCCTGACGTTTGTGAGATGGCCACAGGCTTCTTAATACCCACCAAAAACTGACTGAGGCCAGCCAGCGCGCTGCCAGCGAGAGGAGATGCCACCCGATGGGATTTCCTCCCAACAGGGGGCCAAAAAGCGTATACACGGAAGCGGCAAAAGGGCGCTTTGTGCTGAAATAATCCCAAATAGCCGGGACGCCATATAGCTTGAGAACCAGGATTCTCTCCCAGTCATCCCAATAAAAACCCAGCGCCGGAATTAATAATCCGAATGCGATTACTGCGATAGCGAGGAGCGCTACGGGAGCGGATTTTTGCGAGAATGATTTGTGCCTTATATTTTTAAGCATGGACTTCCTGCAAGCTGGCTACTTTGCTCAATCCTGCGGTATTGCCGCGCCATGGCATCATAGGATTTTTTGTGCAAGGTCATTCTACTGCTGCTGATATATTTTCAAATATTATAGTGTAAATTTCTTTGCTGTTCCTCAGGAGATTTGTGCACTCTTTGTCAGTTTCAATCTGGAGGCGGTGGTGAGGGGCGCCAAAGGGAGATAGGCAAGAAATGTTAATTTCCTGTAGGGTGACGTACAGAAAATAAAGGTAAAATGGAACGGTTGGTAAACGCCGGCGCGTAAACTGCATCTTCACCATAAAGGACCATCCATTTATTGCAATGTTAAAAGAGTAACGTTGAAAGATCAAACTGAACAACTTTCTTTACAGCGAATTTTTAAAACATGGTGGCCCCTGGCTGCCAGTTGGCTCTTAATGGGAATTGAATCCCCTGTTCTGAGCGCGGTGATGGCCCGCCTGCCGGACGCTGAGATTAATCTCGCCGCGTATGGAGGAATTGTTTTCCCGATTATGCTGCTGATCGAAGCGCCGATTATCATGCTTCTGTCTGCATCCACGGCTTTGTGCGTGGATTGGCCATCCTACCGGAAAGTACATCGTTTTATGCTCTACAGCAGCGTCTTCCTGACGATTGCATATATCCTTACTGCTTTTACTCCATTTTATTATTTTCTAACAGAAGATGTGATTGGTGCACCCCAGGAAATTATTGAGCCAGCCAGAATCGGTTTTATGATCATGACTCCCTGGCCACTCTCGATTGCCTTTCGCCGTTTTCAGCAGGGGGTGATGATCCGCTTCAATCAATCAAAGGCTGTGGGGGCGGGAACAATGGTGCGACTCATCGCGGATGTAGTGGTGTTGACAATTGGTTACCTGATTGGAAGTATTCCCGGCGTGATTGTGGCAACAAGCGCACAGATATCAGGGGTGATTTGTGAGGCCGTTTATGCAGGAATACGGGTGCGACCAATTTTACGGGAGAATTTAAAAAGGGCACCGATTGTTGAGCCACCACTCACATGGGGAGGATTTGCCCGCTTTTACATTCCTCTTTCGCTCACCTCCTTTATTTCACTGACCTGGCAACCAATTGGCAGTGCCGCCATGAGTCGCATGAGCATGCCGCTGCCATCGTTGGCGGTTTGGCCGGTTGTTTCCGGATTGATTTTTATTTTCCGCGGTGTTGGAATGGCTTATAACGAGACTGTTGTCGCTTTGTTGGACCGACCGCGTTCATTCTACGGCTTGAGAAAATTTTCTGGCATTATGATGGGTGGAATCTCCATTATTTATATTCTTTTTGCGGCAACGCCGATTGCTTATGTTTGGTTTGCTGATCTCACTGCACTGAGCCCAGCTTTGGCGAGGATGGCAACCACAGCTTTTTGGTTGTCTTTGCCTGTTCCTGCTTTGACTGCTTTGCAAAGTTGGTATCAAGGGGCGATCGTGCATGGAAAAAAGACGCGAGCAATCCCTGAAGCGATGGTTATGTTTCTTGTAACCGCGGTGATTATTTTGGCTCTTGGAGTGTATTCGGAAGATTGGATAGGACTATACGTAGGAACTGTTGCGTTTACATTTGCCAATATTTCTCAAACATCTTGGCTTTGGCTGCGCAGTAGAAATATTCTTCATCACCTTGCGTCGAGAGACGCATAAGGGGAAAACGCCTAAACCTTGCCCTTATAGAGTTCTGGGTTTTTAAAAGGGATTAAGGCCATAATGACGGCTGGCTGATACAATTTTTCGCGATCAATGATATCCCCGGTTAAAAGACCGATGGCGCCGTTCTCCTGTTTGGAGTTGGTGCGCTTGAAAAAGAAATCGTCTGCTTCTCCCAACTCCATCCCCTGACCGATCAAGTGTGCAACTGTTTTTGGAAGCACAAACGCCCCCGTCCTTCCTTTTCCGCTTTTTACTCCATCGGTGATAACGATCCAGGCAAAAGCTGTGATTTCATCATCAAGAGGTTGGATACCCCCTTCAATACCCACCCAGTAATCCCCCTCTGGTACGGCAAGCCGGGCATTTTGTACCCGATTAATTGCACCCTGAAAAGTTTCCTGATCTGTAGTGGGTTGGACACCAACGCCAGATTCAACCGCGATGGATATGGTTTGAAAAATCTCATGTGGGAACATTTGCTGAAAGCCGTTAAGAGCCGCGCGTATTTTAACCGGATTTTGAGAGGCGATGACAATTTTCTTCACGGATTGGTATCCACCCAGTTGACGATAAAATCTTCCAGGTTATTGAGCTTCGCAGATGATTCCGGAATTGTTTTTCCGAGGATCGAAACACCGGTATCATGTACCGAATTTTGGTTTCCAGAAACAAGCGGGTGCCACCATAACAAAGGTTTTCCTTCTTGAACCCGGCGATACGCACAGGTGGCAGGCAGCCATTTTACCCGGGAGACCAGTTCGGGAGTGAGGAGCAGACAAGTTGTTACTATCTGCGATCTGTGCTCATAGTCTTTGCACTTGCAAGTGCCGGTATCCAAAAGGCGGCAGACAATGTTGGTATAGAATATTTCTCCCGTATCTTCGTCTTCCAGTTTGTATAAACAGCAGATTCCACACCCGTCGCAGAGCGATTCCCATTCTTGAGGTGAAAGTTCATCCAGTTTTTTTGAAAGCCAAAACGGTTGTTTATCGTTCATCTTTTCTTTTGCCGAGAAATAATTATTCATCCGGGTGACCGGGTGCGGAGATTATACCACCTGTGCAATTGGCGGATTTTAAGCCGACCCTTGTTGATAGCTGTTGCGTATTGATATACTGTAAACCATATCAAAAAATTTCGGGCTGTCGAGGCTAAATAGAAATGCCTTGGTTCTATGCGTCGGTTGCTGGGTTTACCGCGTTTCTGAGAGACCAGCCCTCCAACACTTTCCTTGAGGTATCTGCGGGTCAATCATCTCACTTGCCGCTCACTCAACTCAAGTCGCTGCGCGACTTCCTTCTGCGTGAATAGCCCCTAATCTCAATTAGGACATTATCACTTTGCCCTTACAGGCAATTCGGTGCAGTATGAGCGGTTTTTAATTGTGGTATAATTCGCACGCTTAATCCGTGAGATTAACTGGAGAGGTAGCGTAGTCTGGCCTAACGCGCACGCCTGGAGAGCGTGTGTACCGCAAGGTACCGTGGGTTCGAATCCCACCCTCTCCGCTGTTTATTTAAAGGGGAAAATTTGGCTGAAATGAACGATGATGCGTTATAAAGATCACACAAATATCATCTATCTTTAAGCGCCAGCTTAGCCTGTGCTGTCCGCTGGTTGGTGGGCGATCTTGTTTTTGCCCAGAGGTAAACCAAGCCAATAGCCTCTGAACAACCAGTATAATGGTGGTGCATTTCCACCAGCATTTTAAAGAGTAAAGACAGAGAAACATGACTGAAGAATTGATCGAAGTGACGATCGAAACGCTTGTATATGGCGGTGCTGGTTTAGGATACCTTGGGGATGGACGGGCGGTTTACATTCCTTTCACTCTGCCTGGAGAGCAGATCCTCGCAAAAGTGACGGAGGAAAAACGGGGTCATATTAAAGCGGTGGCGAAAGAAGTGCTGGTTGCTTCTCCTGAACGTATCTCACCTCGTTGTATTCATTTTGGAGTGTGTGGGGGCTGCCATTACCAGCATCTTGCATACACCGATCAACTTCGATACAAACACCAAATCGTGATTGAGCAATTACAGCGAATTGGAAATATTTCTCAGCCACCTGTGTTGCCCGTGAAGGCTTCACCTTCCTCCTGGAATTATCGTAATACGCTCCAGTTCCACCCAACGCCGGCAGGAAAGCCAGGTTTTCTCAAGATGGGGTCGCATGAAAGCTTTGCGGTTGAGGAATGTTACTTGCCTAAAGAAGCATTGGGAAAAGTCTGGCCGAACCTGTTCATTGACCCGGAGGCAAATGTTCTGCGTGCGAATCTGCGCGCCGGGAAAAATGAGGATGTCCTGCTGACACTGGAGAGCACTGACCCTCTGCCGGGGGAATTTGAACTGGATTTACCCATATCTGCTGTACATTCAGGTCCAGAAGGGCCTTTTTTGTTAGCCGGTGATGATTATGTGGTCGTTGAGATCCTGGGCCGCAATTTTAAAGTATCAGCAGGTTCGTTTTTTCAGGTAAATACCGAACTGGCTGAGATAATGGTGAAATATCTTTTGGAGACACTACAGCTCTCTAAAACCACTACGCTCTTCGATGTTTATTGTGGAGTCGGGCTATTCAGTGCGTTTCTGGCGCCCAGGGTAGGAAAGTGTGTGGGCATTGAGATTTCACCCAGCGCTTGTGAGGATTTTGTAAGCAACCTGGATGACTTCGAGAATGTTGAGCTCTACATCGGCGATGCCAGGGCTGCTCTGAATTCGCTGACTCGGCGAGCAGATGTGGTTGTACTTGACCCGCCGCGCTCCGGCCTTGATGTAGAGATTATTGATTATCTGTGCAAGAAT
>JADLFQ010000095.1 GCA_020845515.1 Anaerolineaceae bacterium | reverse complement strand
TTTGAGGTCGCCTTGTGGGTCTTGAGTTTGTATTTTGTAACTTTTTGTTTTTGCGGCACAGCGAAACTCCTCTTGACAAAATTTGCGGTCTGCCTGCCAAACCAGACCGCATTTTAACACAAATTGGATGGATTGGGGGATTTTTTAGTTTTCTACTTGCTTGCCTTCCACTTCTTCTGTATGCTCAGATGGTTTATCACTCGATTTCTTCTTAAGCTTGGAAGGAATGGGAGTAAGCAGCATGGTCATCACGCGCCCTTCGATATTTGGCGCCTGCTCGACTGTAGCAATATCGGCCAGCTCTTCTGCAATTTCTTTTAAGTCTTCCAACGCAATTTCCGGGTAGGTGATTTCTCGTCCTCTAAATCGAATGGTTACTTTCACTTTCATGTTATCCAGCAACCAACGGCGCGCATCTCTTACTTTAAATGACCGGTGATGTTCATTGGTTTTGGGCCGCAAGCGAATTTCCTTGATCTCAATCTTTGTTTGAGACTTTTTCGCCTCGCGTTCTTTTTTGGTTCGTTCGTATAGAAACTTGCCAAAATCCATCACACGGCAGACGGGGGGGTCAGAGTTGGGTGCTACCTCAACCAGATCCAATTCTGCTTCTGCAGCGATCCGAAGGGCTTCACGTACTGCGATAACCCCGATGTTTTCGCCATTGGGCCCGATTACGCGTACCTCCGGCACCCGGATTGTTTCGTTTACTCTAAAACCACTTGCGCTGATAGTTTTCTCCTTAAAACCTTAAATTTATCTTTGAATGATCATAAGATAGCTGAATATACCATAACAGCTTTGAAGTCGTCAACCTTGTTGTTGCTTCAGAGAGTGACTAAAAATAGGCTAAAACAGGGTCGCGAAATATTGCCCATATTGCCACTCAGGAACCCGCCAAAACCGGGTGGACAAAACCAGCGCAGACTCGCGGGTTCGAGTTAGAAATGTGTACCGAAGGTGTCGTGGCCGGGAACATGGAGTTGTTAGGCGGTTGGAGCGTGGAAGCCGGGAAGATTCTGGTGTTTCGACTTTACAGGGTAACGGCCATACGATTGAGTCTACTTCCTCCCCAGTCCGGCTTGTTTTGCCCTCAGGATAGCCTGCACCCGGTCAACAACCTGAAGTTTGTTGAAGATGTTGGAGACATGGTTGCGAATGGTTTTATCACTGAGCGAGAGCTGCTTGGCAATCTCGATGTTGTTCTTGTGTTGGGCGATTAGATTGAGAATTTCGCGCTCCCGGTCGGTGAGTTCCGGGAATAATTCGGAAGGATGGGCTGGGCGGATGGCAGCAAAGTAGCGCGCCATGCGCTGTGCGATGGCTGCACCGAAGATTACCTCGCCGCTATGAACAGCGCGGATCGCGCGCAGGATCTCTACTTTCAGGGAGCCTTTTAATAAGTAGCCGCGAGCGCCAGCGCGCATGGCAGCAAAGATCGAGTCATCGTCTTCAAACATGGTCAGCATGAGGACGCCAATGTGCGGGCTGGTGTTCAGGATGCGCCGTGTCGCCTCGACGCCATTCATCTCCATATCATCAATATCCGGCATATGAATATCCATCAAGATCACATCGGGCTGCAACATGGCAGCAAACCTGATGGCTTCGGCGCCGGTCACAGCTTCGCCGATTAGGCGCATGTCAGCTTCTGCATTAAAGAGCGCCCCTAAACCGATGCGGATGTTACGCTCATTGTCGGCAATTAAAATCGTAATCTCATCCATAGCTGCCTGAACTAATTAAAGGCGTGCTTGATGGGTAATTTGGCAGTCACCCGAGTTCCACAGTTTTTATCAGCTTGGGCAAAACACTGCCCGCCGATCTCTTCTGCGCGCTCGCGCATCGAAGTCAGCCCCACCCCTGCTACCCTGCTTTTCGGAATCCCAATTCCATCATCGGTTACATATAGCTCCAGCGTTTGGCCAATGGTCAGGTTAACCTGGCAGGTATGTGCCTGAGCGTGTTTGACCACGTTTGTCAGCGCTTCCTGTGTAATGCGATAGGCTGCCACTTCAACTGCGGCTGGCAGCGGCGGCATGGGATCGGGAGTTGAGACACTTACCTGCAGCTTACTGCTTTCGCACTTGGCTGCCAGCAAACGCAGTGCATCTGCCAGGCCGTGTTCATCCAGCGCCGGGGGGCGCAGCCCATGTACCAGCTCGCGTATTTCGCTGACGATGGTTTGCGAATCATTGATCAGATGGTCCACCAACGCCCGGCTATGCGACTCTAGCTCCAGCGTGTCGCGCACGGCTTCCAGGATCAGCGCTTGTCCGGCAAGCTTCGGACCTAGCCCATCGTGCAGGTCCCGGCGCAGGCGACGGCGCTCTTCCTCTCGAGCTGTAACCAGCCTTTCCCGGGTGCGTTGCAGCTCGCTGGTCAATCTGACATTGTGGGCGACCACCCCTGCCTGGCGGGCGATATCCCCCAGCAGGCGGCGCTCAGCAGGGGTGAACGACTCATGGGCAACGCGCGGCGCGACCACCAATTGGCCAATTGCTTCCCCCCGATACAACAAGGGAAATGATTCTGGCCAGGTATAAGGCGGCAAAGTGCCATGAAAGCTCATTGTCTCGTCGTTCAGGCGCAGGGCGGCATAGGGCAGTTTGAGAGCTTGGGCAATCGTCTCAAGAATTGCAGGGATAATGTCGTCAGGTGCTACGGCCAAGTCAAGCCGCTGGCTTAAACGCGAGAGCACAACATAAGGCTCGTCTCGTTCGCCATACATCAAGTGATTCATTGTGCGTTGGAGGAAATGCCGCAGAGGTTGAAATACCACAGCGATTATGCCGGTTGCCAAAAAAGCCAAGATGGAGCGATTCTGCACCTGAAAAAGATTCCCTATGTACCCGACAATAAAGATATACAGTCCAATTGTCAGTGTGGTCAGCAACCCGTAAATCAACGTACGATTGATAATCAGGTCAATATCCCACAGACGATGGCGGATGATCGCAAAAGACATGGCAAGCGGCAGCAGAAGCATTACCGGACTGACCAACCAGGATCCAAGCATGAAAGCAAAGGCTTGCGGTGTGGGTTGTTCTTCGATCAACAGGTTATAACCGGGTATGAATGTGCCAATGAAACCAGTGAGGACAAATACCAGCAGGGTGGCCGCAATGGCGTAAACCACCCACTTGGTCTGCTGCCGCTCAATAGCTCCGGAGACGCGCTGGTAGCGATACACTTGGCTGAAGGCCCAAGAACCAAACTGTGCGAGGAGCAGAACCATAAACCATTCCTTGGGCCAGTTAGGTGGTGCGAACGGCGAATTCTCGGCGAAGTTCCATAACAAGAAAAGTGGTAACAAGGCAAGCGCTAACCAGCGCGTCCAGGCGGGTGTAAAATGACCATCGGGGAAGAGGTAGAAGAACAATGCAAAGCCATACCAGGCGATGAATTCGAGAGTGTGCTGAAGCAGGTCGAGCGCTGGGTGTATTCCAATCACGGCGCGCAGAGTAGGTGTGAGCGTGCCGTTCGCGACATTAAATACGATCAATACCAGCGAGGAAAATAAAGCAATGCGCTGCTCGCCGCAGCGCCAGAAGATGATGAACCCCACAACAAGATTTGGGATGACCATTGCCAGTTCCCAGAAAATGGAATATGCAGCGAAAAGGGTGGGCGTGAGACCGAGCGCAATCAGGTTTGCTGTGTTAGGGTATGAAGGATTGGTGAGCAGTGTCCAGCGAGCCGGCAGTGCAGCCAGGAAAGTCAATGTAACACTGCCGCAGATGAGCAGCCAGGCCAAGCGGGCGAAATGAAGCGTACGCCCGCTCAGGTCTGGTACGGGTGTTGGTGCGCTTTTAGAGATGGATAAGTTGCTCACAGGTTAACCCATTCGGAACAAATTTACTCTAAATTATACGAGAGAGAAGTCCTTTTTGAAACATCTACATCAAAATTGTCCGATTAGCTCAGGTGCTTTTTGCTTCGGCCTGGCGGGCAAACAATACGCCAGTGGTGATGATTGCCAGGTGAATGGCGATGAAGATGAGGTAGCCAACTGTGTCATAGCCCCTGACAATCAGGTAGATATCGTCCAGCACGCCATGTGTGAATTCCAGCCACACCAGCAGCCAGACCGCGCCCAAGTAGCGGCGGGGGTTGCGCGAAGCCCATAACATAAATGTGCCCAGACCGAATACTTCGAAGGCAAACGGCGACCAGCCATCAACGAAAGCCTGGATCGTGTCGGCTGTTGCAGGGAAGGGGAAGGCTATCATCGTCCCGGCAACAGCTGGGTTGATCAAGACAAAACGGAGATTCATTACTGCCAGCAAGAAATAGAAACCACCTACAATGCGGAACCACCAAACCAACTTTTTCATAATCTTCCTCCATTTTTTAGTCTTGGTAGCGCTTTAAGTAGTGGAGAGTTTCACGGGTTCTTCAGTTTCCAGCAATGATTTCAGCTTTTTCAGCGAGGTTTGCATTGTTTTATGGGCTTGCCGGGCGAGAAGCGGTTCAGCCAGTTTGAACATGGAGAGCACGCCCGTTATGTCACCCCAGTATTCCCAGGTCGCCCGTGTGCCGTTGTTCTCTTCTGTGAACGATTGCAGCGCCTCAACTGCCATGCCACTGATAATTTTGTAGCCCAGGCGGTGTGGTGGCTCGTAGATGGTGATCTCACTCTCCATCCCCATCTCGCGCCCCAGAAACTTACTGACATAGTTCATCCGCGTGCCTACACCAAAGGGGGTATTGGTGAGAATGTCCACCCGGACCGTATCAGCCCATTTCGGGTGAGTATCATAGTCGGTAGCACGAGTAAAGACTTCTTCTACAGATCGGTTGATGAAAATACTCTCTTTGAATTTCATGGTTTATTCCTTCCAAATTGAGGGTGGGTTCTGAGTTACTTAACCGGTGTGGTCAGGTAAAGATATAACGCGGCCAGGTCGTCGTCTGTCATCTTCGATGCATTCTGCCAGGGCATAGCCTCTGAGAACGGCGCGCCGCCAGGCCGCACACCAGTGTGCATGGCTTCTGCGAACTGCTCTTGCGTCCAAGTTGAGATGATTGGGCGCGGGTTGGGCACGGCTGGAGACATGGAGGTTGCTTCTATTCCGCTGACATCTGGGCCGTGGCAGCCGGCGCATTCGCCGAACGTGGCTACGTACTTGCCATATTCAACGGTAACGCCTTGGGGCGGCGCAGAAATCTGATCGGCTGCTGGCGCAGGCGGCGGAATCATACCCGATCCAAACAGCAACATGCCTATGAAGTTGAGCTGGTCGCCGGTTGCGCCGCCAGTCTCGGCTGGCGGCAGCGAGCGCAGATAGGCAATAATCGCTTGGGTGTCTTCATCGCTCAACTGCCCATAGGGAAGGAAGGCCATAAAGCCCAACCTGCGACCCTCTTTGTCAATGCTGTGGCGCATGACGCGGAAGATTTCGCCGTCACTGTAACCAGCCAATTTGCCTCCAGGAGTCAGGTTTTCAGTAATCATCGCTCCTACGAAGCCCAAGCCCTCCGCCTCGGCAATATTCCAACCCCCTGAGAGCGGCGATTTTCCGCTGGGGTTTCCAATAGCATCCGCAGCCCCATGGCAGCCCACGCAGGACAGGTTGACCAGATACTCGCCGCGTGCGACCTGTTCCGCTGAACCGGCGACTTTCAGGTCAGGCGCTGGTTTCGCGCCTGAGAAATAAATCGCTGCAATGCCTTTACCACCTGTAAAGGCGGCTGCGGCAAATACCAGGGTCAGCAACCCGGCAGCCAGCCCACCGACAACCTTGACCCACAGCCTTTTGGCGCGCACAGCCCGCCAGGTAAGCCAGCCAGCGCCAATGGTGATTGCAATGACTATCAATAGCATCAATAGATTGACAACCATATATCCTTCTCCTGAAATAAGATTGAAAACTTCTACTGATTCGATAGTAGCAAAGTGTCCGTCCCAAAGTCGTGGGCGTTTGTCCTGATTCGGCGGGAAGTAAAAAACCTCGGTTTTACGAGGTTTGCGGTCCTTGGGCTTCAACTGTATTAGTATGGGCGTGCAGACCTTTGACGAAGAGATCATCCACAAGACTGGACGCACCTATCGCACGGAGAACTCGAACAGAAAATCAGCCCGGCACAAGATCAGGAGTAATTAAAAGAATGGGCTAAAACAGAGCAGCGAAACAATGTCTACATTGTCACTCAAGCATCCAAAGCCAAGTGGTACTACAGTGATGGGTTTGATGCCTGCCAAAGCAGGCAGCTTTATGAACAACGCTTTTCTACCTGCACCACTCATGTGATTGATGGGTTTTGTTAGCCCACTACTTTAGCCACTCTCGTGCTTTATTCGTAAAAATAAATAACAGGCTATTTTATCAAATCTCAATGGGCAGCAAAACGGGTGCGATCCAGGATTTTTAGCGGATCTGTTTCAAAGTACCGGTCGGTCCAACTGTTATCCTCTGAAAGAGTCAGTGGAACCTGGGCAGTTCCCTTCTTAATCCTTTCTGCAAGGTGAAAACGGAAACGGTAATGATCGTAAAAACGCATCAGTTCGCACCCGTAAATATCCGCAACCTGAGTATTGTTGCGGATAATCAAATAGTTTTCGTCATTCCCGTTTGATGCGGATTTAGATAAGTTGTGTGACCCACTGATGACAGTGGGGTGATCTGAAGTGAGATCAACAATTATCAATTTGGTGTGAATTAAAATATTACCGCGTTGACCATAGGTTGATTCTTTGATCCACCCTTCGAGACCGCGAGAATAGAGCGCAGTGGCACTAAAACTTGCTGTACGGTCCGCATGGATACCAGTGATCCGGCTGCGGGTGTTTTGGAGGCCATATCGAAGTATATTATCCTGCGGTTTTCCGAGCAGACTTTCTTCAAGGTCATCATAGAGATTGAAAGCCGTGCAGAATAAAACATCACACTGGGCGCTATCAACCAGGCTGACAAAACCATTGAGGTCATGACCGCTGCTGCGAGGAGAAAAGCCGGCAAAGAAATCACTTTCTGTGTCAAAAGGATTGTTCCGGTTGATGTATTTTCGGGTTTCGCCTACGGTGCTGCCATTAAAGATATTTTCAAAGAGATTCAAGTATTGCTTGGAAACCTCCGGGTTTTCAACGATATGGACGACATTTCCCTGACGGTAAATGCCATTTTCGGTGAAATTTGTGGAGCCGCATAGCACAGCCTGCGGTTGATACTCACCCTTTTCTATTCGACTGAGGACGATGAACTTATCGTGGAAAATGCTGGAAGTTTTACGCTCTCTTTTGCTGTTTTCTGGTAAACCTGCCAAATTTGTGCGATTGATTAGGGTTTGTTCGTCACCCGATTTGCCGTGATAAATCACCCGAACTTGCACCTGACGATTATGAGCTTCTTGGACGGCGTGGATAATTTTAGGCAGTTCATATTCGTAGATTGCAATATCAAGAGCCCAGCCAGTGCCTTTAGCGCGATTAATAAAACCAAGGATTTGTTCAATTAAACCGCGGGAAAGCCATGCAAGGGCTTTGGATGGAAGCGGAGGTACTGGTTGCTTTGCTTTCAAGGCGGTGTTGAGTTGCTTGATGTAGTCTTCAAAACGGTGACTGAATGCCTGGCTGGCGGCAGCAGCTCGATTGAATATGACGCGGTGTTCCCCGTCGTCCAGACTGGCGGTTTTTACTGCTATCTCCGGGCCTGGCTCAAGGAGAGGAGTGCCCCAAGGCGGGTAAACCGGGTGGATCGTATACCGGTATTCGCTGTTTGGATAGACGCGATAATCAGACCAGCGAAATTTTTGTATGGGGGCAATATTGGTTGATACTAAATTGCCAGGCGTATGAGAGGCGTGTGGAAAATTCAAGGCGCCCAACAACCAGCCTGTTGAGTTATTGAACGCGTTATACCGTTCAATAGCGAACCCCAGCAATCCATCCCTTTTTGCAGGATCAATATCCATAGCCAGTAAGACACCGGTGGTTCCCGCGTAGGCTTTTGCGAAGATCCCGTTCTTGTACGCTGTAACTCGCATACGACCTCCTTGTGAGGTGGCACGATAACGATCATCAAGTTTTTGGATGAAGCGGCAACGAGGGAGCCACCCTTAGTTTATCCTGTTAGAGGATACACTTAATAATACAGTATCTAAATTTTTTCTTCGATATCCTGCCGCGCTTTGTCAATGAAGGCTGCCAATGCTATGGGGCCGGGGTTTTCGCCGCCGCGTAACCTCAGGGCGACTTGATTGTTTTCAATCTCCTTATCACCCACTACTAACATATAAGGGACCTTCTGATTTTGGGCATCGCGAATCTTGGCGTTCATTCTTTCGCTTCTCTCATCTACAGAAACCCGCAGGCCGGCTGCTTTAAGGCTGTCGCCTACTTTTTGAGCGTACTCAAGATGACGATCTGCGATTGGGATGACTACTGCCTGAATTGGTGCTCGCCATACAGGGAACGCGCCGGCGTAGTGTTCAATTAAGACACCGAAAAAGCGCTCCAAGCTGCCGAGAAGCGCACGGTGCACCATGTACGGCCTGTGGGGCTGGCCGTCTTCACCGATATAAGTCATATCGAAAAACTCTGGTTCGTTAAAGTCAAATTGAATAGTACTAAGCTGCCATTCGCGGCCGATGGCGTCGTGAACTTTGAGGTCAATTTTGGGACCGTAAAATGCGCCGCCGCCTTCGTCCACTTCATATTCTACGTTATAACGCTTTAATGAAGCTTCAAGTGCAGCTTCGGCTGCTTCCCAGCGGGCGGGGTCTCCGCCGGACTTGGCAGGTTTGGTGCTGAGGTAGGCTTTTAGGTCGCTAAAGCCGAAGGCGCGCAGCATCTTGAGGCTGAAGTCGAGAACGAAGTCAATCTCCTGGGGCATTTGGTCTTCGCGGCAGAAATGATGGGCGTCATCCTGGGTAAAACCGCGCACGCGCAGCAAACCGTGCAAAACGCCGGAGCGCTCATACCGGTAAACAGTGCCTTTTTCTGCATACCGGATGGGAAGATCGCGATAGGAGCGCAACTGGCTCTTATAGATGTAAATATGGAAGGGGCAGTTCATCGGTTTTAGATAATAGGACTGCCCTTCAATATCCAGAGGGGAGAACATATTCTCTTTAAAGAATCCGAGATGTCCGCTGGTTTCCCAAAGAGAGGCTTTGCCGATATGCGGGGTATAAACAAACTGGTAGCCGGATTTTTCGTGCTCATTCATCCAGAAATCTTCGGTGATCTTGCGTACCATGGCGCCTTTGGGGTGCCAGAGGATTAGACCGGCGCCGATTTCTTCAACGACGCTAAACAAATCCAAATCGCGACCAATCTTACGATGGTCTCTCCGCTTAGCTTCTTCCAGCTTCCAAAGATACTGTTCCATCTCCTCTTTGTTGTACCAGGCCGTGCCGTAGATGCGCTGAAGCATGGGACGTTTCTCGTCGCCGCGCCAATATGCCCCAGCCACACTCATCAATTTGATGGCGGATGAATCAATCTCGCCGGTATTTTGCACATGTGGGCCCCTGCACAGGTCAGTAAACTGGTCATGGGTAAAAGTGGAGATGACCGGCTTTTCAAACAGAGGTTCGCCGTTCTCATCGAAACCGCCGGCCTCCAGACCGTCAATCAATTCCAGTTTGTACGGCTGATCTTTAAAGAGCTTGCGCGCTTCGCCGGCGGATACTTCTTTGCGCACAAAAGGGAATTTCCCCCGGATGATCTGACGCATGCGCTCTTCAATTTCTGTGAGGTCTTCGGGCGTCAGTGAGCGCGGCAGGTCAAAATCATAATAAAACCCTTCATCAATGGCAGGACCGATTGCGTATTTCGCCCCTGGAAATTTCTCCAATACAGCTTGCGCCATGACGTGGGCAGTGGAATGGCGGATGCGGAAAAGTTTTGATTCCTCGTATTTCTCTTTAACAGCCATTGTTCCTCCAAAAAATTCTCGATGTATAAAAATAAAAAAACCTCTTGCCCCACTGGGGCGGGAGGTTAATCTCACGCGGGTCCACCCAGATTGACTATCGTCATATAGTCATCTCTTTGGGCGGGTAACGGTGCCGACCGTTTTTCTTACTGAGCTAAGAACGCTGTTCAGAATCATGCTCGCAGGGGGTTTTTTTCCGGTTGATTATTGAGGGAACTTCCAGCCTCAGGTTCCCATTCTCTGGCAGATTTCGCCGGATACTCTTCCTGGTCAACACAGGTGCTTTATGATTAGGAGTATTATACCATTCTTATCCAAAATAGAACAAGGAAATTTTAAGAAACAAGCCGCTTTTTGCGAGCGGCTGCCTGTGGGCGGTATAGGACTCGAACCTACGACCTTTGCGATGTCAACGCAATGCTCTAACCAACTGAGCTAACCGCCCGAAGTGCCGATATTATACCCGTGTTCCATAAAATATTCAATGGTTGCTCTGGAAATTTTAATTTCTAGCGCAGATAGCGGTTGAGCGAGTCGATCGGGGGGATAAAGACCTTACTCTGAAAGACTGGCTGCGAAGCTCCAGTTTGATAAATCGCGTAGTTGACCCAGTCGTTCATACGCCGGAGGGGTCCGCTGCAATATAGACGCTTTGGATAAGCTGCTAGAATCTCACACTTATAGGTAACTGTTTTATCCACCAGGGCAGTATAGTCGCCTTTCATTTCCCCTTCAGCCTGAATGGCAATGAAGAAGCGCCAATCAGGTAAAAAGCCGGCGGTATAGAATTTTGCACTGGAAAAATCCACTTCCGGGGTGGGGAAAGGTGTATGCGTTGGTTCGATTGTGGGTGGAGGCAGCGGCGTTTCGCTGGGCAATAGTGTGATGGTGGGCGCCGGGGTACGGGTAGAGGCGGGTGTTCGGGTTGGCAAGGTGGGCGTAATGGTGTGGGCAGGCGTTTTGCGCGGGTTACAACCCGCAGAGACAAATACTGCACTGAAGATGAATAAAGCCGTGATGAGGATAGGTGAAGTTTTGGACATGGCGAAAATATTATAACCTTTTTCTACTGGCCGAGGATGGCGGTGTATGGGGTTATTTTAAATTCTCGCGAATGGGTGCCCGGAGACTGGAATTTTATTGCAGAAGTATCTTATGTATCAAGGCGATTCTTGCAATTCAATATCGGTCATTTGGCAGCGAGTGTTGTAATCTTTATTTGTTCCAGAGGAAGGGTATTGTTATTTGTTGTCTTATCTTACCTCGTCAATCTTAAGATCCTTTTTGTCTGGATCGGCAACCACCCGATAGATATTGAAAACTTCGCTACTTTCCCCCTTTTGGGAAAGATACTGTAAGACTGTATAAACTTCTGCCGGATTTGTATCCCAAGCCTGGATGTAAGCGGTGATCACTTCCACACGTTCGATCGTATTCCACCAATTGATATAGATCTGGTACGGGTCGTTTCCTGCCACGGAACAACAGCTCTGTTGAAATTTTTGAGTGAGCATTGACCATGATTTCTCGTAGTTGCGGTTATTAACTTCCCTGTAATAATCTTTGATGAACTGCTCCGGATTTGGATATTCCGCTCTAGGCCAAGGGGTGTTTGGGAGAGGGTGCGCCGCCTCTGCGGAATGGGGAACCGGCGTCCTCGGCAAGATGCTCACCATGACACTGCTTGTTGTCGCTTGGGGTGAAGGCTGTACGGCGGCTGTTTGAGTTAGCACAGCAATTACCGTTTGCGCCCCTTGTGTAAAGAGAATATCCGGACTCGCAGGTTGTTTTTCCCCCCAGGGAATTGCAAAAAACAAAATGGTGAGAACTGCAGCCAGCAAAATTACCACTACAAACGGAATTACCCAGTGTTTTAGAGAAAGGGTGCTCTTAGCGGTTCTCAGCGGGGGGCCTTTGGCGGTGTAACTTCCTCCAATGAAGAAAGAGCCGCCATTGCTATTGAGGAGCAGCAAGTATTCGTAAGAATATAGCCTGTTTTGCCACGCGTGAGGGGTTTCCGGTGTGAGGGTGACAGTATGCTGGCTGGTTTCCCCGCTTTGGCAGCTAAAATCAGGCGGGTCAACCTGTATCCAACTCACCTGCGGACTGATTCTACCGGCCAGTGGGTTAATGCCTGGGTTGGTAATGGTTAATGTTGCCGAGGGCAGTTCTTCAGGAAGTTTCTCTGTATCAAAGTCCCCGAATTGTAAATGCTGGGGGCTGGCCGCAAGGACCGGCTGTAGTTCCGTCCTCTCTTCTACATCCATCTCTTTCGTTCAGACTCCCAAATTTTTCTCTGCCGCCCAAATGTCTTGAATATTGGAGAAACAAAGCAGACCGGCTCGACGGCCATTTTAAGTATAGCATGATCAAGGCTGGAATTTTACTTTGTGGAAAGCAAGTGCATTAACTTTGGGCGTTGCCAGTTTGAATTTGGCGATGGTTGTCAGCCCACTCGTTGATTGCCAGTGCGATGACAATGAGTCCGCCGCCCAGGATTAGCTCTGGAAGGCTGGCAGATTCCTGAAAGAAAATCAGGGAGACCGTAATTGCAAGAGGGATTTTGAGATTATTGAAAATAGCAAGCGCACCGGTATTTACCCGCCGGGCACCGTAGTTCCAAAAAAAGAAACCGACCCCCGATGCAACAACGCCCAAGTAAACCAGGGAGAGTATCTGGTTTGAATTTAAGCTCAAGTTGGAGAGATCAGTAAATAGCAGCGTATAAATGGCTGTAATGGAAGCTCCACCCAGATAAAGGATACCGAAAATATGTTCATCTTTTACCGAAGGCAGCCGCCTCATAACCTCTTTGTAATACACTTGCCCTAAAGCAAAACAGAAATTTGAAATCTGGAGAATTAAGAATCCGAAGAGCAAGCCGGAGCTTGAGGGCTGAACCATTTTAACAACCGCCGCGCCGGCGATTGCAAGAATTGTGGTGAACAGGGTGACCCAATGAGACCGTTTATGGAGGAAATTATTGGTCAGTGTGACATACAAAGGAGTCAGGATGGTGAATAAAGCGACTTCATATGCCTTGAGAAACTGAAAAGAATAGATATAGGTCAAGTACATGACCCCATATTGCAATATACCGATAACAAACAAGCGGGCCATGTCCTTGCGAGAAACTCCGCGCAGCCGGATTAGTGGCGCAAAAATGAGCAAGGAGAGAAATAAGCGGGCGAAGGCGATAAAATTAGAATCAATTCCGGTGAGACCGTCTTTAATAATTCCGAACGAGAAGGCCCAAATTAAAGAGACGATGAGCAGATAAATCATGAGAACCTCTTATGGTATAATCCAGAAAATGATCGCCCCTGAACGATTCTACACTTGCTTCAAAGAGGCGAGGAGAACTGATTGGCATTTAACCCTTTAAATTGGTTAATGGGGTTGTTTTCCCTTGATATCGGCATTGACCTGGGGACAGCGAATACTCTGGTTAATGTTCGCGGGAAAGGCATTGTTATCAACGAACCTTCCTGGGTTGTTATTGACAAAAGAAGCCGCAGGCCGCTTGCCATTGGCGCTCAAGCCAAAGAAATGGTGGGTCGAACACCGGCAAATGTGATTGCGATTCGGCCTTTGCGAGATGGGGTGATCTCTGAATTTGAAATTACGCAGGCCATGCTCGGTTATTTTATTGGTAAGGCGCATCAACAGTCGGTGGTTCCGATGCCGCGTCCGCGCGTTGTTGTCGGTATTCCATCGGGCGCGACTGAGGTGGAAAAACGTGCGGTTTATGACGCGTCCATGGCGGCTGGGGCACGGGAAACCTACCTTATTGAAGAACCCCGTGCGGCTGCGCTAGGTGCGGGTTTGCCGATTACCGAAGTGCGTGGTTCGATGATTGTGGATATTGGCGGTG
>JADLFQ010000094.1 GCA_020845515.1 Anaerolineaceae bacterium | reverse complement strand
TTTTTCATTATTTAAAAGATACTTTCAACTTTCATCCTTTGGCAATTGAGGATTGTCAAAGTGATAATTTTCAGACGCCAAAAGTGGATGATTTCAAAGACTATATTTTTATTGTGACACAGTACATACAATTAAATGAGCAAAAGACCGGTTTGGTAGCACACCAACTCAGCCTATTTTTAGGATCAAACTTTCTGGTCTCTTGTAGTTTGTTAGAAAAAACCCCTCCTGTGGAGGAAGTATGGGATGGTCTAAATCACGATGAACGCTTACATGAAAATGGCTCCGATTTTCTTTGTCACGCAATCCTGGACCGCCTCGTAGACGGATATATGCCCATATTGGATCAATTGGATGAAGAAATAGATCGCTTGGAGGATAATGTCCTGGCTAAACCCGAGCCCCAGACTCTTGAGCGAATTCTTGCCCTAAAACATAACATCATGGCTTTGAAGCGGGTTATTTCCCCTATGCGGGAAGTTATGAACAAACTCTCAAGAGAAGATTTTCCTCAAATTGACTTGCGCAGCCGAATCTACTTTCGCGACATTTACGATCACCTTGTACGCTTCCAGGATTTAAGTGAGTCCATTCGTGATATTGTGTCAGGAGCATTAGATATTTATTTATCTTCAACCTCATTGCGTTTGAATGGAATCATGAAAGCCCTTACGATCGTTTCAACGATATTTCTCCCTCTAACCTTTCTGGCAGGAGTTTATGGGATGAATTTTCATTTCATGCCGGAATTAAGCGTCCCCTGGGCTTATCCAGTTTTGTGGGGAATCTTTATTTTATTAGGGGCAGGAATGATTTACCTCTTCAAACGCAGAGGATGGTTCTAAGAACCTATCCGAATAAACCAAAGACACAGAAGATAGTCAGCGCACGGGTAAAAGTGTTCAGCCTTCTTTGTGGAAACAACAAGGAGCTGCCTATATTTGAACAGCCTCTTGTTACGGTATTGAATATTTCAGATAATTCCCAGTTCTTTTCCGACCGTTTTAAAAATGTCAAGAACCCGATTGAGTTGGTCTTCAGTGTGCGTAGCCATATAGCTGGTGCGGAGGAGTTGGCGTCCAGGAGGCACAGCCGGTGAGATAACCGGGTTGACGAAGACTCCTTCTTGAAAAAGGCGCTTCCAGAAGAGAAAAGTAAGCTGATCATCTCCAACGATAATGGGAATAACCGGGGTTACGGAGTTTCCTGTGTTGAACCCCAACGAGCGAAACGCCTCCCTCATCTTGTCAGCATTACGATTTACCTGCTCCACACGTTCCGGTTCTTCAGTCATAATACGCAAGGCTGCCAATGCAGCAGCAGTATTGCCAGGTGGAATACTGGCACTGAAAATAAGTGCTCTGGCATGATGTTTGATATAACTGATTACATCTTCTTCCCCTGCTACAAACCCACCCAGCGAGGCAAAAGATTTACTAAACGTGGACATGATCAAGTCAACATTCGAAGTGACATCAAAGTGCGCTGCCGTGCCGTGTCCTTTGCCCGTTACCCCCATACCATGCGCATCATCCACCATCACACGAGCGCCATATTTCCGGGAAAGTGTTGTAATTTCCGGAAGCATCGCCAAATCGCCTTCCATACTAAAGAGGCCATCAACGACAATCAATTTCCCACAGGCTTCTGGAATTGATTTCAGCACCCGTTCAAGGTGATCCATGTCGTTGTGCCTGAACCGCTCGATTTTTCCAAAGCTCAAACGCGCCCCATCCACAATACTGGCATGATCATCCTTATCCAGAATAACGACGTCCTCCTTGCTTACCAGGGCGCTCACTGTACCCAGGTTAACCTGCATCCCAGTGGAAAATACCAGCGCAGCGGGTTTATTCACCCATAACGCAAGTTCGCTTTCCAGTTGTTCATGCATTTCCAGCGTACCGTTTAAAAAGCGCGACCCCGTACAGCTCGTACCAAACCGTTTGATGGCTTCCATTGCCGCTTCCCGTACTTTCGGGTGCGTGGTTAAACCAAGATAATTATTCGAGCCGCACATAATTAAGCGGTGTCCCCGATAGATTACCTCAGTGCCTTCATTTTCTGCCAGAGGAATAAAAAAAGGGTAAAATCCCCCCGCGATGGCTTCCTTGACTCGAGTATAGTCAAAACATTTTTTAAAAATGTCCATTACTCCCTCACAACATAATTTGATAAAAGCTACTCAAATAAAAAAATCGGGCTGAATAAAAACGCTTCACCCTCATTATACAATAATTAAAAGCAGGCTCAATTTTTCCGCTCGAGTAGTTTATGGGTTAATTCCTGTAGGGCTTGACGCGTTTTTCCATCTGCTACAGCCAGATCCAGTTCGGTCAACGCCCGGCTGGTCAGCCGGGTTGCTTCTTGTTCGGTGAACTCTTTCGCCCCCAATTGTATAAGCATCTGGGAAATCCCAGGGATTTCTTCCGGCTGAATAGAACCCTGAATCCAGCGCTCTCGAAAGGAAGCACTATTGTTTAGCGCATATAGAACTGGCAAGGTCTTTTTACCGGCCAGGAGATCGCTTGCAACAGATTTTCCTGTAACCGCAGAATCCCCCCAGATTCCAAGCCAGTCATCCCAACACTGGAATGCCAGGCCCAAGGAATACCCGTATTCACGAAAGTCCCCGCGATTTTCCGGGGTCGTTGCAGCGCAAAGTGCTCCTAATTCCACCGCAGAGGAAAGAAGTGCTGCAGTTTTTCCGCCAACCATTGGCCAATATCCCTCCACACGAACATCTTGCCGCCCCTCATACGTCAGGTCAAGATATTGCCCTCGTGTTAGATCAATACACGCTCTTTGCAAAATTCGGGATGCTTCCACAACCACTGCCGGGACATGGTCGCGAAGAAGGGCCTGCAGCGCGTAGAACGCCAGTGTAAACATCAAATCACCGGTATTGATCGCTTGCGCCACCCCCCACTTTACCCAAACAGTCGGGCGGCCCCGCCGGGTTTCACTGCAATCCTGAATATCGTCATGTATCAGTGAAAAATTGTGAACCAGTTCTACCGATACAGCAGCAGGTAAAGCCTTTTTCCAGTCCCCTCCGGCTGCTGTTGCGGCTAAAAGTGTCAGTAGCGGCCGGATACGCTTCCCTTGCGCTTCCTGGCCAGCTCCTTCACCCTCCCACCCCATGTGGTGAAATATCATGGCGTGGAGTTCCAGATCCTCTTCTGCAACGCTTTTTTCGATAACTTGTTTCAAGTTATTTTCAATTTCAGGCAGAAACTGTTGAATACACTCGTTAAGATTCATACCGTCCAATCAAAGCCTTTGCAATGAGGTTTTTTGTAGCGCAGCAATATTTTTCGCGCCGCTGGCAAACATGCAGATTTGCAGCTCTTTTTGAAACTCGTGGATGACAGCGATGGTTTCTTCTGGGGAAATTACAGCCGCTTTAAGAAAGGGGCCAGCCATCCCGCCCAAAGCTGCGCCAAGCGCAATGCATTTTGCAATATCAATACCATCGCGCAACCCCCCTGAAGCAAAAACCAAAAGGTCAGGGGCGGCATTCTTCACCTGAAGGATCGAGTCGGCTGTGGGAATACCCCAATCGCGAAAAGCTGCTGCTACGCGCGCGCGATGGATATCTTTAATGCGGTACATCTCCACCTGTGACCATGAAGTGCCCCCCGCTCCCGCCACATCAATAGCCGAAACACCAGCAGAAGCCAGCCGCCGGGCATCTTGTTCGGAAATTCCCCACCCAACTTCTTTAATCACAACCGGTACAGAAAGCAGCCTGCAAACCTGTTCAATCTTTTTCAACAGGCCGCTGAAGTGGCTGTCCCCTTCAGGTTGGAGAGCCTCTTGCAAAGCATTCAAATGCAAAATAAGCGCGTCTGCCTCAATCATTTCCACAGCACGTTGGCAGTCATCGGAAGTATAGTGATAATTTAATTGAACAGCCCCCAAATTAGCAAACAGAAGAACATCCGGAGCGTAAAGGCGGACCTGAAATGTTTTTACCAGTGACATATCTTCTATGGCTGCTCTTTGCGACCCAACACCGATTGCAGCGCCTGTTTCTTGAGCAGCAATTGCCAGCACACGGTTGATAGTCTCTGCTTCACTTATCCCCCCAGTCATCGAAGAAATCAGGATTGGTACTGCCAATCGCTTGCCAAAAATCTCAGTGCTCAGATCCACCTCGTCTAAATCTATCTCTGGCAGAGCGCGATGAGTGAAACGGTAATGCTCCAAATCGGTAGTGAGGGAAGATTTTACCTCTTCTTCGAGATTAATCCGGATGTGGTCAGCCTTTCGGGAAGACAAATCAACAGGTCCATTGCTAGAGGTATTCATATTGGTATTGAGTATACCAAAGAGTGTTGGATGGCGTTATCCTTCGCGTATAAACTGTTTTACAAAAGCAAATTGTCATCCCGCCCTGCACTTGACAGATCGGGGAGGAAAGATAAAATTTATCCTGATAGCAGAAAAAAAGCCAGGAGGCAGTCACATGTCAGACACTTTTAATAATGTCAAAGAAGTGATCGTAGATGTTTTAAAAATTGATGGAGACCAGGTGAAACCGGATACCCGGTTTATCGAAGATCTCAAGGCTGATTCGATGGATCAGTTCTTCCTGATTGATGGATTCTGTGAAAAATTTAATTTGGCAATTTCAGATGACGATGCCCGCAATATCAAATCTGTGAACGATGTCATCTCTTATATTGATACACACAAAAAATAAAATTCTTTCTATGCTTTCTTTACCAAAGGAATAGAGCTGCCATCCTTCACGGAGGAGATCAATTCAAAAACTGAAGAATTCCCTCAGGGTGATCGGCAATATGAACCCCTGCCGCCCTGAGGGCTTCAATTTTGTTGCTTGCTCGATCAGCGTCGCCGTTAATAATCGCGCCAGCATGCCCCATTCGTTTTCCGACCGGTGCCGATTTACCGGCAATAAATGCTGTAACTGGCTTGGTCATCATCTTGGAGATATAGCCAGCGGCAACCGTCTCTTCTCTACTTCCAACCTCTCCAATCAGCACAATCTGTTCCGTATAGGCATCTGCTTCAAACATCTGCAAGACATCTGAAAAACCAATGCCAAGGATCGCATCGCCGCCAATTCCAACACACGTGCTTATCCCTATGTTATTTTTTTGAAAAATACTTAAAACCTCATAGGTCAGTGTGCCAGAACGCGAAACAATTCCAACATTCCCCCGCACTGCCGCATCGCCTGGAATAATTCCAACCTTTGATTCTCCTGGGGACAATATTCCTGGAGAGTTCGGCCCTATCAGGGAGACACCCTTCTGTTCCAAAAACTGCCGGGCACGGATCATATCATGAATAGGGATCCCTTCGGTGATACATACGATCAAAGGAATACCAGAATCCCCCGCTTCGTAAATAGCGTCCACAGCAGATCGAGCAGGCACAAAAATGACAGATGCATTTGCACCCGTAGCTTCAACTGCGTATTTAACCGTATCAAATACAGGCACTTTCCCATCCAACACCCATTCTCCGCCTTTGCCCGGGGTAACCCCAGCAACTACGTTTGTTCCATATCGAATCATTTGAAGGGCATGAAACGATCCTTCCTTGCCTGTGATTCCCTGAACTAAGAGGCGCGTATTTTTATTGATGAGGATGCTCACCTTCAGCTCCTTCCACCATGGCAATCGCCTGTTGAACAGCCTCCACCAATGTAGAAGCCGTTGGAATATGCGCCCGGGAGAGGAGATAGTTGCCCTCCCTTGCATTCGTTCCGGCAAACCGCGCCACAATCGGAATATTCTTGTCTAACCCGGCGAGCGCAACAAGAATACCGCGCGCCGCTTCATCACAACGAGTAACACCCCCATAGATATTGATGAGAACACAGCGCACTCTGGCATCGCCTAATACCAATCGTAGTGCAGCAGCCGATTTCTCTGCACTGGCACCGCCGCCAATATCCAAAAAGTTGGCAGGGCGTCCGCCAAAGAATGTAAGAAGGTCCATGGTCGCCATTGCCAGCCCGGCTCCGTTCACTATGCAGCCAATAGAGCCCTTTAAAGGAATATAGGATAACCCATATTTTCGTGCTTCGATCTCGGCAGGGTTTTCAGCGTCAATATCCCATAAGTCCATCAAGTCCGGGTGGCGGTAAAGAGCATTGTCATCAATTACCAGCTTGCCATCCAATGCCAGGAGTCGTTTATCATCAGTAATAACCCATGGGTTGATCTCAGCCAGAGTACTATCAGTGGTTAGGAAAGCCTTCCACAAACCCATACATATCTCTACAAAAGCCTTCCAGTGCGAATGAGGTAAATCCAGGAATATGGCCGCATCATGCGCCTGATAAACATGCAAACCTGATAAAGGATCTATCACCAGCGTATGTACCTCTTCAGGATGTATGCGCGCCGCCTCTTCAACGTTGATCCCCCCCAAACCCGAAGTGATCAACACCGGTTTTCTAAGTGAGCGGTCAATTGTAAACGCCAGGTAGATCTCCTGCGCGATACTCACCGCTTCATCAATTAATAACCTTCTAACAGGAAAACCCTTAATTTCCATCCCCATAACTTGGGTTGCAAGTTCTTCAGCTTCCTGTGAGGTTTTTGCTAATCGTATTCCGCCGGCTTTCCCCCGCCCTCCGGTCAATACCTGCGCCTTGACAACGACCTTTCCCCCCAATTCTTCCGCGATATATTTTGCCTCCTGCGCTGTTACTGCCACCCTCCCTTTAGGAATAGGAATATTATTTTGAGAAAAAATTGCTTTGGACTGGTATTCATGGAGTTTCATGAGCCTCCTGTTTTTCAAAAGGAATACCCTGCTTAAAAATTATACAGCACCCCGTATAAAGCGTGGCCGCTCCAAACCTGACAAAAATGTAGGGAAACAGCCATGATGAGACATGTTCTGGAATTGAAACATAGTGCGATACTCTTACAGACAGCGAGCAATCAACGAAGTATCTTTTTTCTCTACCTGCAATATCTGAAACAGTACCGATAAAGCCCGAAAATTATCCGGCAAAATGATGCAAATGCCAGTAAGGTTAATTTCACTGAGCCGGAATATTTGTTATAATCCGCCAAATGGAAACTATACGTGAATTATACAGAATTGGTTATGGCCCTTCGAGCAGCCACACCATGGCTCCACGCAAAGCTGCTGAGAAGTTTCGGGAAAGAAATCCATTAGCCGCATCCTATCGGGCAACTTTATATGGAAGCCTGGCAGCTACCGGACGAGGCCACCTTACAGACCTTGCCCTTGAAGATGCTTTTGCCCCCCTGCCACTCCAAATTATCTGGCAGCCTTCCATCGTATTACCTTTCCACCCAAATGGACTTGATTTTGAAGCACTTAATCAGGCCGGGGATGTGCTAGATAGCTGGAGGATCTATAGCACTGGAGGCGGCGCGTTCGTAGAGGATGGGCAGACACATACCCCAAAAATGATATACCCTCTGACAACCATGCATGAAATCTTGCAATATTGTACCCAAAGCGGCAAAACCTTTTGGGAATATGTGGAGGAATGCGAGGGGGTGGAAATATGGAGTTTCTTGCAGCAGATCAACCAGGCAATGCATGCCGCAATTGAACGCGGTCTTCATGCAGAAGGCGTGCTGCCAGGTGGTCTGGGACTGGCGCGGCGCGCCTGGACTTTTTATCGCAAAATCAACCTCAGCGGCAACAGCCTTGTCAAAGAAGGATACTTGCCAGCTTATGCATTAGCAGCAGCGGAAGAAAATGGTGCGGGAAATATTGTCGTCACCGCCCCGACTTGCGGTTCCAGTGGGGTCGTTCCAGCCGTCATCAAACACATAGAAGATACAGTCGAGACCACAGAAATCCACACCCTGCGCGCCCTGGCAACTGCTGGATTAATCGGAAACTTGATCAAACATCAAGCTTCTATCTCCGGAGCTGAAGTAGGATGTCAGGGAGAAATCGGATCGGCATGTGAGATGGGTGCGGCTGCCGCCACTTTGTTGTTGGGGGGGTCAATACGTCAGATCGAATACGCCGCGGAAATGGGGCTTGAGCACCACCTGGGCCTGACTTGCGACCCGGTAGATGGCATGGTTCAAATTCCCTGTATCGAAAGAAATGTATTCGCGGCAGCCCGTGCCATGGGTTGTGCCAATTTTGCCTCCTATTCCGACGGCAATCACCGTGTTTCCTTCGATGAAGTTGTTTTGGTAATGAAGAAAACCGGTCATGATATTCCCTCCCTCTACCGTGAAACAGCCGAAGGAGGCTTGGCGGTCGCCTACCGCTTTCCCAAAAAACCATCCAGCCAGGAAAATCAGCCGGATGGTTTAAAGGGTTAAGGTTAAAGAAAACTATTTGAACAATCTGTCTATGTTCCCTTGAGAAACTCCTGCAACGCGTCTTTACTAATCCGGTAAGCATTGCCAATCTTGCGCGCTTTTAGCTCGCCAGCCGTAATAGATGCCAATACATCTTCTTCAGATACTTTTAATAGCCCTGCTACGTCGCCAGGTGTCATGACATCCGCCATCGCGCCGGAAGAATCCGCCGCAGGGGCATCGGCTTTGGCGCCTGCACCGCTCATGCCCTGAAGAGACTGGCTGATCACATTACCAAGTCCCATACCGGCACCAATCCCTGCTGTTAGGCCCGCGCCACCGCTGGGATTTTGTGCCGCTTCACGCAGCGCATCCGCCGCCTGAAGCTGGGTATACACACTCATATCCAGCATACCCATCGCGCGCAATTCCTCAGCAGATTTATCAGACGGTTTCAGGTTGCCAATATAAAAACTTTTAAGAATCAGGCCCAGGGCCGCGAAATCATCCTGCGCCTTAGCGCGCACCCCTGCACCAAGCTCTTCCGTCAGGCTAATCAGCTCCACTACGCTGTGTTTTGCAGCAGTTTCTCCTAACAGATCCTGTAGTTTGGAGAGCAGCATGGTACGCAACCGGTTTTCAACATCCGCCATACGGTACGTGCCCTGGGCTCCCACCAACTGTGTAACGAACTGTTGGGCATCCGAAACCTGGACACTGTAAGTGCCGAACCCTTGAAGCAGGGCAACCCCAAGCCCCATACCAGGATTGCGCACAATAATCGGTTGGGGGGTACCCCACTTTCGATCAACGAATTCCTTCATCGAAACAAAATAAACCTCTGCTACAAATGGGGTCCGGTCGTTGAAGACTTTACCTATAACGTCAATCAGTTTTGGGATATTGGCCGTAACAATGGTGTGCATTCCCGGTCCAAAGACGTCCAGCGCTTTACCACTGCGGAAGAATACCGCGCGCTGAGACTCGCGCACAATGACTTGTGAACCGATCCGCAAGTCTGCCACGCCTGCTTCCGGGAAGCGATGGACCAGTTCATCACTCATTTCACTGGGATATTCAACTACATCAAAAATTCTAGCCATTTTATTCTCCATTCGTATTTAGAAAAAATTGCTCAAAATGGGTTCATGCTTATTGAGACTGGGTTGTCTCCCCGCTCTGAATCACCTCAGTACGCCGGTTAAATGCCTCTACACACTGACTTGCCAGGGCGGTCAAATGACGTATTGAGGCTGGCAAGCCCTCCGTTCCAATGGATGCTTCAAGGTTATCAATCGCTCGGCTAATTTCGTCTACCATATTCAAGAGGGTGAGGTCGAAATCATATAATCGCGAAAGTTCTTCCTCGTTGATCTTGATCGCATCGAAGAAACCAGCGTAACCATAAGAGGCTGTCCGCACTCGGTCAATAAACTGGCGTAGTTTCACTGCCGCAGCTTCCAGGTCATCAATATATTGAATTTCCCCTCCACTAATCAGGCTGCGTTGCACCGAAGAAATCCGTCCCCACTGCTCCTCAAAACGGCTGGCTATCGTTTCTCGCATTAACTTATCGGCTGCCCTACGGTTCTGGCGCTCAAAATACCCGCTAAAAACAGGCAGCTTTGAAAGAATTTTTTTAAAGACATCTCCTTCGGCTGTTACACGGTCAAATAAATCGCTCATTCGTTTCCTCCTCCCGCAGATCTGGTAAGGTTTCCCTTGTTTGAATAACTGAATTAATTATAGTATGAAACAGATCCTATCACAACAACAAAATATGTATCTCCCAATTGCAGCCTCCTCTTTTAAATCATTTATCCACCATCGGCAGCAACAATCCTCTAAAAGGTATACGGAGTTTTTGCTAAAATGTTGCAGGAAATGCTTTGTTTGTTGTAAGGTGGATGTAATGTCAAAGTCTTGAAATCCAATTCGTCGTCGCATATAATATGGCTAGCTTTGATGAGAAACAAATTTTTGAACAGAGAGGAGGTGAAAGACATGTTGTTCGCTCCGAAAGAAAAAGGACAGGGCTTAGTAGAGTATGCGTTAATTCTTGTTTTGGTAGCTGTTGTTGTAATTGTTATTCTTGCGCTGCTTGGCCCGGCCATCGGTAAAATCTTCAGCAATGTCGTTTCGTCAGTCTAGTTTTACCCATCAATGAAGTACATAAGACAGAGACCCCTGCCAAAGGGGTCTCTTGTTTTTATTACAAATGTACAACATACAAATTTATTAGGTCATTTTTGATGGTGCACGCAACAAATTGCCGTATAATATTATCTATATGCATATTTTCTTGAGTACAGGAGGCGATGATGGCCGCATCGGGGCGCCGTAAGGGCGGTTTAATTCTTATTGTAGTTGCACTGATCATGATCCTGCTTCTTGCGGTGGTCGGATTCTTTTTGCGGGACAGTCTTCTGGGCCTTGCTGGCTTGGGAGATGGTCAGGCTGTCACTTTACCCTCACCGACTCCTGTTCAAGATTTAGCTCGGATCGTCATTCTGGCGCAGCCAGCATCGCGCGGCACTGAAGTCAATGACACCATGCTGACAACGGTGGCTTACCCGCAAAGTGAACTAATGAGCGGACTCTTCTATACCGACCCTCAAGCCGTAATTGGACTTCGCGTAAAGTATGATCTGCCTCAAGGCATCCCGCTTACTCCAAGCCTTTTGACAGAACAAGCAACCGGATCGTTCGCGGCAATACAGATCCCCCGTGGGATGGTGGCAGTGTCTATTCCCGCTAATCGGCTACAGCTCGTTTCCTATGCTTTAATGGCCGGAGATCATGTTAACATCATTGCCTCGCTTTTGCTGCTCGATATTGATACGGACTTCCAAACCAGGCTGCCGAATTTCTCTGCTTCTGTTACTGCCCCTGGCCCCGGCACTGCAAACGAAGAAGGCGCAACAGGACCAACCACCGCAGCCCTCACAATTGCTTCTGGCGGAGTAGGCTCCATCGCTGGGCGGACAGAGTTGGATCCTGTTCTCAACCAGGCCATATATGTCGTACCGTCTGAAGCACAACGGCCGCGCCTGATCAGTCAAACCGTAGTGCAGGATGCGATGGTGCTCTGGGTAGGCGATTTTCCAGCCGATGGAAAAATTGACGCCGGGCAAGTTACCCCCACCCCTCCACCGGGAGATGGTACAGAAACCGCTCCTGCCGTTCCCCCCAGGCCCGATATCATCACCGTTGTTGTGTCTCCACAAGACGCACAAACCATTAACTATCTGCTGCTTTCAGGAGCAAATTTAAATTTGGCATTGCGCAGTGCGGGTGACGATCAGCGCATCCCCACCGAGCCGGTAACCCTGCAATTCGTTTTAGACCAATACGGCATTCCTTACCCCGTCAAACTGCCTTATGGCCTCGAACCACCTGTGCTCAAGCTGCCGGCAAACATCCCACTTACATCCTCATCGGGTATTCCGGGAGAACAGCCCATTCAATAATCAACGGAGCATCCCGGGACATGGAAAGTCTCGCGCGCTTCAAGTAACGGTAAATTTGGGAGAAAGTTTGTATGCCTGCACAGGATAAATTCAGTGTCTTAATTGTTGACGACATACCAGAAACCCAGGAAAACATCCGCAGACTGCTTCAGTTTGACAACCAGATAGAAGTGGCGGGCGCAGCTCGCAGCGGCAAGGAAGCAATTGAACTCTCGGCAGAGATTAAACCTGATGTCGTCATTATGGATATCAACATGCCGGATATGGACGGCATTCAGGCCACTGAGCTTATACGCCGGAAAATTCCTTACATTCAAGTAGTTATTCTCTCTGTGCAAAGTGACCAAAGTTACATGCGGCGGGCTATGCTGGCAGGCGCACGCGACTTTCTCACGAAACCCCCTTCGATTGATGAACTTACCGCTGCAATCCACCGTGCCGGCGCTATGGCGCAAGAAGAACGTGCAAAGGCTGCTCAGGCAGGGGTGGCTGGCGGTGCAGCTAGAAACCAGCCCGCAGCAGCATCGCTGCAGATTTCCGGAAAAATTATCGCTGTTTACAGCCCCAAAGGGGGAAGCGGCGCAACAACGATCGCCACCAATCTTGCCCTGGCATTAAAAAAAGAGGAAGCCTCGGTAGTCCTGGTGGATGGCAATATGCAGTATGGTGATGTAGCGGTATTTTTGAACGAGCAGGTGAAGAACAGTGTTCTTGACCTGGCACCGCGCGTCGATGATCTCGATCCGGATATTGTTAAAGATGTGGCTATCACCCATGCAGCCAGCGGCCTGGCGATCATCGCAGCGCCGCCCCGACTTGAAATGGCGGACCGTGTTGTTGGAGAGCAATTTGGGAAAATGCTCCAGTATCTGCGAAGTGTTTACAATTTTATTATTGTAGACTTGCCATCTTACCTGACTGAAACCACGCAGACGGCGGTAGATGGTTGCGACCTGATCGTGCTCATCACCACCCAGGATATCCCGGCAATTAAGAATATCCAAACCTTCCTGACCTTGATGGACGCATCCGAAATCAAACGTGACCATATCCTCTTCATTCTCAACCGATATGATAAGCGCTTGAAAATTACCCCTGAACTGATTAGCACAAATCTCCGGCAGCCCGTCAGCCTTGTTATTCCATACGATGAAGACCGCGCCATCGTTAACTCAATCAATCGTGGTGTTCCACTCTATTTAGAGAGAAAAGATCACCCCATCAGTAAAAACTTCACATTATTAGCTAGTAAAGTACAAGAGCAACTGTCTAAGATAGAGACAGAGACGCAACCCGGAATGATATAAGGATCGAAGTTGAGGAGAAAATAAATGTCGATTCTTAAGCGCCTGCAAAGCGGGGAAGAAAGCAATTCCCAATCAGGATCTATTGGCGGGTCTGGCATTACACGGCGGGTTTCTGCTCCAGCACCGACGGGAATGCACTCTGCCTACCAGGATATTAAAACACTCGTCCAGAATAAGCTTCTAGCCAGTCTGGATCAGAATACCGACGTTCGGAAAACATCGGAAGTCCGCCGCCAGATTCAAGAATTGTTCGAACTGATTCTCAATGAAGAAAACATCGTCCTTTCAAGACCCGAACGGGCAAAACTTTTTGAACAAATTGCCGCAGAAATTTTAGGGCTTGGCCCTTTACAGCCCCTGCTTGAAGATGACAGTATCACAGAGGTTATGGTAAACGGTGCAAAAAATATTTATGTAGAGCGTAAAGGAAAGATCTATCGTGTTCCACTAACTTTTGAAAGCAATGAACACGTTATGCGCATCATTGAGCGAATTGTGGCTCCCCTAGGACGCCGGGTCGATGAATCCAGCCCCTTCGTAGATGCGCGTTTGTTAGATGGCTCTCGTGTAAATGTAATCATTCCCCCTCTCTCACTTGTGGGACCTGTCCTAACCATCCGAAAATTTGCGAAAAACCCCATCACAGTGGAGCAATTGATCCAGTTTGGCTCTATTGCCCCGGAAGCTGTTGAGTTTTTAAAGGGCTGTGTGGTTGGAAGATGTAACCTGGTCATCTCCGGCGGTACCGGTTCTGGAAAAACCACTCTCTTGAACATCCTGTCAGGCTTCATCCCCACCGATGAACGCATTGTTACCATCGAAAACGCAGCAGAGCTTCAGCTTCGCCAGGAGCATGTTGTCACGCTTGAATCTCGCCCCCCTAACATTGAAGGCCGCGGTGAGGTGACGATTCGGCAATTGGTAATTAATGCCCTCCGTATGCGTCCAGATCGGATTGTTGTCGGTGAGATCCGCGATGAAGCCGCCTTGGATATGTTGCAGGCGATGAACACCGGTCATGATGGTTCGATGACCACCGCTCACTCGAACAGTCCGCGAGACACACTTTCCCGCTTGGAGACAATGGTTCTAATGGCCGGGATGGATCTGCCGGTTCGAGCGATACGTGAGCAAATTTCCTCCGCGATTGATCTCATCATCCATCAGGAACGTTTGCGAGATGGAACCCGCAAAGTAGTTTACATAACCGAAGTAACCGGTATGGAGGGAGACATCATAACCTTGACCGACCTTTTCGTTTTTGAACAAGGCGGCTATGACAATGGCAGGGTAGTCGGACGGCTGCGCCCTACCGGACTTCGCCCTCGTTTTATGGAGAAACTCGAGATGAGCGGTGTGAATTTGCCTTCCTCCACTTTTGGTGTGGGTGACCGCAGGAGGTAAGGCAGGAGAAAAATATGAACCCCATACTTATCCTTTGGTTTGGCGGGGCACTTGCCTTGATCATGCTCTTTGTAGGCATTATCACCACCGTAACCAGTGAGCGAAATGTAGTAGAACAGCGTCTTGGACAGATCATTGATGTGGGCAGCAAAGTAGACCGCCGCCGCCCAGCATCCACCCCCTTAACAGACTGGCTTAATTCGCGCGTCGAAGGTACAAGTTGGGCCGAAAAAGTTTCCCGCGATCTTGCGCGAGCGGACATCAAGATGAAAGCAGGGGAATACATCGCCCTGCTTATTATTGCCGGCTTCTTTGTGGGCTTCCTTTTCTGGTTCCTGACCGGGAAATCCATCCTGCTCGGCATTCCAGGGGTGGTAATTGGCTTATTTCTGCCAGGTATGTATGTCAAGCGCCAGCAAGGAAAACGTCTGATTCGCTTTAATGAGCAGTTGGGCGATATGCTTAACCTCGTTGTAAATGGTTTACGCGCCGGTTACTCCACAATGCAAGCGATGGAAGCAGTCAGCAGGGAACTTCCCCCTCCAATCAGCGACGAATTTCGTCGGGTTGTCCAGGAGATGCAGCTTGGGGTCCCAATGGAAAAAGCACTGGATAATCTCCTACGGCGTATCCCGAGTGATGATCTCGACCTTGTGATCACCGCCATTAATGTCCAGCGTGAGGTCGGAGGTAATTTAGCAGAAATTCTGGATACAATTTCTTACACGATCCGCGAACGCGTTCGGATTAAAGGGGAAATCAGGGTCTTGACAAGCCAGGTGATGTACTCCGGTCGCTTTCTGGCGATGATGCCTATCTTCGTGGTTGCCATTTTGTTCTTGCTGAATCGAGAGTATATTATGGAGTTGTTTCAAAACGGTCTTTGTGGCTACATCGCCTTAGGGCTTTCTGCCACACTGATCGTTGCGGGATATTTTGCGATGAATAAGCTGGCAGAGATCGAGATCTAGAGATGAAAACGTAGGAGAATGAGCTTATGGTACCTATCATCCTGGTTGGTGCATTTATCATCATCAGTGCGGCTATCCTCGTGTTCATTGGCGTGCGAAATCCCACCTCTTCCGATGAGGCAACCTTGCAGGCACGGCTTGAAGAATTCAGCCAGCGAGGCGAAGCAGTAGATCTTGAAAAGATTGAACTCTCTCAACCTTTCAGCGAACGCGTCATTTATCCAATTGCTCGTAAATTAGGCGAAGTAGCCAGCCGTTTTACGCCACAAAATGCTCTTCAAGATATATCCAAAAAACTTGAGTTAGGCGGCAGCCCTGCGAGGCTTGATCCCACAATCTTCCTGGCAAGTCAATTTGTTGTGATGGTGATATTTGGCGGGCTAATCATGCTGGTCTTCACCGTTGGGCAAACACGTTGGCCGGCCGGCAGAATAGTGCTTGCAGCCCTGGGCTTCGGCCTTCTAGGGTTCTTTTTTCCTCGGCTTTGGCTCTCGAGCAAGATTTCGCGCCGCCAAAAAGATATTCGCAAGGCTATGCCGGATGCGCTGGACTTGCTGACCATTTGCGTAGAAGCCGGGCTTGGGTTCGATGCTGCCATGGCAAAGGTCAGTGAAAAATGGCAAACCGAACTTTCACTTGCTTTCGCGCGCGTCATCCAAGAAATTCAACTTGGCAAACTACGCCGGGAAGCGCTGCGAGACATGGCAGAGCGGATTGGTATTACCGAGATGTCCAGCTTTGTCGCAGCGGTCATTCAAAGCGAATCACTGGGTGTCAGTCTGGCAAAAGTCCTTCGCATCCAGTCAGATCAAATGCGGGTACGGCGGAGGCAGCTCGCCGAAGAAGAAGCTCACAAAGCCCCGATCAAAATGTTACTCCCAATGGGTTTGTTAATCTTTCCCTCCTTGATGATCATTCTGCTGACGCCAGCAGGAATCCGGATATTTAACTCAGCCTTGGGCGGCATGTTCAAGTAATACGGAGGAGACGTTGAGGGTATTGACCGGCCAATCGAAAAATCCGGTTCCTCTACTCTATCATCTCTTTTGGCGCTCCGTGGATTGGTTGTACCCGCCGGTTTGCCCTGGATGTGAACGATGGGGAGAGAGATGGTGTACAGAATGCCAATCAAACAGCCAGCCGGTAGGTGAGAGAATTTGCTCGTGCTGCGGCGATATTCTCACACATGGAATTGAGTGCCTCAATTGCATGGCTCACCCACCCGCATATCAAGCGTTAAGATCCTGGGGAATGCATCATGGCCCTCTTCGCAAAGCAATTCATAGCTTGAAATACCAAAACAATATTGGGCTTGCCGAAGCTCTCTCCGGTCATCTTATCGAATTATTAGACCGCCTGAAATGGAAGATTGACCTTGTCGTACCCGTGCCACTTGCGGCGCAACGCCGCCTGGATCGCGGGTATAATCAGGCGGGTCTATTGGCTCTTCCGGTGGCGCTTTCCCGAGAACTTCGCTATTCAAACAAAGCACTGCGTCGTACCCGAGAAACACGCTCACAAGTTGGCCTCACCGGCGAGGAACGTCACATCAATGTAAAAGATGCCTTTACAGCAGATTCAAATATTGTCAAAGAAAAGTCTGTGCTGGTTGTTGATGATGTTGCTACTACAGGAGCCACACAAGAAGCATGCGCCCGTGCACTTCTGGCAGCAGGCGCCAGCACAATATACGGTTTAACGCTGGCAAGGGCAGGGTTTCACTCTGAAACTGTCGGGGAAGGTTCTTCCTCACCCAGCGATCAATTCATTCTATAGAAGGAGGTCTTCGTATGGCCGCCAAGGCAGAACTATATGCAAAAAACATGGAAATAACGGAAACTGTAAGGGATCACATCCTTAAGAAAATCTCCAGGTTGGATCGTTATCTTAATACGGTTGAAGAAACCCGCGTAGATCTTGCTTTTGTCAAATCAGCTCGAAGCGCTTCAGACAGGCACGTCGCCCAAATCACTTTGCGGGGAAAGGGATATATTTTACGAACAGAAGAACGCGCCGATGATTTATTCGCCGCAATTGACGCAGCATTGGACAAAATGCAGCGTCAGATTGAAAGATACAAAGGGAAACGATACCACGGACCCGGAAGTAGAACACCTACTTCAGCAGTAGCAGCCGATGTGGAAACTGGAGAAGACATTGAAGAATTACCAGTTATCGCCCGACGTAAGGTATTCAACCTTGTGCCAATGAATGAACTCGAAGCGGTAGAGCAAATGAAATTGTTGGGACATGAAAATTTCTTCGTTTTTTATAACGCGGACAGTGACGCCATCAATGTCCTGTATCAACGCCGCGACGGCACCTATGGGTTAATTGAACCAAAGCTTGGGTAGAAATTTCGATTAAGGCCTATCATGCCGGCAGTCTCACAAAGATTGTCGGCTTTCTTTTTACTCATTCAGCTATGCTATAATCAGACGCATGAACATTACCGTAATCATTCCAGTTTACAATGAAGTCAAAACGATCCACGAAATCGTCCACCGTGTGAAAGCAACCGGAATTCCTACCGAAATCTTAATCATAGATGACGGCTCCACCGATGGTACGCGACCACTCCTTGCCGATTTGGATGGAAAAGAGGGTGTCCGCGTAATCCTTCACCAGAAGAACATGGGTAAAGGATATGCTGTCCGAACTGGCATTCAGGCGGCTACCGGAGATATAATCATCATACAGGATGCTGATCTTGAATATGATCCTCGCCATTATAAGGAATTGCTCATCCCAATCCAGGAAGGAATCGCAGACGTGGTCTATGGTTCCCGCTTCCTCGGCGGCGCCCGCCGCCCTATTCTCTTCTGGAACATGGTGGCAAATAAAATTCTTACTTTCCTTACCAACCTTTTATACAACAATATCTTAAGTGACATGGAAACCGGCTATAAAGTCTTTCGCCGCGAACTTATCAAGGACATCCCTTTGCACGCACACCGCTTCGAGTTTGAGCCGGAATTTACCGCGAAAATTCTCAAACGAAAGATCCGCATCTTTGAAATTCCGATTGCTTTCAACCCGCGCGATTACTCTGAAGGTAAAAAGATCAAGATGAGAGATGCTTTTGAAGCAGTCTGGGCTTTATTGAAATACCGTTTCGTAGATTAAAATCAATCGGGCTGGTTGGTAGGTTTGATATCGCGCACGTTAAGCTGGAGCGATTCGCGTCCACGATAGCAGTTCTTCTCGAATGAGTACATAATATCAATCTCTGGGGGAAGTTGGCCCGCCCAAAAACCTTGGCGAAAAGCGACTGCATCATATACGATCTCACCACTACGCAGCGTTAAGCGCAAATGGCGGCCTTCATTTCCCATCCCACGGTGGCTGATCACCTTCACATTCCGGCTGACGAAAACTGTTTCCGGATTCCCCCAACCAGCAGGTTCAAGGGCATCCAGATATTCAAGGACGCGGGGATGCAAGTCCTGAAACCCGATTTCCATATCCGCCTGTAAGACCGGCCGGAGAGATTTTCCCCCTAGCTCAAGCGCTGCAATCTCCAGCAGTTGTTTTTCGAGGGCGGGGACGTTCTCATTTTTGGCGGTAAATCCTGCTGCCATTGCATGACCGCCATGCCGCACAAGTAAATGCGAGCACTGATCCAAGGCTCGGGTGATGTGAAAATCTGGTATGCTGCGACAAGACCCGCGTGTAAATTCCAACCCTTTCGTTGCAACCACAGAAGGACGGTAATATTGTTCTGTCAAGCGCGAGGCAACCAACCCGACCACACCCATATTGAAATCGGGGTGTGCTATAAAAAGCAGTTCATTGCCATTTCCTCCACCAGTCAAAAGCTCCGCCTCTTCCTGCATTTGGCGCGTTAGTTCCTGGCGGTAACGGTTTTGGTCGTCCAGTTTCTGAGCCAGCAGTCCAGCTTCAGCGATATCTTCCTGCATCAATAAGGAATAGGCATCCAGCGCCGACTCCAGCCGGCCTGCGGCGTTCAAGCGCGGGCCAATGATAAAACCAATATCGTGCGACCGAATTGCCCCAAGATTTAACCCGGCTGTATTTGCCAAAGAACATACCCCAGGGCGTCTGCAGGTTTGCAACATTCTTAACCCCGCCTTGACAAGGCTTCGATTTTCACCGGTCATAGGGACGACATCAGCCACCGTTCCAATGGCAACCAGGTCCAGCCAATCTGCCGCACTCACCCCCGGAAGCGGCCGGGCTGATAAGATCGCTTCGGCTACCTTGAAGGCTAAACCCACCCCCGCCAAATTTTTGTCAGGATATTCATCCCCGGGTTGTTTTGGACAAACAATTGCAGCCGCGTCTGGAATTTCTTCTTCCGGCTCGTGATGATCAGTAATAATAAGAGTTATTCCCTGTGCACGAGCATACTCTGCCTCTCTTGGTGAGCGTATTCCGCAATCAACCGTTACGACTGTACGAATCCCCTCCTGGTGAAGCCCTTCAAGCGCTTCAATATTTAATCCATACCCCTCGTCAAACCGGTTTGGAATATAACCGCGCGCTTTCGCCCCGTACACGCGCAATAACTGCACCAACAAAACAGTAGCAGTAACCCCATCCACATCATAATCCCCATAAACAACAATTTCTTCACCAGCATCAATAGCATGCAGCAAGCATTCCACCGCTGTCCCTATGCCCTTCAGGGAGCAAGGGCTGTGCAATGAACCGCTTGTATTGAGAAACCGTTGGGCTGCTTCGGGGGTGGTTATTTCACGATTGAATAACAATTGTTGCAGCAGAGGTGGGTATTCGCCAAGGTTGGCCGCAGCAGAGTCTGAAATGGGGGCTGCAACCTGCCAATGTTTCCTCAAAGGGGTGTGCATCTTGAATCTGCTCCGTTAAGAATTGAGGTTATGGAAGTATAACCCGGGAAGGTCTCAGAAGCAAGGAAAGGAAAACCACAAACCACTTCTCAGCCCGGGGAAGACTGCAGAAATTATTGCATTCAAGGGTATAATTTTTACTCGCTCGAAGGGAATATTTAAAAACAATGCTTCACCAACAGAAAAATTTTTAAAATAAAAAGGCTCTAAAACAAAGCACTAATGATCCCGTCTCCTTTGTTTCGATTTGAAATTACTGCCCGCTCTGTCCGTGCCCGGTGCGGCATATTCAACACCCCCCACGGAGAACTGGTCACTCCTGTCTTTGCTCCGGTGGGAACTCAAGCAGCGGTAAAAGCAGTTACACCTGCACAACTTGAGGAGTTGGGAGCGACGCTTGTACTCTCCAATACCTACCATCTCTATCTGCGCCCTGGGGCAGACACTGTTGAAGAGATGGGTGGCCTCCACCGCTTTATGAATTGGAAACACCCGATGTTGACCGACTCAGGCGGTTTTCAGGTTTTTTCTCTGACTAAAATAAGAAAAATTGATGAGGAAGGAGTAACCTTCAAGAGCCATATAGACGGCAGTATGCACCGTTTTACCCCCGAAAAGTCAATCGAAGTGCAGCAAAAATTAGGCGCTGATATTATCATGACTTTCGATGAGTGCGCGCCCCCCTACGACTCCAATTATAATCAGCAAGCTTTGGAGCGTACGCATCGTTGGGCAGAACGTTGTCTTGAAGCCAAAACCCGGCCCGATCAGGCTCTCTTCGGGATTATACAAGGCGGGGTGTTCCCAGAACTTCGCCAGAAATCTGCCCGTTTTATCAGTTCATTGGATTTTCCCGGACATGCTATTGGCGGTCTTTCCGTCGGGGAAACCAAATCGGAAATGCACACAGCTATTGAGGCGGTAAATGAGATCCTGCCCGAAGACAAACCGCGCTACCTTATGGGAGTTGGGTCGCCTGAAGATATTATTAATGGCATTCTGCGTGGCATTGATATCTTTGATTGCGTACTTCCCACCCGTCTAGCGCGCCACCAAGCCGCTATGACAATGACAGGTCGGGTCAACCTGATGAACCAAGTGCACGCCCGTAGTGCAAAGCCGATTGATGAAAATTGTCTTTGTTATACATGCCAAAATTTCAGCCGCGCTTACCTGCGCCACTTGATTGTCGCCAAGGAAATACTCGCCTCCACATTGATTTCCATTCATAACCTTTTTATGCTTCAGCACCTTATCCAGCAAGCACGCTCTGCCATTCAAGCAGATAACTTTGAAGAATATTCCTCCCAATTTTTGAAGAATTACCAATCATCCAAGCAATGATCTTTCCTGTCAGGAGTTTTCACAATGTCTATCTTTCAAGCATTTATTCTCGGTATTATTCAAGGTCTAACAGAGTTCTTGCCTGTTTCCAGTTCAGCCCACTTGGTGCTCGCTCCTTATCTACTTGGTTGGAAGATCCCCGAATCCCAAGTCTTTTCTTTTGATGTATTGGTGCAAATGGGCACTCTTGTAGCAGTCATCCTATACTTTTGGAAAGACCTCTTCGCCATTCTGAAAGCCTGGAGCACAGGGATTGTGCAACGCAAGCCTTTTGAGAACCCACATGCACGGATGGGCTGGTGTCTCATTGTTGCTACGCTGCCTGCCGGTTTCGCCGGCTTGCTTCTGAAGAGCCTGGTGGAGAAAGCATTCAACAGTCCGGTCGCCACGGCGTGGTTTCTTTTTATCACGGCTCTACTACTTATAACAGCAGAACGCATTGGAAAGAGAACCCGCTCACTGGAACACCTTGACTGGAAAGACGCTCTGTGGATTGGAGGGTTTCAAGCCCTTTCCATTTTCCCCGGGGTTTCCAGATCCGGCTCGACCATCGCCGGTGGGTTAACGCGCAATCTCGCACGCAGTGATGCCGGCAGATTTGCATTCTTAATGGCAATACCCGTTATGACAGCCGCCGGTCTGCTAAGCCTGGTAGACTTGCTCAAATATCCAGATCTGAGTGCATTCTTCCCGGCGCTGGCTGTGGGGTTTGTTACTTCGGGTGTAGTAGGTTATTTTTCAATCCACTGGTTGTTATCCTTTATCACCCGCCGCTCGTTAGTTCCCTTTGCCATATACTGTGTTCTTTTAGCATCCGCCGCGCTGATTTTTGCTTATGTCTTCGTATAACCGCTGGATTATCCTTACCATCCTCCTCTTTCTCTCAGCCTGCCAGCCACAGCAATCCTTACCTGCCCCCTTGCCGACACCCCTTCTCTGGGAGACAGTCTATACGCCAGAACTCGCCTGGCTCGAACCAGCGCTGTATGGCTGCACTTCCTTAACGCCCAAAGTTGGGCTTATCACCCATCAAATCCCATTTTCTCGCCTGGAATCCGAAAAAGCTGATATTACGCTCATTTGGGGAGAGAACCCTGATAACTGGAGTGGGCAAACCTATCTCCTAGGCTATGACGAATGGGTAATAATTCTGCACCCCCAGAATCCTCAACCTTTGCTTGCTTTGTCGGTGCTTGGGCAAATCTATGCAGGTAAAAGATCAAACTGGGGTGACGTATTTACCGGTTCTTCGAATGATCAAAAGATCGAGGTATGGGAATATCCTGCAGGCAACATTCTTCGAGAATTGTTTGCCAGCCAGATCGGAAACCCCGGCTTCAACCCGGAAGCCATGCTTGCTCCCAATCCCAAAGCTATGCTTGAGGCAATTTCCTCAAACCCAAATGCAATTGGCTATGCACCCCGTCGTTGGATTAATGAAGGTGTAAAAATCGTCCCGATAGAAGGATTAGATGCTGCCCTTACCCGCCACCCCATTTTAGCGAATACCCCCACTGAACCCGGCGAAACCTTGCGCAGTTGGCTTGTGTGTATACAACAATCCATTCAGGGAGCAAATTAAAATATCATAATAACCTGGAGATACCAAGTCATAAAAAATAGCCGGTCAAAAACACTTAACCGGCTGCATTGTTATTTAAAACTAAAAGTATCTTTATTTACTGGCGGTTGAAACTGGCGCCATCGCCTGAACAGCTTTAGTTTGCGCCTGGCGGGCATAATCCGTCGCAGTAGCAAGAATGCGCAGAGCCTCTTCAGGGTTATGAAATCCCATACTGTTCTCAGCGGCAAGAAAATCCCATCTCAATTGTGCCGAACGGTGCAGGCGGCGGGCTTCTTCCAAAAGGGCACTGTCAGCGCCCGGCTGCTCACCTGCCAGTTTTATCGCCTTAATGGCATCCACAATGGCTCTTTCTGTATTAAGCATGGTCGTATTGACTTGTTGTTGAATAACCCCCACGCGTCCCACTACGTACTCAACATCTGTATGACACGTTCCACACGATGCACTTGGGTCAATCAAGGGGCTTTTTACATCGTGATTGGAGAACTTGGCTGCACCATCTCGCGTATAAGGCATATGACAATCTGCGCAGGATACCCCGGCATTGTAATGAGTGCTGCCAGCAGAAAATAACTCAAAATCAGGGTGCTGCATTTTGATCATTGCCGCGCCGCTGTCGGGGTGAGTCCAGTCGGTAAAAGCGACATCGTCATAATATTTTTCAATCTCTTCAATTGTCGTACCACCAGCCCAAGGCAAGGTCAGGTATTTTCCATCTCCCTTGAAGTAATATTCCACATGACAATTCGCACACACCACGCTGCGCATTTCCTGCCGTGTAAAGGTTTTCCAGTCTTTTCCTTGCGCGAGAAGAGCTTCTTCTAAAGCAGGGTTGGTTACGATCAATCGCATCGTATTGGCTTCATGGCAGTTCGCACAGCCAATTGGCTGAGTAATTTTGGGGGTCATCTCACTAAATTTCATCGCATCATAAGCAGCCATGCCCATCTCTGCCCACAAGCTCGGATTATTAGACGATTTACAGGAGTAACACGTAGCTGGTGTGGTATCGTTCAAACGGAGTGTTTCGCGAACATCTTCAAGTGCCCAAAGGTGGCCACGATCCTCATCATACGCCTTGCTGAAGGCATAGCCTGCAAACAAATCCACCAGCATTGGATCCACCGCAAGCTTATCCACTTTTTGAGATCCGCCAAAGGATGTGCGAATATCATTTGACTTCGTCTTGAGGAGCGCGCTATATTGGTTGGGGAAATTTATTCCCCATTTTTCCGAGTCCGGTTCCATCGCGTCAATAATCACCAGTGGCGATACGCCACGGGTGGGTGCCGGTTGGTTGTTTATGTAAAGCAACAAACCGACCACCAAACCGGACAAGACGACAATGATAAGCGTGATAACAAGCGGTGGAATGGATATCTTCTTCATTAATTCCCTTCCTCTGAAAATGAAAGATAAGAACCCTTATCCTGAAACGGCAGGATAGATATTCCCCGTTCTCCGTGGGCAATACTACGATGACATTCAAAACAATACCGGCCAGCATCCATCTGCCCATCTGCAACAGATTCTATAGTATCCTGATGACAGCGCAGGCAGTTTTTCTGAATAATTTCTTTGGTTGATTCTTTCGCTCTTAACGGCACCGGCAGGTGCCCCAAAGTAAAGGCTGAGACGTGATTAAAACCGGAACGGGCTTTGACAAAATATTTTGGGATGAACTCGTGAGGCGTGTGACAGTCATTGCACGTCGTCCACAATCGGTGGCTGGAATGAAACCATCCTTCGTAGACAGCGTCCATAACATGGCAGTTATTGCAAGTTGTAGGGTTGTCTCCCAGGTATACGGAGAAATCCGAAACGTATAGGAGCATACCAACAACAATCGTTGATAAAATGATACCTGTAATCACGGGCAACTTATAGGTTTTCCACATTATTCAATTTCCTCAACGCCTCGATTTTCCCAAAGTATTATAGCAAAAATCTCAGATCTTCCAATGATTTTTGTTATCCCTTTTCCGAAATTGAAATAACCTGTTCCACAGGAGCACCGCCGCCCAGAGCAAACATACTTGCACTTCTTTCGAAACCCTCAAGGCGGGCACATATTTTTTTGAAATTTTCCCCCGACGCATTTGTTTCTAAAAGGTTTGGATTCTCCTCAAGATACACGTCCGTCATCAAATTCTTTAATGTGGGTCAAAAGTGCTTTTGCGGCTTCCCAGGGACCCTGGCGTTCCATACCTGGAATCCCGAGCTGCGTACGAAGCTGTCCCACAAAAAGATTGTTGGCAAAAAACTTTGTGAAATACCGCTCGGCAAGGGTCTCATGCAGTTCCTTATACTGGGGGGGGCCGAAAATATTTGCAAAGTAGGTTCCTACCAGCCCCTGGCTGGTTGTTGTCCCTTTACTCATCACGGTGCCTTTTCGAAAGACATCCAAAGCTTCAGTTTGATTGTAAAAACGCTCAATCACCCGGTTCTGACCGCTCACTGTTTCGTAATTGTTTGCATACAACACATAATCAATTGTATAGCCACGAATCAAATGGTCAAACGTTGTCACCGGTAAGATGACGCGCGCATTCACCTGGCTGGCGTTCATAATAATTGTCCGGTCAATTTGGCCAAAAGCATACCCCGGCTGCAAATCATCCAGCCGGACAAAGGCTCCTGTTTCCGTACCGTAACCAACCACCCTGCCCTGTGGCTCAATATCCAGTGACCCCATGTCGTCTGCAATAATCAGCAGGTCCTTTAACTCGTCACCAGCAATGGATTGCAAAGCATCAATCATCTCCGATTTTCCCGCTCCACTGTCGCCCATCACCAGAATCGTGTGCGGTCTCTTGCCTTGAATATCAATGTTAAACATCGCACCGTGGAAAGGCAGTCTTCCAAGCTTCATCATGCGAATGTTATGCAAGGTGAGGATCATCTTCTTGAGATAACCAAAGTATCCAAAAACATCCCCGGCAGGTACAGCGCCAACTAGCATATCATTCTCTTCATCATCATAAAAGATTGTCGGTGCTTTTTTGATGTCCTCAAAAGCCGAATCGGGCGCGCCGTAGATATAAACCGCATCCGGCTGGCGTTGCAAGTCTGTATCATCAGCCAGATCAAAAAGGTTGCACAAAGAAAAGCCCAGTTCAAAAAAATGGATATGAAAATAAATCATCATAACCAAGGGGCCCACTTTGGCCGGATAGCAAACATAATCCTCTTTATTCAGGTCCATACGATCTAAAGGGTTGTAAAACACCCGTTCGAACATCCCCGACCGTTTATTCATTGGAGGAGAGAAGATCAGAGGGGGGTAAATCAACACCTGCCGGATGAGTGAGATCGGATTCAGTTGCGTGTACCCTTTCCCGGGCAAGGGGATTTGCTTTGGAAGCGCAATAGCGGCCACATCTGCACCAGAGCGAACTTGCCGGTAGATGCGTGGGTGCGTTCCAACAATATTTTCCTGCACATCTCGGTATATTCCACGCACCAGGTGAGTTAACCGTTCTACTGTATCTGTGAATGTACGGTAAGGACGTTTATCGAGACTCTCCCCCTCTTGTTCGCATACGATAAAACGCTGTTGGCTGCGCCAATAGTTATAGAGAAATTCAATAAAATCGTTAAACAATAAGCGGTCTCTAAATAAAGGTGTCGATTCTGGCAGCACGCGCATCACCATATCTGATGGTAATTTCACCAGATATTGAAGCGTATGAACCAGAAGATCCATATTTTCTTCTGAAAAGGAGGGGTTCAGAAAGATGGTTAAAAGCTTGGATTCTCGCCGAGTCAATTCTCGCAGCGCACGCTTCAAAACCAAGAGAAAAAGCTCACTGGTCAAAAGCTCGTCGGGTGTCTCGCAGATACGCCCGCGCAAACGAATAATGACTTTTCCGCCATCAAATTGGTAAACTGAATTTTGCATTGTGACAACCCTCCGAAAACCGAATGGAAATTATCATACCACAAAACCCATCAATTTTCAGGACGTCGTCCCGTATATTGGGATATCCTCCAAATATCAACTCTTTCCTGCTCAAGGATAATCTGAAATTTCCGTTCTTTCCTCAATTTGCATGCCTCCTAAAATCAGCTTATAATTCCCTTTCTCATCTCAATTTTTATGGGAGTCCGAGCTGTGAGCATCCTAAATCGCGCCCTAAACTATAACCTAAAAAACGCTGTTCATCCGAACCGGTTGATAGGTCTTTGGCGCTTAATGTCAGGCTTTCAGCCTCACTACATCACCGCCAATCTGAGTCTCGGTTTTGCCGCGATTGCAAAAACAGGGACTTATCTGCTCTTGCAATATTTTGTAGATCACTTTTTTATGCAGAATAACGCGCGTGTACAAGCCTGGGCGGTGGCATTTGGGTTTCTCTTGTTAGCCGGTTTGGAGGGTGGTTTTACTTATGTTAGCGGCCGGTTGGCCGCGCAAACTGCCGAAGGCGTTGCCCGCCGGTTGCGCAATTACCTGTTTGATCATATCCAACACTTGAGCTTCACCTACCATAGCCAGATGGAAACCGGAGAATTAATTCAGCGGTGTACTTCGGATGTGGATGCGCTAAGACGATTTTTCTCCGATCAGGCAATCGGCGCTGGAAGGGTGGTACTACTTTTTACTGTCAACTTCATTGCTATCCTGCAATTGAATGTACGTCTAGCCCTCATTTCCGTAATCGTCATTCCATTCGTCATTCTTATTTCTTATCTATTTTTCAAAAAGGTCTCTAAAGCCTATGAGGCCTACCAGGAACAGGATGCAATTCTCTCGACCACACTTCAGGAGAACCTAAGCGGAGTGCGCGTCGTAAAGGCATTCGCCCGCCAAAACTATGAAATTCAGAAATTCGAGGAGAACAACTGGGAGAAATTTCAGCGAGGCAAGCGTCTGCTAACATTACATTCTTTATTCTGGCCAATCTCTGATACGCTTTGCGGAATTCAAATGATCGCAGGATTCTTTACGGGTGCGGTTATGGCAATCAATGGAGAGATCACCCCAGGTGCCTACCTGGCTTACGCCGGGCTCGTCGTCTGGATCATATTTCCCATACGCAACCTGGGAAGGCTGGTCGTACAGATGTCTACTGGTATGGTATCTTACAATCGGGTTTGCGAAATCATTCGCGAACAGCGTGAACCATTGGACGCCGGGGACTATCAGCCTGCCGGAAATATAACCGGGCGCCTTCAATTCAAAGATGTGTGTTTTCGATACGAGGAAGGCAACATCGCGCTGGAGAATATCTCTTTTAATTGTGAACCCGGCCAGGTAATTGCCTTGCTCGGTTCAACAGGTTCGGGGAAGACCACACTGGTGAATTTGTTGCCGCGTTTTTATGAATACACGGCTGGAAGCATCCTCCTCGATGGTATTGACCTAAAGCACTATCCGCGCCGTTATTTGCGCGGCCAGATCGGGATCGTCGAGCAAGAGCCTTTCCTCTTCTCTCGCACCCTGCTCGAAAATATCACTTATGGAATAAGAGGGGAGGTATCCCAGGAACAAATTGAAGTCGCGGCAAAAGCAGCTTCCATTTTAGATGTCATTCAGAAATTTCCTAAAGGGTTCGATACATTGGTAGGGGAAAAAGGAGTGACCCTCTCCGGAGGGCAAAAACAACGCGTCGCGATTGCCCGCACCCTGCTGAAAGATCCCCGCATCTTGATCCTCGACGATTCAACCTCCTCTGTGGATACAGAAACGGAATCGGAAATCCGCCAGGCTTTGCAAAATTTGATGCGGGGTCGGACAACATTTGTTATCGCACATCGCATTCAAAGCCTGCTCTCTGCCGACCTGATTCTGGTGATGGATCAGGGTCAGATTGTCCAGCAGGGCAAACACGAAGAGTTGATACAGCAAGAAGGTATCTACCGCAAAGTATACGACATCCAGACTCGAATCGAGTTCGAGTTGGAAAAGGAGATTGCCAATGTCGTTACACTTTGAGGATGAAGACTTTGACCGACAAAAGAGTCTGGATAGCAAAATTTTCCAACGCATCGTAGAGGTGGTCCGCCCACATTGGAAATGGGTGGTTGGTTTTCTGGCGGCTATCCTTCTAGTCTCCGGTCTTGATGCTTTTTTTACATACCTGAACAAGCGCATCCTGGATGAAGCCATTTTACCGAAGGATATCCATGCGCTTACCTCCTTTCTCGTTCTATATGGTCTCTTAATCCTGGTGCAGGCAGCAGGGGTATATGCTTTCATTTACCTGGTAGGAATTCTGGGTGAACTCATTCGCTATGACTTACGCCGAAATTTGTTCAATCATCTACAGGAGCTTTCCCTTGCTTATTACAGTCGCACGCCCGTCGGATGGATCATAGCTCGGGTTACCTCCGACACAGAGCGCCTTGCCGACCTCACTACGTGGGGGTTATTGGATTCCTCGTGGGCAATGACAAACATCCTCACTTCGATAGCTTTCATGTTGTTCATCAATTGGAAACTTGCTTTGGTTGTTTTGGCACTACTGCCTGTTTTATTATGGGTAGCGATCCAGTTTCGAAAGCGTATCCTGGCTGAGTTTCGCCGGGTCCGACGCTTTAATTCTCAAATTACGCGGGCTTATAACGAGAACATTACTGGCGTTCGCGTAGTAAAAGCACTTGGGCGCGAAAAAGAAAATATGCGTGAATTCAGCAGCCTTACCAGTGAGATGTATCAAGCCGGCTTTAAAGCCGCCTGGTTGAGCGCGTTGTTCCTGCCCACTGTCCAAATTCTCTCTGCTCTGGCGGTAGGCATGATCGTTTGGTACAGCGGAGCGCAAAGACAAGCGGGAGGAATGACAGTTGGTGGGATTTACGCCTTTGTTACCTATATTACTTTCATGATGTGGCCTATTCAGGACCTTGCGCGGGTTTTTGCGGAGATGCAACACGCCGTTGCTTCAGCCGAACGAATCTTTAACCTGATTGATCTTGAACCTGACGTAAAAGACCTGCCAGGTGCTATCCACCCTGCAAGTATACAAGGGGATATTATCTTTGAAAATGTGTCGTTTGGATATGATAATGACCCTCCTGTGCTTGGGGATTTTAATCTGCATGTCCAGCGCGGCGAGACAATTGCACTGGTAGGGCCAACCGGCGGAGGAAAATCCACTATTGTAAACCTGTTGTGTCGTTTTTATGAGCCTCGCCATGGAACAATTCGCATAGGAGATCACGATTACAGGGATCTCTCTCTTAAGGCCATCCAATCCCGTATCGGCATGGTGCCTCAAACGCCATATCTATTTTCCGGGTCTGTTCGCGAAAATATCCGCTATGGGCGGCTTGATGCCAGCGACGAAGAGATTGTAGAGGCTGCTCGACTAGCCGGAGCACATGATTTTATCCTGCAGCTTGAAAAAGCGTATGAGGAACCTGTAGGGGAGGGAGGCGGCCTGCTTTCTGTTGGTCAAAAACAACTCATCAGCCTGGCACGTGCGATCCTCGCTAAACCCGAAATATTCATCATGGATGAAGCCACAAGTTCAGTGGATACATTGACAGAATCTTACATTCAAAAAGGCATGGAACTGCTTTTAAAGCAATGCACCAGTTTCGTCATCGCGCATCGGCTTTCAACCATCCGGCGCGCCCATCGAATACTGGTGATTGAAGATGGAAAAATCGCCGAGATTGGCACACACCAGAATTTAATCCATTTGCAAGGAAAATACTATCAGTTATATACCAGACAGTTTAGGTATCAAATGGAGCAGGCTCTCGACCCCTTTAAAGATTCTCTTAAAGCCTAAGGATAGCTCAACCCCTTTCCATACTTTTTTAAAGTTTTGCGAAATTTAAACAGCAAGTCCCGCAGGAAGACCGTCGCCAGCAACCCGGCGTGGTGCGCGCGAGTTTAGCTGTCATATATTATCCAAGAAGAGGCCGACCATCTTAACGAATGGGTCAAGCGCATTATTTCAAGGGATTATAAAGAAGGGTACACCCAGGACAAGCGGCTTTTTCTTTATAACCCTGTGATCTAATCGGTATTATCGTCACCATAATTGTCGTTCTTATTGTTTGCTCGTAAATTACGATGTTGCAGAGATAGAAATACTGCCTGATACATCAAGAAGCTCTGAAACAAAAACGAAGCAGGAAAGAGAAACCCGGCTTCCCGCGTTCTCTCAAAAAACAACTGCTCGGTCTGTCACCGGCGGCTTACCGGCCCTGACGCCCTATTGATGCCAGCCGGCATGATGATATACACACCCAATTGACTGGAGACCCCTTGTGGGCACTCTTGGTTGGCAATAACCTTTGCCAGCCGTTTCTATCTTTGACTTCAGCTTTAAATAGCTTTGCGCTACAATGGGTATATGCATAAAAACTGGTACTCCCAGCACAGAAAAGAAGAAATGCCATGACGCACGTTATTGTCAGGTGCTTATGTGCACCTCTTAAATAAGCCGGTATGAAATAGCTGACTAGCACAAACTACGGCTCATTTAAGCGGGAATAGAGGATAATAAAAGCAAATGGAGTTTCAGATGAGCGACGAGCAAGCACAACCAAAGAATGATCAACCAACTCCAAACACCAAATTAAAAGAGATGCGAAAGCAGCTTGCACAAGGCGGTGGGCAAGGCCGTATTGAGGCGCAACACGCCAAAGGCAAAATGACCGCACGAGAAAGGGTTGAAAAGTTTGTTGATCCAGGGTCATTCCAGGAGATTCTGCCTTTTATGCTCCACAGACACTCAGACTATGGCATGGATAAATCCCGTACAATTTCGGATGGTATGACGGCTGGGTTCGCAAAGATTGATGGTCGCCGGGTTTGCCTGTATGCTCAAGATTTCACCGTTATGGGGGGATCTTTCAGTGAAGTTGCCGGGATCAAACTTGCCAAACTCATGGATATGGCTATGCAGGCCGGTGTTCCGGTCATCGGGTTGAGCGATGGGGGCGGCGCGCGCATCCAGGAAGGCGTTTGGAGCCTATGGGCATTTGGTGAGCTTTTCTACCGCAACACCCTGGCATCAGGCGTCATCCCGCAGATCAGTATCGAGTTGGGCCCATGTGCTGGCGGCGCAGTCTATTCTCCAGCTATTACCGATTTCATTATCATGACTAAAAACACCAGCCACATGTTTATCACGGGCCCGGAGGTGATTAAATCGGTCACCGGCGAGGAAGTGGATTTTGAGACTTTGGGAGGCGCCAGCACCCATGCCAGTATAAGCGGCGTTGCACACTTCGCAGCTGAAAACGAAGAACACGCCCTCGAAACTGCACGGATATTATTAAGCTACCTTCCTTCCAACAACCTGGAACAGCCGCCGCCTGTTGACCCTGTTGATGATCCGTATCGCATGGACAAATCTTTGGACAAGTTGATTCCAACTGCACCTAATGAACCCTATGACATGCGTGAAGCCGTGGAAAAGATTTTTGACCTGGGCAGTTTTTTTGAAGTGCATGAAAATTTCGCACGCAACGCGATTACCGGCTTTGCCCGCTTGCACGGTCAGCCGGCCGGCGTCGTCGGTCAGCAGCCTGCCATCCTGGCGGGAAGTATTGATATTGATGCCGCTGATAAAATCGCTCGCTTTGTCCGTTTTTGTGATGCGTTCAACTTTCCCGTAATCACATTTCAGGACTCTCCCGGTTTTCTTCCCGGTGTAGCCCAAGAGCATGGCGGCATCATCCGGCATGGCGCGAAGATTGTATTTGCCTATTCTGAAGCAACTGTCCCCAAACTGACGGTAATCACCCGCAAAGGATATGGTGGCGCTTATATTGTGATGGGCTCAAAACATCTGCGCGCAGATATCGTTTTCGCCTGGCCCAACGCTGAAATTGCCGTCATGGGAGCAGAGGGCGCCGTAAACATTCTCTTCCGCAAAAACATCAAGGATGCCGCTGATCCCGATACAGAACATGCCCGCCTGGCGGCTGAGTACCGCGACAAATTTTCCAACCCTTACAATGCCGCCGCAGGCGGGCACATTGACGATATCATCCTACCCTCAGAAACTCGTCCCCGTCTGATTGCCGCGCTGGAATTGCTGCGCGACAAGCAAACCACACTGCCGGCCAAGAAACACGGCAACATCCCACTGTAACCTTCAGAGGTGCGTTTTGGAGCTTATTCACCAAGGGTTAGCGATTAGCGCAATTGGCTTAATAGCCGCGTTTCTTTTCATGTTGCTCATCATTAGCGTGATGATCGGGCTGCAAAAACTTTTCCCCGCAGGTTCAAAAACCAAAGCGGCCTCCATCCAACCTGAAACTCTCGTCTCCGATCAGGCATTTGAGGAAGCTGCGTACGAGGACGAAGAAGCCATTGCTGCCGTCATTGCAGTGGCTTTGGCGCACGCCCGCACCCGCTCTCATGCAAATTTAGGCGCTGGTTTGCTTTCTGGCCGCAGTTTGTGGTGGTCTTTAAATCAATTGGCTTCCCGCCGGAAATAAATGGAGCTTTTCATTTCAAAAGGTCTAGAATGAAGCAGATACTCACAGTCAATGGCAAAAGTTACCAGGTGGAAATCGGCGATCTGACAGATTCCCCCATTGAAGTTATCGTTAATGGAAAGAAATACAGCGTTGAATTTGATCCTGGCGAAAGTGCATTTTCCCACGTTGTTCCGGTAGCCTCACCTGCCACGGAGATATCATCTCCTTCCAAGCCGCCCTTAAAAAACGCCCCTTCACCGGCAACAGTGAACTCTGGTAACGATCTGCACGCACCCATGCCAGGTACAATCCTCGATATCGCCGTAAAACCCGGAGACAAGGTGACGATCGGGCAGACGCTATGTTTCCTGGAAGCCATGAAGATGAAAAATGCGCTCAAATCACCACGCGATGCAGTTATTGCTTCGGTGGAGGTTGCCGAAGGTCAAAAGGTTGGCTTTGGTGAAATTCTCATCCGGTATGTGTGAGGAGAGGTATGGATATCGCCAACGCACTTGTTTTGCTGCAAGCTCTGCAAGAACTAAACTGGCAAAATATTGTCATGATGATTGTTGGCGGCGCATTGATTTACCTCGCCGTCGCAAAAGATTATGAACCCGTGCTTCTCCTGCCGATCGGTTTTGGAGCGATCCTGACCAACCTGCCACTCACCGGCATCACCAGCCAGGATGGTTTCCTGGGAATTCTCTATCAGGTCGGCATCCCAACTGAACTTTTCCCGCTCTTTATCTTCATTGGCATTGGCGCAATGACCGATTTTGGCCCTCTCCTGGAGAACCCCAAAATGGCGCTCTTGGGGGCTGCCGGACAGGTTGGAATTTTTGGCACACTGCTATTGGCTCTTTTGCTGGGCTTTAACATGAACGAAGCTGCCTCTATCGGGATTATTGGCGCAATTGATGGCCCTACCGCCATCTACGTTTCCTCCAAGCTGGCGCCACACCTGCTTGGACCCATTGCAGTTTGTGCCTACAGTTATATGTCTCTCGTTCCTATCATCCAGCCGCCTGTTATGCGTTTGATGACCACCCCGGAAGAGCGCCGGGTGCGCATGCCCTATACACAAAAAGAAATCTCCAAAACCGTGCGCGTCCTCTTTCCGATCATCGTCACCATTGTAATCTCCCTGCTCGCTCCGAAGGCCTCGCCGCTGATTGCAACCCTGATGTTTGGCAACTTAATGCGCGAATCAGGTGTGGTAGAGCGGTTGAACCTGACTGCCCAGAACGAGCTGGCCAACCTAACCACCCTCTTTCTCGGCATTGTCATTGGTTCCACGATGGCGGGTGAGAAATTCCTTCAGCTCGATACGCTGGTGATCCTGGGGATCGGGCTGCTGGCTTTTGTGATTGATACTATCGGCGGATTGCTGCTCGGCAAGTTAATGTATACCCTCTCCGGCAGAAAGTTCAACCCTCTGATCGGCGCGGCCGGTATTTCGGCCTTTCCAATGTCCGCTCGCGTGGTACAGCGCTTCGGTCAGCAATATGATTTTGAAAACTTCCTCTTGATGCACGCCATGGGCGCTAATACCGCCGGTCAACTCGGCTCGGTCGTCGCAGGCGGCTTATTGCTTGCCATTCTCGCCGGAGTACTTTAGCAAAGAAAATATCACACTGAGGCCGGTACACTCAACACGGCTGTAAATCAAACGTCAGCAGATTTTTGCTGATATTCACGACAAATCTGCTGGCGATGAAATAAACCGATCAGCAGTCCAGATTAAACCCCGGTTTCAAGGTTTACACCGAGCAGTTTTAGGTTATCGTTTCTCTTTTGGCTGCCCCAACGGGTAAGGTGCAAAGAGCACAAAAGCCAGCACCATGAAAACAGCCACCACCGGACCGATCACAATCACGCCAAAACGCCAAGTCAACAACAGCGCCAGAACCGAGCCAGCCAGTGAACCAACAAATTGGTTGATCAATCCTTGTACGGCAAAGTACATCCCCGCACGGTCTTTCCCGGTCTGTGCGGCTTCTACCGCGGCAATCTGTGCCGGGAAGGCGTAGGGAATAGTGAAAAATGCTCCAATGGAGAAACTGGCGATCGCCCCGGCGATGATACCAACTACCAGCGGGGGTACTGGCAGGTTAAACTTCGTCCAGCCCAACGGAAAAAGCAGCATTGCCACCGCAAAAACCAGCAGTGAGACACGAAAGGTAAACTTAGCCCCTCGTTTCCGCGAAATCAAATTAAAGATTACCAACATAATCGGTACCGGTGCAAAGGCAGCCGCATTCATCAAGCCCAGTTTTGCATCAGAAATACCCATCATGTCGGCAGCCATAAAAGCAATCCCCCCTAAAAATAGCTGTAAACCGAAGAAAAAGGTTGCCACGGTTGACATGTAGATCAAAAAAGTGCGGTTGATCAAAGTGAGCTTGATACTCTGAAAAAGCGGGACATCTTTTGAATTTTCTTTGACCGCGGGTGTAGTGGACGCGTCTTCCTTGATTACCAGCAGCGGACCAATAAAAGTAATAAAGCTGGGCAAAAGCATTATCGCTGTGCCATGCACACCAAAACGGTTGAATAGGATCGGTGCCACCACGAAGACCAGAACATAGCTACCGGTGTTAAAAAAGGTCTGCCAACTGGCAACACGCACACGGGACTGCTCATCCGACACAATTTCCGAAAGAGACGCCAGGTAGGGGACGATGATAAGCGTATGGAAGAAAAAATACAATGAGCTGACGATAGCGATATAGACTGCGTTTGCCCAGTGACCATCCGGTCCCAGTTGATCTCCTGTAAAGGGTGGAAACCACAAAAGGATGAAACATACAATGGTGGGGATAATACCCAGCAGCATCAACGGGCGGCGGCGCCCCCAGCGGCTTTTCATGTTATCTGTCCAACTGGCAATTGGAATGTCTACTACGCCATCCAGTACACGGGCTAACAACATCCCGAGGGCGTACGCCCCAGCCGGGGCAAACACGATCGCGCCGGTCTCTATGCGTGCCAGAGCAGGACGGTAATAGTACAGCAGATACGTTAACACCAGTTGGTACATAAATCCCGGTCCAAACCCGCCGATTGCATAAATCGGCTCTTGCCACTTCTTGATGGTTTTCATGGTCGTCATGTTCTGTCACGCTCCTTTTTGTTCACGGAAATAATGCGAAACCATTTCAGCAACAGAAGGATCCGCCTGCTCACCTGGGCGAGCCGCTCCCATTGCTGGAATAACCGCAGCCAGACGCTGGCATTCCTGAATAATCGCATCGGGGTTAAGCGGACTGGGATGTTCCCCTGCCAAACGTTCGAAGTTTGTGTGATATATTTTTTCCAGCACACTTGCTGGTAAATTGATTCCCTGGAAGGGACCAGCAAATTTCTCCATCAGGAAACCCTGACCGGAAACCACTCGAAATTCCCCTTCTTTCTCTAAGAAACTCCGTACCAGGTCAACGCGGATCTGGCTGTCGACCGGGTCAATCCCGCCGCCAGCCAGCAATCCTTTTGCACCAATATCGGTGCCAAACAAAATGCGGTCCTGATATTTCAGGAAGAAATCGCGCGCCACATCTGGATTGCGGGCAAAGGCATAGTACATCTCGATGCCTGGGGTCAGATCAATGTGCATGTTGGGAAACTCATCCAGATAATCAGACAGGCGCGGCAACTGGTTGGAAAGGAAGAAAAAGTGTGCGAAAATCACTTTCAGACCGGGGTGGCGGTGCAGCAAATTCAACACCTCACTATATTGAACTTCGTTGGAAACATAACTGCCATCGCCATAAAACCAGCCCTGCCTCTTTGCCCAGTCTGGAATGAGCACCGGGTCCCAAAATTCCTCCGGATCGTTGACGTGAAAGATCAACGGTAAACTCATTTCTTCCATCTTCGCCCAGTATGGAGCATAAGCCGGACTGTCAAAGGCTGGAATAGACAGCATCCGGCGCATGTCCGGTTTACCTTCGATCATCTTCACCCCATCGCAGCCCATTTGTACCAGCTTGTCCAAATAACCGGCAAAATACACCCCACAAGCAGCAGGAGCAGTAAACAACCCAGAGATATCCAAACCACCAAATACATAAACCCGCTCAGGGTAATGTGCCTTAAGATGCAGCGCATCAGGCACCAAACTGAGCCGGTTGGTGTGAGGCGTGCAAACAATATTAAATTTCCCAATCTGGGAGTGGTCAAGAATCTCAATCAGGTCGGGCATCAGTGCCGGATTATCGTAATGGATATGTGCATCAAGTACAGAATGTGTTTGAAAGTTCAAGGTTGTCTCCAGTGATTAAGTTTTATTAAAAAACAGCAAACAGTAGGGAACAAAGACCTGATAACCACCCGTAATTTAATTACCACCCATCCCAGTATGTTGTCGTAGTTCCATTTCCATAACTCCGCTACAACGAAGAAGTTATGCGAAATACTATAGCATAACCTCGAAGGATGATACAAGTTTTTTCCTAAGGCAACCATATCAAAATTAGTCTTACGCTGATCACCAAATCAGCGGAGTTACTCAGGGAAGAGGCGGAATCTCTCCGGCCGCGGGTAGGGTTGTACCGGCGCGTAATATATCCCCAGCCAGAATACCACACTAGCCAAATTACCAACGTGCCAGAAAAGCGGTCCCCACCAGTTGGCGGCAAAAATCGGCGTCCAGGTGACCACCCAGGCGGCAACCATCCAGTACCAGCGCATGCGCGCCAGCGCCGGCATTAAAACAATAAAGTGATACGGGAAAAGGTGCGGTGTCGCAAGGCTTCCAGCAGCCATGAGCAGGTCCTGGTCGCCACGTGAAAACCATAACAGCGGGAGCGCCAGAGCCAGGCCATAAGGAAACAGGGCAATATCCTGCTGCCACTCCACCCACCAATCCGGCGAGAAGATTTCGAGAAATCCCAGCGGCCAAAATCCCCAGATCAAAAAAGAGAACAAGATCCAAGAAACAGCCACCGCAAGCGAGCGCCGGCTCGCCAATAGAGCAAAGGAGGCAACCTGCGGTTTGATTAACACCAGCGGCGCCCCCAACGGCAGGAGAAGCATCCCCAGTATACTCAAACCGTCCAGCGTGCCCAGGTGCAGCACCCATAAAACCGGCAGTGATACCAACGCAAGGGCGATGGGGGCAAGCGCCGGGCGGTAACGGTAGGCGCGCACACCAATCGCTAAAACCGTAATTGCAAAAACAGCCGGCTGGTTGAGCAGGCTGACCAGCGGCTTAGTCCAGGGCATCCAAAAACCGGGGTAAATTCCCTTGCTATACTGCCGTTCCCAATCGAAACCGATTGGCAAAAAATAACCCACAATAAACAATAACAGCCCCAAGAAAATGAGGGTCAGAATTTCTTTTCGCAGCCTGGGTTTCACAAGATCAATTTCCCTCTCGTCATCTCTTCGTGTATGCCGGCTCTAAACAGAGGTCAACAAATTTAGTGTTGAAAGGTGCCAACAATTCCTGGTAAACGAAAAATCCCCCGGCTTATTGGGGGTTCGGAATGGCGAGAGTGGGATTTGAACCCACGACCAAGGGCTTATGAGTCCCCTGCTCTACCACTGAGCTACCTCGCCGGATCGAACTCAATATTACTATGAAGGAAAAATTTTGTCAACGAACATTCAATTAATGTAATGGCTATACGCAGATAGCGGCTTGACCCTCATCAAAAGCCCAGGTTCCTTTCCTTCAGCGACACATGCCTCCCGCTTCCAATCACCAAATGATCCAGGACGTCAATATCCAGCAGTTTACCGGCCTGCACCACCGCTCGCGTCAAGCCGATATCTTCCGCACTCGGTGTTGGATCCCCACTGGGATGGTTGTGCACCAGGATAATCGCGGCAGCGTTCCGCTGGATGGCGGCACGAAACAACTCACCAATACGCACTATCGAAGAATTCAGCGATCCTTTATACACTTTCTCAATTGCCAGCATCTGGTTGCGTGTGTTTAAGAGGATCACCCACAATTCCTCGTGATCCAACGCGGACATTTCGTATTGCACCAGCGCCGCGCCATCCTCCGGACTGTTAACTGCAGGGCGTTCCTCCGGTGTGATCAGTCGCAGGCGGTTTCCCAACTCAATGGCGGCTTTAATTTGCGCCGCCTTGGCAGTGCCAACGCCATGTTGGTTGCGCACGTCCAGAAAAGAGGCCCGGTGCAACCCCATCAACCCGCCAAGTGAATTCAATAAACGCTGACCGAGTTGGACAGCATTCTCGCCCGGTATGCCCACCCGCAGCAAGATTGCCAGCAGTTCAGCGTTACTCAGCGCATCCGCCCCCCGCTCTGCCAGCCGTTCGCGCGGTCGTTCGGTCTCCTGCAGATCAGTTATGCGATAAGGGGCAATGATTTCTTTTTTTCCCATATCTTATTCCTATTAATTGATTTCGGGCTGGGATTACTATACAACAAGCATCACTTTTGAGCAATTCTGCCAGTACTGCAAAATTCTCTGGTTTGGTCTCGGCTCGTATAATTTCGCTCGGTAAATATGGTTTCCTTTCAACCATGCTATAATTCTTTCATCAGGAGCAAGCCATGACATTCGATCCGACCACCTTAAGCAGCTTTATACTCCTCGCACTCGCTTTTGGCGCCGCCTTTATAGCTTCCCTATGGCTCAGCCTGATTTTTTGGACTTACCGCGATATTCAAAGCCGCAGCCGCGACAAACTGCTGCGTATTTTGGCTATCCTGATCGTTGCCGTCTTGTTCCTTCCAGGAATCCTCATTTATTTGATCTTGCGCCCGCCGCAAACAATGGAAGAAGAGTACCAAAAAAGTCTTGAGGAAGAGGCCATGCTCCAAACCATTGAGGAACGCCCCGCCTGCCCGGGCTGTTCCCGCAAGGTGCAGGAAGGGTGGATGGTGTGCCCTAACTGTCATACCCGCCTCAAAAAAACCTGTCATAAGTGCAATCGGTTGCTCGAATTGCCTTGGAACTTGTGTCCTTATTGCGGAACACCTGTCCCCAGTTCTCCTATAGAGGAACAAAACAAAGATCAACCGACCAACTTCATCTCTAGCACAGAAAGCGAGGAGTAACCCTGTCGCCGAACAAGGTTACGGCAACCCCCATGCAAGCGCTGGCAAACATTAAACCGGTTGACTATTTGATCATTGGAAACCTCACACAGGACCTGACGCCACAGGGATATGTGCTGGGAGGTACAGCCGCCTATGCCGCGCTCACAGCCAAAGCGTTGGGACTTCGGGTTGGATTGGTAACTTCCTGTGCGGCCGGTTTACTTCTTCCGGAACTCGAAGGGATACAAATAGTCAGGTATCCGTCGGAATACACCACTACCTTCGAGAATCTTTACACCTCCTCTGGCAGGGTGCAATATCTTCACAAAACCGCCCAACTGTTGACCACCGGCGTGACACCGGAATGCTGGAAAGCTGCACCCATCGTTCATTTGGGACCGGTTGCAAATGAAGTCGCCCCTGCCCTGGTTGAGAGCTTTCCTCACTCAATGGTAGGCCTGACGCTGCAAGGTTGGCTGCGCGGCCGGGGAAACGACGGCCGGGTAAGCTACAATGCGTGGCCACAGGCTTATAAAACACTGAAAAAGGTAAAAGCGGCGGTATTGAGTATAGAGGATGTGGAAAATAATGAACACCGTATCGAGGAACTTCAGGCCGCTTCATCCGTTCTCGCTGTAACAGAAGGTGCAGCCGGAGCACGTGTGTTTTGGAGGGGCGACCAGAGACGTTTCCGCTCCCCCAGGGTGAAAGAGATTGACCCGGTTGGGGCAGGAGATATTTTTGCAACGGCATTTTTTTATCGTCTACACCAGACACAGGATCCGTGGGAAGCGGCAAGTTTTGCAGTGAAATTGGCTGCAACTTCTGTCACCCGGCGCGGCCTTCAGGGTATCCCCACCTCCTCCGAGGTAGAAGCCTGTATGGTTGAAATCATTTCGAGAGTGTGATCTATGGCGCGTATTTATACCCTGGTCAATCAAAAAGGCGGTGTTGGTAAAACCACCACCGCGATTAATATGGGCTCCTATCTGGGATATTTCGGGCAACGTGTCCTTTTGGTAGACCTTGACCCACAAGCCAACGCCACCTCCTGCCTTGGAGTGGATAAACGCGCGGTAAAATCCGGCATATATGAAGTGCTCATTGGCGCTGTGCCGTTTGGTTCACAGGTGCTGCATAACCCACGCTTCAAACTTTCCCTACTGCCCTCTTCGCCAGCACTGGCCGGCGCAGAAATTGAGCTGGTGGAAATGGATAAGCGCGAGTCTCGCCTTAGTGAGGCGCTGGAACCAGCTCGCGAGCGTTACGATTACATTCTAATTGACTGCCCGCCCTCTCTCAGCCTGTTAACCGTTAACGGCCTGGTAGCTGCTGCGGACGGCGTTATTATCCCGGTGCAGTGCGAATATTTGGCCCTGGAGGGCCTGGGAATGTTAACGCAAACCCTGCACAGGGTGCAATCCACTGTCTCGCCAGGACTCAAGGTGCGCGGCGTCGTCCTGACGATGTACGATGGCAGGACCAACCTCGCCATGGATGTTGTTCAAGAAGTGCGGCACTTCTTCCCGGAGGAAGTATTTCAGACCATCATCCCTCGCAGCGTTCGTCTTGCTGAAGCACCTTCGTATGGGCAGCCCATATCAATTTACGCACCAGACTCCAATGCCGCTAAAGCTTATATGAACCTTGTTAGTGAAATGCTTCGGCAAGACGGAATTACAACACCAATTTTAGAATAGATCATCCCACGGAGGTATACATGGCTCGCAAAGGAGGTTTGGGGAAAGGACTGGGCGCCCTGCTGCCATCCAACGAGAACACCGAAGGCGGAAGCGCTTATGTTTCGATTGGAAAAATCATCCCTAACCCTCACCAACCACGCAGCAAACATAACCCCGAATCGCTGCACGAATTAGCAGAATCGATTCGCGAGCACGGCATCCTCCAGCCGCTGGTCGTCACACAGGATCCGGAAACTGACCAATATATTTTGATCGCGGGCGAGAGACGCTTGCGGGCAGCCGAAATTGCCGGCTTTGAGAGCGTCCCAGTGCTTGTGCGGCAAGCCACAGATCGGCAAATGCTGGAAATTGCTCTGGTGGAAAACGTGCAGCGCTCTGATCTGACGCCCCTCGAAACTGCTCAAGCTTACCGCCAGCTTAGCGAAGATTTTAACCTCTCACATGAAGAAATTGCCACACGTGTCGGCAAAAGTCGTGTCAGTGTTACCAACACCCTGCGCTTATTAAAGCTGGCAGAACCTGTTTTAACCGCGCTGGCTGGCGGCCATATCAGTGAAGGACATGCGCGTGCACTATTAGCGCTTAATGCCGCACAAGCACAAACCGCCGCGTTACAGACCATCCTTCGTCTCGATCTATCCGTCAGACAGACAGAGATGCTTGTTCGGAAGTTTGGAGGTGAGAAACCGCCCTCCTCTGTTCAAGCTGAACCCGCCCCGGAAATCAAGGAAATTGAAGATCGCCTGCGCCAGGCGCTTGGCACCAAAGTAACACTGCGCCAGGGAAAAAAAGGCGGGACGCTCCTTATCCATTATTATTCAGATGAGGAACTCAATACACTTGTCAGTCAAATTACACAAAACTATGCCTCCGAATGATTTTCTCCTACTCTACAATGCCAAGGTTTTTACCAACAATCCGGCAGAACTGCAAGTCAGCGCGCTCGCCATCCAGAATGGGCGCATCATCGCTGTTGGCCCAAAAGCCGAAATGCTCGGCAGGCAGGAGAATGAACTCACTCGCGTTGATCTGGCAGGACACATTGTCTGGCCTGGGTTGATCGATTCCCATCTACATCTTGAGCACTATGCCCAAAGCTTGGATCGAATTGATTGCGAGACAGAAAGCCGCGATACCTGTCTAAAACGGGTGACTGAACGTGCCATGCAAACGCCAAAAGATCAGTGGATTCTCGGACATGGTTGGAACCAAAATTTGTGGGTGGAGGGATTTGGCAGCGCAGCCCTGCTCAACGAGGCAGCCCCCAACTATCCTGTTTATCTGACGGCTAAATCGTTGCATGCCGGTTGGGCCAGCAGCACCGCACTGCGTCTGGCAGGAATTACACGGGATACCCCTGATCCTCAAGGCGGCAAGATTGATCGCGACACCCACGGAAACCCAACCGGCATTCTATTCGAGAACGCTATGGCGCTTGTAGAAAAAGCTATTCCGGAACCAACGGACGCGCAAGCCAGTGAAATCATCGCCCGTGCCCTGCCCACTTTATGGCAGCTAGGATTGACCGGCGTACATGACTTCGATAGGCGCCGCTGTTTTTCTGCTTTGCAAATTTTGCACGCCCAAAATCGCTTAAAGCTGCGTGTCGTAAAAAGTATTCCACTAGACAACCTATCTCATGCCGTTGAGGTGGGATTGAGAACCGGTTTTGGAGATGAATTTTTATGGGTCGGCGCAGTCAAATTATTTGCAGACGGCGCCTTGGGTCCCCAAACCGCCGCCATGCTCAAACCCTACCAGGGAAGCGCAGACCAAACAGGGATGCTTTTCCTGAACGCAAAAGAAATTTTTGAATACGGATGCCAAGCTGCTCGCAGCGGGCTTAGCCTGGCAGTGCATGCCATCGGCGACCGTGCCAACCATGAGGTTCTTAACGCCTTCCAGCAATTGAGAAAGTATGAAGCCGAGAACAACCTCCCTGCCCTCCGTCACCGCATCGAACACGTTCAAATTACCGACCCTGTAGACCTGTCCAGGCTTGCGAACCTCAACATTACAGCTTCCGTTCAACCGATCCATGCGACCTCGGATATGGATATTGCAGACAGATACCTAGGCGGACGTTCCGCCCACGCGTACGCGTATGCTTCTTTGCAGAAAAGCGGCGCAGTGCTCAGCTTTGGTTCTGATGCGCCGGTAGAATCTCCAAATCCCTTCTGGGGGTTATACGCAGCCGTAACACGCCGCAGACAAAACGGGCAGCCCGGGCCAAAAGGGTGGTATCCAGAGCAAAGACTGACGCTCCAGCAAGCACTGGCGGGTTACACCACCAACCCGGCATACACCAGTGGAGTTGAAGGGCGGCAGGGACAGCTTACACCCGGTTGTTGGGCAGATCTAATCGTCTTAAAAAAAGACCCTTTTACAATAGCTCCCGAAGAATGGGTCCATATCAAACCGCTGGCGACCATGGTGGGAGGTGAGTGGGTATGGAGGAGTACATTTTGACAGACAGCTCCCAAACCCACGAAACCACAACCCTCTCCCCTGAAATTCTTGTAGCCAGACTGGGCGACTATCTGGTGGAAAAGAGACTCATCTCATCCGAGGAATTGAAACATGCTCTCGAGTTACAAGCGCGTTTCCAACAAGAAGGAAAAAAACCACAACTTCTAGGAAAGATATTGATACAAATTGGCGCGATCGATGCCGAAACACTGGATCAGGCAATTACCGAGCAAATTATCCAGCTTAAAACTGCTTTGCAAGACGCCAACCGGCAGCTTGAAAGACGGGTACAAGAGAGAACCGCCGAGTTAGAGCTGGCGCTTAAAAAGCTTTCAGAACTAAACCAGTTGAAATCCGATTTCGTTTCAAACATCTCGCATGAATTGCGAACGCCGCTGACGCACATCAAAGGATATCTGGAATTAATTTACAGTGAAGAACTCGGGCCTTTGCAGGCGGAGCAGATGCGTGCACTTGCGGTTACGCGGCAATCTTCAGACCGCCTCGAACACCTGATTGAAGATTTGATTCAATTTTCGATGGCAGAGCCAGGTCAGATCACCCTTAACCTCCGTATTTTCGACCTGCCCCTCCTTTGTCAAAAAATTGCGAAACAGGCTACAGTAAAAGCCAGAGCACATGATCTCCAGTTTGTCCCCCAGATTCCGCAAGCCAGTCTGTTCGTCAAAGCTGATGAAGAAAAAATATCCTGGCTGATTGAACAGCTCATTGATAATGCAATCAAGTTCACCTCCGCCGGCGGCACCATCCAACTGAGCATTTGTTTTGATGATCCCTTCCTGAAAATCATTGTTCAGGATACGGGTATCGGTATGGCCCCGGAGAAAATCCCTCAAATTTTTCAGCCTTTTCATCAATTGAACGGCGGGGCATCACGCCGATATGGAGGAACAGGTCTGGGCCTTGCGCTGGCACGCAACATCGCCGAGGCGCACGGCACAATTCTGTATGTTGTCTCGGAAGTTGGCAAAGGAAGTGAGTTCTCTTTCAACTTGAGGGTGGTTCATCAGGAAGCGTGAGATTATGAAAAACCTGGGTGTGAAACTGGCAACGTTGGAAATCAACCATCTCTTTCAAATCTGCGAGATCATCACAAAATCACCGGACTGGAAAACCGCCCTCGACAAGACCATGCAGCTTCTGCGCGCGATTTTTATTTTCGACAACATGGTATTGTATAAGCAAAACCCCGGCGGTGAAGGATTGGACGTGATGTATGCCCGTGCAATCGGCAGAGGCCGCAGCGGTGAGGCTGAGATCTCTTGGGGAGAGGAGCTTGCCAATAATGTCAGCCGACAACGTAAAACCATTGTGGAAGAACCTGGCAGCTTCTCGGAAGAAAACCGGGTCAAATATCCCTACCTGCTCGGCATCCCTTTGCTGGTAAGCAGTCATTACCTTGGCGCATTAATCTTCATTCGTTTTGGCGGGCCGCCTTTTACACCTGCGCAAATTCAACTCGCCGAATTTGTCGCCCGCCAGGTAACACTCTTGATCGAACGCAGCCGGCTGGAGTCAGATGAAGAGGCGTTGCAAGCCCAATACAAACAGGTGCAATTACAGCAAGAGTTTATTTCCACCATCACCCATGAATTGCGCAGCCCCCTCGGTTTTATCAAGGGCTACACCACCACACTGTTAAGATCTGATACAACTTGGGATGAGGACAGCCGCTTTGAATTCCTGCAAATTATTGACCGCGAAACGGATCATATGCAGGAACTGATCACAAACCTGCTCGATTCTGCCCGCTTACAAGCCGGTTTGATGGAGATGAACTTTCAACTGCTACGCATAGATGTTTTGCTGAGCGATCTCGTAGCACGCACCCGCTTGCACAACCCCCGTATGCCAATCAACTTACAAATTAACAAACCTTTGAAGCCGATTGGTGGTGATCCTTTACGACTTACTCAAGTATTCGAAAACCTGATCAGTAATTGCGTCAAATACGCCCCCGGCTACGAATTATTGATTAAAATAGAACAAGATAAGGCGGGAACAATGATCATCTTCAAGGATTTTGGCCCCGGTATCGCCCCGGAGCATCTCCCCTTGTTGTTCGAGCGGTTTTTTCGGGGACCTGACCAGGTGATGAATTCAAAAGGATCAGGACTGGGTTTGTTTATTTGCAAGCAAATCATTCAAGCCCACCATGGAAAAATCGTCGCCGAATCGGATATTGGAGAGGGAATGGTATTTCATATTTTCTTACCTTATGATCGCATAGAAAACCTACGAAAGGAAGGGCCGGTATGACCTTAATACTTGTAGTAGATGATGAGGCCTTGTACCAGCGCTTGCTCAAAGTGAACCTGGAGAAAGAAGGGTACGATGTCATCGCAGCCGATAACGGGGAAGATGCAGTAGAGCTCGTTGCCAGCCGGCACCCCGACCTTGCGATTTTGGATATTATGATGCCGAAAATGGACGGAATTACAACCTGCGAGCGTATCCGCCAATTTTCCAACGTTCCTATCATTATGCTCACCGCTCGCGGGGAAGAGGGTGACCGGGTCAAAGGACTAAGCGTTGGGGCAGACGACTATGTGGTAAAACCATTTTCGGCGCCGGAACTTGTAGCACGGGTACGCGCTGTGCTCCGTCGCGCACATTCTTCAGAGCAGCCTACCCAGAATCGTTATTTTACACACATGAACCTGAAAATAGATTTTGCGCGCGCTGAGGTATGGAAAGACAACAAACCTATTTATCTTTCCGCCACAGAGTACAGATTACTCATACAGTTCGCGCATAACGTTGGTCAAGTGCTGACAGCTGAAGAACTGCTTATTGCTATTTGGGGTCCAGCTTATAGAGAGGACAAGGAAATTCTGTGGGTAAGTATCGCTCGACTGCGCCAGAAACTGGAAGACAACCCCCACTCCCCGCAGCATATCGTCACCCGCGCAGGTTTGGGCTATCTCATGCCACCAACCGAAAAAGAGATACAATTAAGTTAGGATAAGAGAGTGGATCATGTATGCATCTTTTGAAGAAAAAGGCAAAATTTTTACAGATGTCGTCCCCAAACAACCGGTGGAGGCTCTTATCCAAACGAGTCAGCATCTTATCCGTGGATTTGTACATATTCGCCATGATGAGCGGTTAAAGGACGAGATCAATCGGGGAGAAACCTTTTTGGCAATTACCTCTGCTCAAATCCTGGATAAGGAAGGAAAAACCCTTTACAAAGCAGGGTTTATCATCATTAATCGGGAACAGATCATCTGGTTACTTCCTGCCAGTGAATTGGAAAATCCTGAGGCAAAGAATGAATAACGCTCCTCAATCCTTTGTGCACAACCCGGAGGTTTTGAAGTTAAAAAGTTACCTGATCGGAATTGTCGCGCGCGAAATGGAAGCAAAACCTCCCGCGATGCATGAGCGCCGGCAGGTACTTACACAATACCTACAGCAGGCCTACCAATCTACCAAATTGCAATTGCCAAACACACTGAGAGATCAGATTTTTCACGAAATCGTTGACGAGTTGCTAGGGTTTGGCCTGATTCAATCGTTCCTGGATGATGACGACATCACTGAGATTATGGTAAACGGTACCAATCACGTCTTCATTGAACGAAAAGGCAAGCTTACCAAAACGAACGTGAACTTTGAAAGCGACGATCAAATCCTCCGCCTGATTGATAAGATCATCCTTCCACTGGGACGCCGCATTGATGCAGACAGCCCTACCGTGGATGCTCGTTTACCAGATGGCTCGCGTGTTAACGCAGTTATCCCTCCTGTGGCAATTGATGGACCCACCATCACCATCCGCAAATTTGTAAAAGGCCGTCTTTCGGTTGACCAACTCATTCAACTAGGCTCGCTTACTCGCAGCATGTCGGAATTTATCAAGGCGTGTGTGATTTCGCGACTTAACATTATCGTATCCGGCGGAACAGGTTCGGGCAAAACAACACTGCTCAACGTCCTCTCCGGCTTTATTCCTAGCGATGAACGTATTGTTACCATTGAAGATGCCGCAGAGCTTCAACTGCAGCAAGAGCACATTGTCCGCATGGAGACCAAGCCGCCCAACCTGGAAGGAAAAAGCTCGGTGTCGATTCGGGACCTGGTACGCAATGCGCTGAGAATGCGCCCTGACCGGATCATCGTTGGAGAGGTGCGCGGTGGTGAGGCGCTGGATATGCTGCAAGCGATGAACACTGGCCATGACGGTTCCCTGACAACAGTTCATGCCAACTCCCCTCGCGATACCATTTCCCGGTTGGAAACTTTATGCATGATGGCCGGGATGGATTTGCCAGTCAGGGTCGTGCGCGAACAAATTGCCTCAGCAGTTGATCTCATTGTCCAAACAACCCGCCTCAAAGATGGCGCCCGTAAGATCACCTCTATTACGGAAGTAGCAGGCATGGAAGGGGAAACCGTTGTGATGACTGATATCTTTCGTTTCGAGCAAACCGGCATTGCCGCCGGTGGAAATATCACCGGTGAACTCAAACCGACAGGCATTCGACCCTTATTCACACCACGCCTGGAAGCCTCCGGTTTTCGGTTAGGACCTGAAGTTTTTGGCGCAAACCTCTCTGAAATGCTCGGCAACCGCCGCAGATAGCTGAATTGGTGGCTTGGAGGAATAGACATGACCAACAAAAATGAAACGCGACTTAAGCTACGAACAAAAAAAATTGCCCTGTTACTACAAGATGCCCGGATATTTACCCGGTATAGCCCGGAGAAATGCGCCATCTTTCTGGGTATCTCGGAAGAACAATACCTGAGCTACGAGAGCGGCGGTCAATCGCCATCGCTTCCGGAGCTTGAACTTTTAGCTTTTATTTTCGATGTACCGCTTGAGCATTTCTGGGGCAATCAGGTACTCGCTCCGCAAAATCAGGACACAAAAGAAGCAGATTTTCAGTCTCTGTTGGGGTTGCGTAAACGCATTATTCAAACGCGTCTACGCCAATGGCTGCAAACAACCAATTTAGACAACGCACAACTTTCAGAAAAAACCGGTTGGGATGAGCAAACCATTGAAAATATCCGGCAAGGAACTGCGAACCTCAAACTTCCGGAACTGGAATTGCTGTGTGCAGCCTTGGATGCACGTGTGGAAAGCCTGTTCGATGAAAAAGGGAGAGTGGGTGAATGGCATCGCCGGAAACAGTCTGTGGAGAAGTTTGACCAGCTTTCCCCCGATTTACAGGAATTTGTCAGCAAGCCGGTCAATCATCCTTATATCGAACTGGCACGCCGTTTGAGCGATTTGTCAGTAGAAAAACTGCGTGCGGTTGCCGAAGGCCTCCTCGAAATTACCTATTAACTATTCGAGTTTCCAGAGATATCATGGATAAAATTATCCCCTCGGCATCTGAAATCAACCAAATGGGACAAACCTCTTTTCGTAACGGCAACTTTGCCGCGGCTGCCCAATCATTTCAGGAAGCCGCACGCCTGTATTCCGAATCTGGCGACGCTCTAATGGCAGCCGAAGTTGCCAATAATTGCAGTGTAGCCTTTCTAAAAAATGGCGATCCCCAGCAAGCGCTGGACCTTGCTCAGGGAACCGATGAGATTTTCGCCGGTGCAGGAGACACCTATCGGCAGGGATTATCTTTCGGCAACCAGGCAGCCGCCTGGGAAACTCTTGGCAGGTATGAGGAGGCGCTGATTTGTTACCAACGCTCCTCAGAGCTTCTAAAAAACCATCCAGACCACGATACCCGCGCCGCCGTCCTGCAGAACCTATCCGCGTTGCAGATGCGCATGGGCAAACAGATGGAAGCCATGGCAACAATGGATACCGCACTGGACAATAAGTCCCGACTGAGCTTAAAAGAGCGATTCCTAAAGAAATTGCTCAGAATTCCTTTTCGAATGCTCGGTTCAAAAGAGTAGATTCCCTGGTTATGCCAGAAACTTATCACGCCCGCCCTGCCGATCTTACAGATTTTGAAAAGATCTGCTTCTTAATGTACGAAAGCAGCCTTACCTACCACCAACATCTGGATTGGCGCTGCCCTCTCGATCTGCTGGGCGAACAACCCTATTGGGTACTCGAGGATGATAGCGGAGAAATTATGTCTGCATTGGCTTGTCCGCCCTACCCTCCCGGTTACGCGTGGATTAGTTTTTTTGCTGTGCACTGGGAGGGATCCGTACAGCATGCCTGGCATGTGTTGTGTGAGAAAGCTTTGGAGAATTGCCCTCCACCCGGCATTCACACCCTGGCTGCCGTACCCACCAGGGAATGGTTTATTAAATTCCTGCCTGAGCATGGCTTTAACCACACCCAAGATATTCTAATGCTGGAATGGAAAGATACACTCCCTGCTGAAAAACATTCAAACCCCAATGCTTTCATTCGCTCTATGACATCCTCAGATCTGCCCGGTGTATTAATCCTCGACAACGACTCTTTTCCTCCACTGTGGCAGCTTTCTGATAAAAACCTACAGGCGGCTTACAAAGAATCGGATTATTTGACAGTTTGGATGCAGGAAGGGCAACTGGCAGGTTATTTGATAGCAGGCAAAACCCATGAAGGTGGACACATCTCACGTTTGGCAGTATCAGAAATGTTCCGCGGCAGCGGCATTGGATACTCATTGGTGCGTAATTGCTTGTCCCATTTTTTAAAAAATAAGATTAATAAAGTTACCGTAAACACTCAAAACAATAACCATGCATCTCTTGCACTCTATAAAAGCGCGGGCTTCAAGCACAGGAAAGAAAGCGTGAAAGTTTTCACCCGTAAGATACCGCCAACGAGTAAAGAAGGCATGCAAGATATTTATATTTAAAGGTAAAATATCCGAAAAGAGGAACTATGAGTAAACGTCAATATCATCGAAAAAAACGTGCTGCCAGTCAGCGAAACCAGCGCTTGATTTTTATCGGCATTATCGCCGCTTTTGCAATTCTAATAGCAGTATTGCTGATTGCGCCCACCTTTCAGGCAACCGGGACGGTTGTCCAAGGCACCCCCCGCCCCCGCCCCCCCCCGGCCGCCCAACCG
>JADLFQ010000093.1 GCA_020845515.1 Anaerolineaceae bacterium | reverse complement strand
CGGCGAGTTTGACGGTAGGCGTAAGTCATCAGCGCCAGGTTGCCCATATCGTGCAGGCGCTGGCCGATCTGACGGGCGCGAGTGTGGCGGCATTGCAGGTTAAACGGGGCTGTAGGGCGTTCTGAGAGGTAATCATCAGTTTTTCCGATACGAACCAGTTCTTCGATCAGCCGGGCGACTTCTGCTTTATGCTGGGTGTTGCAAGGGGGGATATGCAGTAAATCCTGAAAAAATTCATTCATCCGAAAACTCCTCTCGCTACTGGTTGTGCTTTATGTCCGGTTGTTTTATTGTATCATTTCCTTTCAAGGAAAATTCGCAGGCAGCCGCCCTCTTCGACTCTCTGCGGAAGCTCCCTGGAAACCAATTCTTGCCCTATGAAAATGTAAAGCGATTGAAAAACCACTCATTTTTTTCTATGCTATACTCATTTCATGTCAGACCAGTCTCTTTGGATTCGTTGGGCTCAATTCTTGCATCGCTGGAATTTGGAGGATTCTGCCGCGCTGCTATTGGAAGCAGCGGGCCCCCTCAATTTTATCGCGGCGCAAGTGTTGTATGCCGGTGAACCTTTGTTGGGGGGGATGATGCAGCCTGGCGAGTGGCAGGCGGCAGCAAAGATGTTGGAAGACCGGGCAGCAAGCCGATCCTTTGTGGCTTTGCTGCGCGGGAAGGAAAGGCAGTGATTAGCCTCGATTTAATCATCAGCCTTGTACTCATTCTTACGGGTGCTCTGGCGACGCTGTATTTCTCCCTGCCCAAGCATGCTCGCGCCGGGGGTCTTCGCGCGATCCGAGCCTTACAAAATTTACGGCGTGCCATTGGCCTTTCGGTGGAGGAAGGCAAGCGCCTGCATGTTTCGCTGGGAAACAGCAGTATCCTCGGACCCAACAACGCCTCGGCGCTGGTGGGGTTGAGCGCACTGGAACAGGCTGCCCGGATCAGCCTGGTGGGCGACCGCCCGCCGGTTGCCACCAGCGGTGACGGAACGCTGGCGATTTTGAGCCAGGATACGTTACAAGCTGCTTACCGGACAAATCATGCCACTGCACAGTATGACCCTGATCGGGGCAGGCTGGCTGGCGTCACACCTTTTTCTTACACGGCTGGGGTAATTCCGATCCTGAGTGGTGAACAAATATCAGCCAACTTGCTCGTGGGCTATTATGGCCCTGAGATTGCTTTGATATGTGAGGCGGCTGAACGCCAGGGCGCGTTTGTACTGGCAGGAAGTGAATCGCTACCCGCACAGGCGGCCTTGTATGCCACTGCGCAAGAGCCGCTGATCGGGGAGGAACTCTTCGCCATTCCAGCCTATTTGCAAGCCAGCCCGGTTCATCAAGCCAGTTTAAAGGCGCAAGATGTGCTGCGCTGGGTGCTCATCCTCCTGCTGATTGCCGGCGCGGCGCTGAAGCTGGTGGAATCCGTCTTCGGAGCACCGCTTTTATGAGAATACGTTCACCGCTCGTCCCGGCAGTAACGATTGCTGTAGGATTTGTTGTCTTGCTTGGGTATTTCTTCCCATCGCTGTTGGTGCAAAACCTGCGCGCCTTGCTGATTGACTGGGGTGTCAGCCTGGCAGGGGTGGCGGCATTGGTTGGTATTCTCAACCTGGTGGTCGTCCACTGGCACAAGGCGAACGATAAAGAAAATCGCAGCCTGTACAGCTTGTTGCTCCTGGCTGCATTTCTCATCACCTTTGGGGTGGGGTTGTGGTTGTCCCCAGCCGACCCGGGTTTTCAGCATGTGATCATCGCCATCCAGGTTCCTGTTGAAACCAGCCTGATGGCTGTGCTGGCAATCACACTGGCATATGCCAGTTTACGCCTTCTGCAGCGGCGCAAAGGAACGATGGGGACGGTTTTTGTGGTCAGTGCATTGTTTTTTCTTTTATTTCTGAGCGGGTTTTTACCCGTCGTCCGGCAGATTCCGCTGGTGGGTGGGGTTGCGGACTTTCTCCACCGGCTGCCGGTAGCCGGAGCACGCGGTATTTTATTGGGCATTGCAGCCGGCAGCTTGATGACCGGTTTACGCATCTTTCTGGGTGCGGATCGTCCTTACAACGGGTAGGTTCGCATGGATGAGATCAGGTGCCCGATGTGTGGGAAACCCAATCCGGTGACGGCGGAGGCCTGCCAGCACTGTGGGGCGCAAATCAAACCCTTGGGTGGTTCCTTTTCTTCCCCATCTTCAGAACCGCCCCTCCCTGATTGGCTGAACGAAGAACACGCGGGCGGACAATTGCCTGAGAATGCCGCCGGACAAGAGGGGGAAGACTCTGTTCCTGACTGGCTGACGCGCATAAGACAGCGTGAACAAGAAGAACGAAGCATGAACGAGCTGGAAGAAGATGTCTTTCAGCATACGGATGCGGAAGAGACACCTGCCTGGCTTTCAGACTTGCGCGGTCCTGATGAACTTATGAGTGAGGATCAGGGAGATGAGAGTCAGGATAACTGGCTGGCGCGACTGCGCAGCAGTAAGGGGATCACTCCGCCGGAGCCCGCACCGGAACCGGATACAAGCGCAAAAAACACCCCACCGGAATCGCAAGAGGCCAGCGATGATGACTGGATGGAGGCGTTGAAAGCTTTTCAAGCTCCGGATGAGGGCAGCTGGCAGGAGGACGCAGAAGAAGAGCCCATAGAGATACCACCCCAGGAAGATGTACAAGACGCATCATTCCCTGTGCAGCATGAGGAAAATGAATTTTCCGATTGGCTGCGCTCGCTGGAGGCACAGGCAGGTTTTCAACCACCCGCTGATACCCCGCAGTCTGGCGCCCCTGCATTTTTGGGGAACCTGGAATTTGACGGAGATGCACTGCATACGCTGGACAGCGAAAGCGGGCTGCCTGAAGGGGAGATCCCCCCTTGGGTGACGGCCGCGGCCGGAGAAGATGATCGCAGTGCGCCGGTGGAACATCTAAAAAAAGAGGAGCCGCCAGATTGGTTGGCTGTATTTGCGCAAGCGGAAGCCGGGGATGCACCTGTAGAGCCCACGCCGATGGGTGACCCCCCCGATTGGGTGCGTGCTTTTGAAAGCGAAAAGCCTCGCGAAGAAGTGGACGGCACCGCGGATGAATTGCCGAATTGGCTGATAACCGGAATTGGCGCGGAATCTGAAGCGCCATCCCCTGGTGAAGATCCACCGAAAACACCGGGGTGGACGATGAAACTTGGAGATTTGTCCGCGGCTGGAGATGAGGTTGAGGGCAGTGCGGCGCAGACGGAGCCGGTGGAAGAGTCCTCTCCCGACTGGTTTGCTCAGCTCCCGGCGGAGGCGCCTGTGCCTGAAGCAGAGGAATCTCAGGTACAGATACCTCCGGCAGCCGAACTCCCAAGCCCGGAAAAAGACGCCCGCGAACCTATCGGCGAGATGGATCTTTCTTTGGATGTGTTGCTGCCGGATGAAACCCAGCCGGCAGAGATGCCTTTCGCTCCTTTTCAAATAGGAGAGATCAGCCCACCCTTGCCGGAGAATGCGCTGCCCTTCATCCAGCAGGACCTTCCCGAATCGGCTGTGCCATCATCCCAACCTGAAAAATCTGTGGAAGAAGATAAAACGGATGATTTAGCGCCTGCAACGCTGCCCGGTTGGTTGGAGGCCATGCGCCCTGTTGAATCCCTGGTGGATAGCCAGAGCCAGTTGGTTGACGAAGAACAAATTGAAATCTCCGGCCCGCTGGCGGGACTTCCCGGTGTGCTGCCTTCTGAAGACCTGGAGAACCAATATCGCAAACCGCCGGTATATTCGGCGCGGCTCAAAGCCACAGAGCGGCAGCGCGCCCATGCTGTGATTCTGGAAGGGTTGCTGCGAACAGCCAGCACGCCGCAAACTGTGCAAAAGGAAAATCTGGAAGCGCCGCGTATGCTCATCCGGCTGGGGCTGGCGGCGATCTTGATCTTCGCGATTTTATACCCTCTCTTGTTGGGAGCGCCAACGAATGCAACTCCAGGACTGGGGAGTACCACTGAACTGCTTACATTCAGTAACCAGATCGAAGCCCTCCACCCGGGACAAACGGTTTTGGCGGCGGTGGATTATGATGCGGGTTTTTCGGGCGAGATGCGTTTTGCTGCCAAGGGTGTGATACAGCGGTTGATACAAAAGCGGCTGAGACTGGTTTTTGTGTCCACAGTTATGGCGGGGCCTGTTCTGGCGGAAGATCTGTACCGGCGCGCCTCCTCAGAACTGCTGGCTGCCGGCGGACTGGCTGCCGCGCCGATGCCGGAGGACAAGGTTAACCTGGGTTATTTGCCGGGCGGCTTGTCCTCATTGCAAGAGCTGGTTTTGAAACCGCAGCAGGCTGCCAGGAGCGGGTTCGCGCTCCCCGGAGAGGCGGACTCACCCTGGGAAAGCATGGCACTGCAGGGCATTCAGCATTTGAACGACTTTGCCGCCGTGATTGTTTTTACTGACAGTGTGGATACCGGACGTGCCTGGATTGAGCAGACCGGCACACAGCTTGATAATACACCCTTGCTGATGGTGACTAGCGCACAAGCAGGGCCAATGCTTCAGCCGTATGCCAGCACAGGCCAGGTGGATGGACTGTTAAGTGGCTTGATGGCTGGAATGGCGTATGAAAGACTGGCGAAAATGCCCGGAAATGCGGCGGCTTACTGGAACGCGTATCGCTATGGGATGTATGTCATGGTCGCTTTTCTGCTTTCCGGAGCAATTTTGAGGGCGATCGTCCGGCTGTTGTCACAGCGCAAGAAGCTTTCATAAGGCAGGCAAAGGGATGCAGCAGGATTTTCTCTGGACACTGATCGGGTTTTTGCTAACACTGCTGGTGTTCAGTTACCTTTTGGGCGATCATTTCCTCTTCCGGCTTGTGGCATCGCTGTTTGTAGGGGTTGCGGCCGGATATGCCGCTGTGCTGCTGATTTACCAAGTGATCCTGCCGCGCCTGATTTATCCGTTTGGAGAGGGGGGTGCGCTGGCCATTCTGCGGGCGATTGTGCCTCTTGTGCTTGGTCTTTTGATGTTGACGAAGCTGTTTCCGCGCTTTTCGCGCCTGGGCAATCTCTCAATGGGCTATTTGGTAGGGGTGGGTGCAGCCGTCTTGATCGGTGGGGCGGTCATTGGAACGCTCAGCGGACAACTGCGCGCCTCAGCAGCAGGGTTTGACTTGCACCGCGCGGCGCTGGCCGGGCGCAGCCCGGTGGGAGCGCTGGTTGAAGCTGTGATATTTCTGTTCGGGACGATCAGCGCGCTGTTGTATTTTCAGTTCAGCGTGAGAAGCAAGAATAACCCGCAGGCAGCCCGCCCGCCTTTACTGGAAGCGATCGCCTCGATCGGCAAGGTGTTTATCGCGGTTACCCTTGGCGCCATTTTTGCCGGCGTGTTTGCCGCCGCGCTGGCGGCCTTGATTGACCGCCTGGATTTCATTACGGAATTTATTTTTATGCTGGTGTTTTAGGGAACTATGGCGACTTCGATCGTTGATGCACAGTCCATTCTGGCAATTGATCTGGGTTCCGTGCACACCCGGGCGCTGCTTTTTGATGTTGTAGAGGGGCAATATCGTTTTATTGGCAGCGGTATCGCTGCCAGTACCGCCAACGCGCCGTTTCGCGATATTGGGGAAGGTTTTTTCCGGGCAGTTCTTAACCTGCAAGAAAAACTGGGGCGGACGCTGATTAAGGATGACCGTCTGATTCTGCCCTCACGTGAGGATAATGCCGGCGTTGACCGGCTTGTAGCGGCCTATACGGCAGGGCCGGAATTGCGCATTGTTACTGCAGGACTGCTGACAGATGTATCGCTGCAGAGCATCCAACGCCTGGCGGGAACTGTCTCAGGGCAGGTGGCCGAGAGCTTGAGCCTGGGCGATCGCCGCCGCCCGGAGGCGCGGATTGACGCGGTTTTACAGGCAAAACCGGACTTGATCATTTTTGGGGGAGGCACCGAAGGGGGGGCTGGCCGCTCTGTATTCAAACTGGCGGAGCTGCTGATATTGGTGTGTCGTATTTTACCGCAAGAACAACGCCCGCATATTCTATACACCGGCAACCAGGCGCTGGCGCGCAAAATTCAGGAGGCGCTTTCCAAATGGACGACGGTTCATATTGCACCCAATGTCCGCCCCGGAATTGATCAGGAGGATATTTCTCCTGCCCAGGAGGTCCTGGCAGAGTTGGTAACGGACTTCCGGAAAAAGCAGCTTGGTGGGATGCAGACCCTTGCTGACCAATGCTCGGCTGTTCCACTGCCGGTTTCTCATGCGATGGGGCGCATGGTGCGATTTCTCAGCCGGGCATACGACCCGCAAAAAAGTGTGCTGGGAATTGATATTGGCAGTCAGGGTGTGATTCTTGCGGCCGCACAGGACGGACGGTTGAATTTGGCAGTCGCGCCTTACGGGTTGGGTTCAAGCGCGCGCCGTCTGACAGAGCCGGCCTTGATAGAAGAAATTAACCGCTGGTTGACGATTTACACGCCTCCCGAACTCCTGCGTGATTACTTGTGGCAAAAGTCTCTTTATCCAGCCAGCATCCCGGGTTCGGCGGAGACGTTGGCAATTGAGCAGGCGATGGCAAAGGTTATCCTGCGCAGGAGTTTCTTACAGGCAAAGGCAGAAAACCCGGACTTGGGTGAAGTATTCGAACCGATTTTGGCGGGCGGGAGCATTTTCAACCAGGCGCCTACAGCCGGGGAGGCTTTGATGATGCTCTTGGATGGTTTGCAACCGGTGGGGGTATCCACTGTGATTCTGGATAAACACAGCCTGCTGGCCGCGCTGGGAGCTGCTGCCGAGGTCAACCCCCTGCTGCCGGTACAAGCGCTTGAATCCAGCGCCTTTCTTAACCTGGGGACGGTGATTTGCCCGTATAGTCCGGCGCGGTACGGCGCGCCGATTCTGAATGTGCGCGTGGAGTATGAAAAGGGCAATGAGAGCCGGATGGAAATCCGCCAAGGGACTTTTACGGTGTTGCCTTTGAAAAACGGTCAGACTGTCCGGCTGCATTTGGAGCCGCTGCGAAAAACAGTGGTTGACCCGACAGGCCAGCGCAGCGCCAACAGCTTTAAGATCACAGGCGGCCTGTGCGGCGCGGTGATCGACGCGCGCGGCCGGCCAGTGCCTTTGCCCAAAGACGCTGCTCGCCGGCGCGATGTTTTAAAGAAATGGAAACAGGTTTTGAGCGGTTGAAGCTGGTATGAAATTTGCAACCATGAAGAAACGAGATTAATATGCAACAAGTTTCTATCACCCACATGCAACCCTTGACCACCATCCGACGGGCACGGATGTTACCGGTGCGCGGCCAGGTGCACGTCCGGAAGCATCAGAAAATCAGCGCTGCCGATATAGTGGCTTCGGGGTATGCGGGGAATGAACATCTTTTACTGGATGTCCGACGAATATTGAATATCCGCAAGGCTGAACAACTGGAAGGCGCTCTACAATGCAAGCCCGGCGACCGTATTCAGAAGGATGATGCCCTTGCTGAGAGTGGCGGGATGTTCCGCCGGGTTCTTCGCTCACCGGTGGAGGGGCAAATTGTCACAATTACTGCTGCGGGGATTTTGATTGAAATACAGAACCAACTTTTGGAGGTATTTGCGGGGATTGCAGGAACGGTGATTGAGGTCATCCCGGAGCGCGGCGCTATTTTGGAAGCCGAGGGCGCGTTGCTGCAAGGGGTGTGGGGAAACGGAAAAGCCAACCAGGGGATGCTGCTGGCGGCAACGTTGTCGCCGGAAGAAGCTCTTGGGCGGGAGACGCTGAATATGAGCATGCGGGGGGCGGTTCTTTTGGGCGGACGCTGTGAGGATGCCGATGCACTCAAAATTGGGGCGGACTTGCCGCTGCGCGGCCTGATTTTAGGAAGCATGACGGCAGACCTGGTTGCGACTGCCCAAAGCGTTAATTACCCGGTGATTGTACTGGATGGATTTGGAACTTTCCCGATGAACGCTCAGGGGTATAAAATCCTGGTGAACAATGAGAAACGGGATGCCTGCCTGAACGCATCGCCGTGGGACCCCTTTACCGGCGAGAAGCCGGAAGTGGTTATTCCTCTACCTGCCAGCGGAGAAGCAACCGCAGAGGTTGGTGAGTGGCGCCCTGGCAAGGTCGCACGCATTACAACGATGCCTCTGCTGGGAAAGATTGGTGTGGTGGTGGACGTTCCGTCCGCGGCGCAAACGCTTCCGAATGGCATACGAACAAGTACAGCACTTGTGCGCTTGGAAAATAATGAGCAAATATTTGTACCGCTCGCAAACCTGGATATGCTAGAATAATACCGTAAAGATTTTTGTAGATTGGGAAACCCCTGGTTGGCGCTTTTTTGCCATAAACCCCGGCGGAACGGCAAATTGAAACCGTAGGAGAGATGACCATGTCCGACTTAAATGATGACGATATTTTTGAAGGTTTTGACGAAGAAATGCTGACAGAACCGGAAAGACCCAGACGGCCGGCCAACAACCGCTCGTTTGTGATCATTCTGGGCGTTATCGGCGGGATTTTTCTCCTGGCTTTGGTTGCCATGGCGGTGTTCGCGCTGCTTTACTTGCCCTCTCGCAATGCAGCCCGGCAGCAGCAGGCAGCGGAAATCAACGCGGCCAATACGGCCACCGCACTGGCGGCCACACAGATTGCCTTTGTACAGCAAGAACTGCTCACCCCGAGCGCGACCGCCGTACCTAGCGCCACGCAACAACCCAGCCCAACGGCAGTCATCGTGCAGGCAACTGCGACGGAGGTAATTGTCATCGTAGAAACTGAAGAACTGCAAGCGCAAGCCGAAGGAGTGGTTCCTAAAGATTTGCTCTCGCGCACACAAACTGTCGCGGCTCTACTCACCCAGGCTGCGCAAGGATACCCGACGGCTGCAGCGGGCGGCGGGGTTTCTCCTACGGCGCTGCCACAAACCGGATTTGCTGATGAAGTCGGTTTACCGGTAATGGTGGGGCTGGGAGCTTTCCTGATCATACTGGTGATTGTGATCCGGCGCGTACGGCTTTCGGAGAATCGTTAACTTGGCGTAAAGCGAACGCCTCTCTACGGTTTCCCCTTTTTTGTTATAAAAAACAAGCGGCTGGTTTTTCTGTCCAGCCGCTTCTTGGTTAAGGGGGACTGCTCTGGCAGCTTTTCAGAAGTTGGGAGGAGCGGCTCTTTTGATCGCGGTTTGCGTAAGCGACCTGGATAAAAAAACAGGATTTGCAGAGTATTGTTCTATTCCATGTGTATAATATTCTTATCCATCCTTTGACCGGGGGTTTTAATGCTCTCCTATCGCGATCTCATCAACGGGTTAAAAGATTTAGACATCCAACCATCCTGGCCTCTTTTGGTGCATGCTTCCTTGTCTGCTTTTGGAGAGGTGCGCGGCGGAGCTGAGACGGTGTTGGGTGCGCTGCTGGCGACCAGCGACAGCTTGATGATGCCGGCATTTACCTACCGAACCATGGTGATTCCGGAAACAGGCCCGCCTGAGAATGGAATTGTCTATGGCAGTGGGGAGAAGACTAATCGCATGGCAGAGTTTTTCTGGCCGACTATGCCGGCCGACCCGATGGTTGGTGCATTGGCAGAACAATTACGGCTTCATCCGCATTCCAAACGTTCGAATCACCCGATTTTATCTTTCTCCGGGATCAATGTAGAGAAGGCGCTGGAATCCCAAACGCTTGACCATCCGCTTGCACCGGTGGGGGTGCTGGCACAACAAGGAGGTTGGGTGGTGCTGTTGGGGGTAGATCATACAGCAAACACCGCGATTCACCTGGCAGAGCGGGCAGCCGGGCGCAGGCAATTTACGCGCTGGGCATTGACGCCCACAGGCATTGTCGAGTGTACGGGCTTTCCGGGCTGCTCGGATGGATTCAACCAAGTGGCACGGCTGGTGGAACCGTTGTTTGTACGCAAGGCTAAGATTGGCGCGGCTGTAATTCAAGCGATGCCTTTACTCCCCCTGATCGAGGCAGTAACGGACTTGCTGGAGATGCAGCCTGGGGCGCTGTTATGTGATGGTGTGGATTGTGAGCGGTGCGATAGCGTGCGCACGGCCGGGCAATAGCCAGAAGGCTTTTATGCTATACTTGTTGGAAATTCCTCTGCCAAATCTTTTATGAGTAAAGATTCAACCCGCTCTTCCCTGGAGTTGTTATTCAATGTCAGCCGCGAACTGGCCCGGTCGCCGGATTTACCGGCAGTTTTGCCACGCGTGCTGACCCTTTCGGTTAAGAACGTGGACGCTGAACGGGGGACTTTAATTGTTCTGGGTATGGATGAGAAACCCGTTGATGCAGCGATTGTCGTTGAGGGGCAATTGATTTCCCATACGAGCAGCCAGCTTCAGGCTACGCTTGATCAGGGGTTGGCGGGTTGGGTACTGCGCCAGCAGAAGCCCGCGCTCTTGATGGATACGAGCAAAGACGAGCGGTGGCTGCGGCGCGCTGATGATGATCTTTTGCGTACAGGACCGAAATCGGCGATCTGTATTCCGGTCAAAAGTGGTGAGCAGTTGGTGGGCATTCTGACGATCGTGCATTCGACGCCGAATTTCTTTAATTCCGATCATTTGGCCTTGCTGCAAGCCATTGCCGACCAGGCGGGAATTGCGATTTCAAATGCTTTGCTGTATAACTCTTTGCAATCCGCCACCCGGCGCTATCGCGAGCTTTTTGAAGAAAATATCAACCCCCTTATTGTCACAACCTGGAGCGGAGAAATCTTGGAAGCCAACCGCGCCGCAGCCAGCGCCAGCGGGTATGCCCTTTCCGATCTGACGGGCCGCTCTATTGAAATGCTGGAGCCCTCCAGCCCGAAAAAAATAAAGGAAGAGACGGATGCGCTGCGTGTGGGCGCAAATATTTCTTACGTTTCGGAATTGCACGGCAAGGATGGAAAGAATTATCCGGCGGAGATCTTTTTAGTAAGTGCCCGGATTGGCGGACAGGAATGCCTGCAATGGACGCTGCGCGATATTACCGAGCGGCGCGAACTGGATCACTTGCGCGAAGATCTTTCCGCCATGATCTATCACGATCTGCGCTCGCCGCTTTCCAATATCATCTCCAGCCTGGATATGCTGAAGATGTTAATTCCCTTCGATAAGAATCCAAACATTTTGCCGGTCTTTCAAATTTCTGAACGCTCCACCGAACGAATGCAGCGCTTGATCGAATCCCTGCTGGACATCAATTACCTTGAGGCTGGCCAGCCGATTACGAATAAAAGAGAGACCAATATACGTGAGATGGTTTATGATGCCGTCGAAGTGATCGCACCGACAGCCGAGAGCAAAAAACAAAAAGTTGGCATACAACTGCCTGATTCCCTGCCTGCGCCGGTTATGGACAGTGACATGATCCGCCGGGTATTGATTAATCTTTTGGAAAACGCCGTAAAATATACGCCGGTGGAGGGAGAGCTGTCCACAGGGGTTTCGCATGACGGCGCCTGGATTACGATATGGGTTCAAGACAGCGGCTTGGGAATCCCCCCCGAGGACCAGCAGAGAATTTTTGAAAAATTCACCCGCCTGCAATCGGCGCGCTTCCCCAAGGGGCTTGGTTTGGGCTTGGCTTTCTGCAGCCTGGCAGTGCGCGCCCATGGAGGCAGGATATGGGTGGAGAGTAAGGAAGGGGCAGGCAGCCGCTTTTTCTTCAGGCTGCCAATTAAGAGCACTTAAAGGTAGGAGAGTTCATGCAGGAAATTGCACCGAAAGTTTATATTGAAACTCTTTATCCCGGCGTCACGTTAGGGGCGATTAACTGGTCGCATGGATTAATTTTAATTGATTCACCCATCCGGCAGGAGGATGCGCGCGCCTGGCGCTCAACTTTATTGAATTTGGGCGGCGGAGTGGATAAGATGCTGGTGATTTTGGACGGGCACTACGACCGGACGGTGGGACTGCGAAACATGGACTGCACTGTCGTCGGCCATACCCGGTTGCTGGATATCTATCGAGGGCGGCCAGTTACTTTTAAAGCCCAAGGGACGGAAACCGGCGCGGAGTGGGAACAGCAGTCTAATTTGGGCAGCATTCGCTGGGCAGCGCCTGAGATTACTTTTACTGACCAACTAAGCATCTATTGGGATGATGATCCCATTGTGTTGCAACATCGCCCTGGGCCCTCCAGTGCGGCGATCTGGGTGGAACTGGTCAAGGAAAAGGTGCTTTTTTTGGGCGATCTGGTAACACCGGGACAGGCGCCGTTTCTTGCTTCGGCAGATCTTCCGTTATGGATCGAGCAGATTAAGATACTGATGGAGAAGAAGTACAAGAATCACCTGATGGTCAGCGGCAGGGGCGGGCTGCTTGCCATGGATGAGGTGCGCAAACAGTTGAAATTTTTGGAAAAAGCGAACCAGCATCTTGAGGGTCTGGCTGCCAAAAAAGCCCGCCCCGAAGAGGCGCAAAATTTGGCTAATACACTGGCTTCCTCCTTTAATACTCCGCCGGAATTGAAAGAGGTTTTTCGCCAGCGGTTACGTTATGGTCTGTACCAGTATTATGTGCGCCGGTATTGCCCTGAGGAAACCGCTGCTTTGGAAGAGTGAGGCGGGCGAGAAGGGTTGTTTGACATTGCTTTGGAAACCTAGTATACTTTTCAGCACCTGTTCCTATAATGTAAGCATGAGGGAAAATCAGCGTTTGATAATCAGGAATTATTCCACCAATCTAAATCGAAAAAGGATGTTTGCATGGCCGATTTACTGACTGTTCAGGACCTTGAAACCAGGTTTCGAACACGAGAAGGAATGGTGCATGCGGTTAATGGCATCTCATTTGACCTTAAAGAAGGCGAGACGCTTGGTATTGTTGGCGAGAGTGGTTGCGGGAAAAGCGTTTCAGTACTTTCGTTGTTGCGCCTGATTCCCACACCCCCTGGAAAGGTTGTGGCAGGCACTGCCTCGTATCAAGGTAAAGATTTATTACAAATGACGGATGAGGAAATCCGGCAGGTCCGGGGTGCCCAGATCAGCATGGTTTTTCAAGACCCGATGACATCGTTTAACCCGGTGTTGACTATCGGGCAGCAAGTGGCTGAACCGCTTGAAATCCATCAGGGGTATAGTCGTGCCATGGCGTATGACCGCGCCGCTGAAATGTTGACCATGGTGGGAATCCCACGTGCCAAAGAGCGGCTGAACGACTATCCCCACCAGTTCTCCGGCGGAATGCGCCAGCGGGTGATGATCGCGATGGCACTGATCTGCACGCCGCAAATCCTCATTGCTGATGAGCCTACCACCGCGCTGGATGTTACCATCCAGGCACAAATTGTCGAGCTGGCCAAGCGCCTGCAAGATGAATTGGGCATGGCAATCATCTGGATTACGCATGACCTGGGGATTATCGCCGGGCTGGCGGACCGAGTGAACGTGATGTATGGCGGGTATATCATCGAGAAAGCGCCGGTTAAAGAACTTTACGCCAACCCGCAGCATCCTTATACGATCGGACTGCTTGCCAGCCTGCCGCGTGTGGATGAAAGCGGCCGCCGCCGGCTGGCTTCAATTGACGGCCTGCCGCCGGTGCTGATGGAAAAGCCGAACTATTGCCCGTTTGCACCGCGCTGCTCCTTCGCGGTGGAGCACTGCTGGAAGGAGAATCCTCCGCTCTTGCAAGTGGGAGACCGGCATACCGCTGCCTGCTGGGTGAATCCTAAAACGGGGGGAGAGCGCGTATGACACCCACAGAAGCTTTGTTGCGGGTAGACCGCCTGGTTAAACATTTCCCTATCACGCGCGGCATCCTCATCCAGCGGCAGATCGGCGCCGTCCATGCGGTGGATGATATCAGTTTTGATGTGTATAAAGGAGAAACGCTGGGCCTGGTGGGAGAATCTGGCTGCGGCAAGACTACTACCGGCCGCACGATTCTGCAGCTCTATAAACCGACCTCCGGCAGCGTCTATTTTGAAGGGCGCGACCTGTCCAAACTTTCCGCCGAAGAAATGCGCAAAACCCGCCAGCGCATCCAGATGATCTTCCAGGACCCTTACGCCAGTTTGAACCCGCGTATGACCGTTGGTGAGATCATCGCCGAACCGATGTTAATTCACAATACCTATAACGGAAAAGACCGGCAGGAGCGGGTGGCTTATTTGCTCAAAATGGTCGGTCTGAATTCCGCTTTTTCAAACCGTTACCCGCACGAATTCTCCGGCGGGCAGCGCCAGCGCATCGGCGTGGCGCGCGCCCTGGCTTTGGATCCCTCCCTGATCGTGTGCGATGAACCGATCTCTGCGCTGGATGTCTCCATCCAGGCGCAGGTGGTCAACTTGCTGGAAGACTTGCAGCGCGATCTGGGCCTGACCTATCTGTTCATCGCGCATGATCTTTCGATGGTGCGTCATATCAGCAACCGGGTGGCCGTGATGTACCTGGGGATCATCGTGGAACTGGCGGACCGCGTCGATTTGTACGAGGACCCTTTGCACCCGTATACGCAGGCGCTGCTTTCTGCCGTGCCGATCCCTGACCCGGTGGCGGAGGAAAAACGCCGCCGTACGATCCTGGAAGGGGATGTTCCCTCGCCGGTGAACCCGCCTTCGGGCTGCCGTTTTCGGACGCGCTGCCCGATTGCCCAGCCGATTTGCGCCGAGATAAAACCTGAGTTTCGTGAGGTGAAGCCCAACCATTGGGCAGCCTGCCATTTTGCATAAATTCTTCAGCGACTGCTGATTTGGTTTAATCTTGTGACAAGGAGGTGATGCTGAATACAGCGAAGGCATGTATTTTGTTGAAGAAACTGTCGTATTGGTTTCACTCAATTCGATCCTATTCTAATGGAGGAGAAAAAATGCGTTCAAAGACTTTTGCTTTAATTTCGCTGCTGGTTTTAACCAGCATGCTGCTGACAGCCTGTCAGCCAGCAGTTCCTGAGACGCCTACTGAAGTTGTCCCTACCATCAAATCTATTCGGCTCAACCTGGGACCTGGCGACGTTCCCACGCTGGATCCTTCCCTGGCGACTGACACCAGCTCGATCCAGGTGCTGTGGGAGATCATGATGGGTCTCACCCGCCAGGATGAAGTTACGAACGAAGTCCAGCCCGCCATCGCCACCAAATGGGACATCAGCGAAGACGGCAAGACGTATACCTTCCACCTGCGCGATGACATCTCGTGGGTGAAGTATGATGCGGTCAAGGATGAAGTTGTCCAGGTGATGGACTGCCAGGAGACGCCTGCACCCCGCATGGTGACTGCCAATGACTTCTATTACGGCATGATCCGCACCCTCGAACCGGCGACCGGTTCCAATTATGCCTATGTGCTTGCATTTGCGATCGAAGGCGCAAGCGCGTTCAACAATGGAGCACTGGTTGATCCGAAGACATTTGAAGCTGTTTCATTAATAGAATTAGAGGATGGAAACCAGGCCCGAATATTTACTGATAGCGCCGGCGTCGTATCTCTCAAAGAGGTTAAAACGGGCGCAACGGTTGAGTTTGTGGATGAAGCTAGCGGGAATATGTTTAAACTTGATAAAGACGGCGCGGTTGTCATTTCTAGCCTATCAGAAGCAACTGCCGAGCCTACGGAACAAGCAACTGCTAACCCTACCGAAAAAGCAACCGCTAATCCTACTACAGAGCCCACTCTCCCAGCTCCAGTGGTTAAAATGGTTTATAAAGATTCTGCCGGCAACGCGATTAGTGATATCACTAAGTATGAAGGCGAACCTGTCGCAGTAACCGCTCCTTCTGAATCGGTCGGCGTCAAAGTGATCGATGACTACACCCTCGAAATCAACTTTGTCGAACCTGCCGCCTACAACGCCGCCATCGCGGGCATGTGGGTGGCTTATCCTGAACCGAGCTGGCTGATCGACGGCGACGACTGTGTAGAAGCACAAGGCGATCGCTGGACCGAGACCGGTTTCAACCAGGGCTTTGGCCCGTACGCGCTGAAGGAATGGGTGCATGACTCCTTCATCACTGTTGTCAAGAACCCCTTCTGGCCTGCTGATGTCGCTTCCGTCCCGCAGCCCAAGATTGAAGAAGTAACCTGGACAATGCTGGATGAGACGGCAGCCTTTGCTGAATACGAAACTGGCAATACCGATGCCACTGCCGTGCCGCTGGCTGACATGGACCGTGTTAAAGCTGATCCTGAACTTTCGAAACAACTCAAGATTGCGCCAAACCTGTGCACCTATTACTACGGCTTTAACACCAAAGCCCCGATTGTAGATGATGTGCGCGTGCGCCGTGCGCTGTCCATGGCAATTGACCGCCAGGCGCTGATTGACAACGTGCTCAAGGGCGAGCAGGTGCCTGCTCAATGGTTCTCCCGCCCCGGCCTGGCTGGTGCGCCGACTCTGGATGACCATCCCGATCTGGGCATAAAAACTGACATTGAAGGCGCAAAGAAAGAACTTCAGTCCTACTTGGATGAGAAGGGCGTCACTGCCGATTCCCTCGATCTGACCTTGCTGTTCAACACCAGCTCAGGCCACCAGAAAATTGCCGAAGCGATCCAGCAGATGTGGAAGGACAACCTGGGCGTAACTGTGAAACTGGTCAACCAGGAATGGGCGGTTTTCCTGGAAACCGTTCGCAGCGATAAGACTCCGCAAATCTGGCGCATGGGTTGGTGCCCGGACTATGCCGATGCCAACAACTTTATCCGTGATGTCTTTGCGCCGGACGGTTCTTCCAACCCGGACAAGAACAGCGACGGCACGCCCGATGGCGGCATCAACTGGAAGGATGACAAATTCACACAATTGCTCCTCGATGCAGCCAAGGAACTTGACCCCGTCAAACGTGTGGATATCTACGCTCAAGCTGAGGAAATGCTGGTCTTCGAAGAAGCCGCGATTGCACCGATTTACTGGTACACTCGCGTGACTGTAACCAAGCCGTACGTAACCCGCACCTTCGGTTCCGCAGGACAGGAATCGGTGGACAAGTGGGATATTGATATGGCTGCCAAGGCGCAGTAATTCGCGATATGCGATACCTGTTGCGGGGCAGGGGTATTTCCCCTTCCCCCCAACCTGAATGACCTCAAATCTCTGGAGGGAACCGTATGGGTCGTTATATCGTCCGCCGCCTCATTTACCTGTTTGCAGTCCTTTTTGTTGTCTCTGCGATCACCTTTGGACTAATGCACGCTGTGCCTGGCGGCCCCTTTGACAAGGAAAAGGCGCTGCCGGCAGAAATCGTCAAAAACCTTGAAAAACGTTATCACTTGGATGAACCGCTGGTTCAGCAGTACTTTCGTTATGTCGGGCACGTGTTTATCCCGGAATTCAGCAAGACAAAATTTTCCAGTAATTTGGATGATGACGCCTTATTTAAATTTAAAATTGGCAGCGTGTATGTCAAATGGATGAATTTTGGCCCATCCTATGCCTCGCGCAGCCGCACTGTCAATGACATTTTCCGCCAGCAGCTTCCTATCTCGATTCAATTGGGTCTGATGGCGTTGATCGTTGCCATACTTATCGGTATGCCGCTGGGGATCATCGCGGCACTTAAACAGAACACAGTTTTTGATTACATGAGTATGAGTGTGGCCATTTTTGGCGTTTCGGTACCGGTAATTATTCTTGGCCCTGTAATGATCTGGATTTTCGCAGTATCGCTTAAGTGGTTTCCCGCGACCGGTTGGGGCTCCAAGCCGCCTTATCTGCTCGGTTTCCTCCCTCAAAAATTGGGATGGAGTTACTTCCAGCATGCCGTTATGCCACCGATTGCTTTGGGGCTCGCCAGTTCGGCGATCATCGCCCGGCTGACCCGCGCCAGTCTCTTACAGGTGGTGCGTGAGGATTATATCCGCACTGCCCGTGCCAAAGGGTTGCAGGAACGCCTGATCACCACCCGCCATGCTTTAAAAAACTCTCTTATTCCGGTAATCACCATTCTGGGGCCGATGTTTGCCGCTCTGGTGACCGGCACTTTTGTCACCGAGACGGTTTTTGGCATCCCCGGCATGGGAAAATATTTTGTCATCAGCATCACCAACCGCGACTATCCGGTGATCATGGGGACGATCCTTTTGTATGCGATCTTCCTGGTGATTGCCAACCTGGTGGTTGATATCCTCTACGCTTATCTGGATCCTCGCATCCGATACGATTAACCAAGGAGCAGACATGACCGCACAACTCAAGCTTGACGCACAATCTTCTGCGGCCGGCCAGCCTCTCACCCAGAAGGGTGAAAGCCTGTGGAAGGATGCGCTGCGGCGCCTGGTTCGCAATCGGGCAGCGGTGATCGGCGGGGTTATGATCCTGATCCTGTACCTCTTTGCTATTTTTGCCGGGGTGCTGGCACCTTACACATTTGACACCCAAACACTGGTGGATCAAAATAAAGTCCCTGAATGGATGCCTTCTTTATTTCCCAGCATGAAAGCGTATGCCCAAATTAGCGACAAGTATCTGATCGGCACAGACTATGTCGGGCGCGATCTTTTCAGCCGCATTGTCTATGGGGCGCGCGTCTCGTTGACGGTGGCGTTGATCGGGCCGTTTATCAGCCTGCTGATCGGCGTCACGTATGGCAGCATATCCGGCTTCTTTGGCGGTAGAATTGACAACATCATGATGCGTATCGTGGATGTGTTGTATGCCTTTCCCAGCTTGCTCTTTATCATCTTGTTGATGGCTTTCTTTCGCTCCACGTTTTCCAGGCCAGACCCTGGGACGTTCAGTTACGCCCTCAGCCAGGCGGACGCCAAACTGGGGGGGATGTTATTTATTTTTATCGGCATTGGACTGACCGCCTGGGAGACGATGGCGCGCCTGACGCGCGGTCAGGTGCTTTCAGTGCGTGAGAAGGAATTTGTTGAAGCCGCCCGCACAATTGGCGCGACCAATGGGCGTATTATGTTCCGCCATATCCTGCCGAACGTGGTTGGCCCGCTGGTTGTGGCTGAAACGCTGGCGATCCCGGGGTATATTTCTACGGAAGCCTTCCTTTCCTTTATCGGCATAGGCGTCAACCCACCGACACCTTCGTGGGGCGCGATGATCTCTGACGGCGCCCAGGTCGTGCGAACTTATCCGAACCAAACGCTCTTCCCTGCGCTGGCGCTCGCGATTACGATGTTTGCTTTTAACTTTTTGGGAGACGGTTTGCGCGACGCGCTTGACCCGCGCCTGCGCGGTACGCAGTAAGTTGTGGTGGCGGTACAAAATCTTCCATCTCTCCTTTACCCAAACCAGGGCAGCCAACCCAAAGCGGTTGACAACCCAACCTGCAATGGCTATTATAAAAATGTAAAAGCGCCTCTTCTGTGATATTTCGGAAGGTGCAGAATGATGTGGGCACAGCAGTTTTGGTCTTCAGCGGCACAATCTGTAAAGGGAAGCCTGCAAAGGTCGGTTATTTCCACCAGCCGGGAAACATATTACAAGGCTTATTTCTTTCTATGGAATTTACCCCTTTGCCGGAGAGACCTGTTGTGGCTGGCACTGGCGCCGGGCTATATGATGGTGGATACGCTGCGCCATGAGATCAGCCACGCAATCGTTGCCTGGCTGGCAGGCGTACAGGTTTTGGTGATTCATTTCCTGCCTGGCAAACAGCTCGGTTACTTTTCTTTTGGGTATATCATCCTGGGGGATAATGCAAGCTGGCTGATTTACGCCGCGCCTTATTTTTGCGATCTGATCCTTTTTACTGCGGCCTATTTTCTGTTGCGCCATGTTCGCTTCAGGCGCCGCTGGATGGCCGTGAATCTGGTTTCTATCGGGTTGGTTTCGCCGCTGTTCAATTCGTTTTCTGGGTTCATTAACAGCTTTTCCATTACCAACGACGTCACCCATCTGGCGATACTATTTTCCAGAGAGGTGGTTACGGACCTGTTTTTTGGTGTTGGGGTGTATTACTTTGTTTTGCTGCGGCGCTTGTACCGCTTCTCCATCTTCAATCGCAAAGCCCAGCCACCTTTTTGGCTTGCCTGGGCTGAAGGGAAAAAAGCCAGCCGCCGCCGGTTGATGTGGTAATTTCCATCGGATTGGCTTTCGGATTGGCTTTTTTTATGCCTTTTCCCCTGGGGATTAACCGGGGGAATTTTGCTTGTTCTGATCCGCCACCATACCTGGCGGTATCGCCGATGTGAATCGAAAAATTTTTGTGCTGGGGAGGTTGCAGGAATGACCTGATATAATCAGCGGATGTTCTATTTTGGAGAGTGTTCATGATACTTCGTAAAATTTACCGGCTTTTCTTCCCTGCTCTCGGACTGCTCCTTGCAGCATGCAGTTTTCCGGGTCAGGCTGAACCGACCCCGACATTACCGGCTGCAACAGAGCTTCCGCCGCCGTTACCCACACCGACCGCGGCGCCCCCGCGCATGCTTTCGATTTGCTTGGGTCAGGAACCCCGCACACTATACCCGTATGGCAGCCCGGCGCGCAGCACCTGGAGCGTGCTCGAGGCGCTTTATGATGGGCCGATTGACACGCGCGGATTCACTGCCCAGCCGGTCATTTTAGAAAAGCTGCCCTCGGTTTCCGACGGGGATGCGCGCATTCAGCCGGTTGCGGTAACCACCGGGCAGGAGGTAATTGATATTGACAGTGAACTCGTCTCGCTCGCGCCAGGTGTTACTGTTCTGCCTGCCGGCTGCGAAGATCCGGGTTGTGCGGTAACCTGGGACGGCTCGGCTTCTTTGCAGATGGATCAACTTACAGCGGCTTTTAAACTCAAGCCGGGGCTGCAATGGTCGGATGGTGCACCGCTGACAGCTGCCGATTCAGTTTATTCCTATCATTTGGCAAGTGACCCGGATACGCCGGTCTCCAAGGGCATCTCTTATCGCACGGTTTCTTATACTGCCTTGGATGATCAGACGGTGGAGTGGGTGGGTGTGCCGGGTTACTTTCCATACCGTTTGGAGACGCTTTTCTGGATGCCGTTGCCCGAGCACGCATGGGGAAGCCTGGCGTCCAAAGACCTGCTCACCGCGCCGGAATCCAGCCAGAAACCGCTCGGCTGGGGTGCGTATGTGGTGGAGGAGTGGACAGCAGGGGACCATATTACCCTGAAGAAGAACCCGCTCTACTTCCGGGCGGAGGAAGGCCTGCCTTACTTTGATACGCTGGTCTTCCGCTTTTTAGGTGAACCATTTGACAACAATCTGGCAGGGCTTTTGTCCGGGGAATGTGATCTGATTGACCAGACCACGCTGCTGGAAGAACAGATTGAACCGGTGCTGGAGGCCCAGACTGCCGGCAAGTTGAAGGTTCACGTTGGGCAGGGACCGGAATGGGAACAGGTTTCGTTTGGGATTGCCCCCTCTTCTTACGATGATGGCATTGCCCCGTGGGGAGGAGATCGCCCAAGATTTTTTGGGGATGTGCGCACCCGTAAAGCATTTGCGTATTGCATGGACCGCGCCGAAATTTTGCGCAAGCCACTTGAGAATCAGACGATTATTCCGGTGGGTTTTTTCCCGCCGGGGCATCCGGATTTCTTTGACCAGCCTTTCATTCCTTTTGACCCGCAAGCCGGAGGGCAACTGCTGGACGAGGTTGGCTGGCGGGACTGGGACGGCGACCCTGCCACCCCGCGTACGGCAGCGGGCGTTGCCAATGTCCTCGACGGTACGCCGCTGGCGGTAAATTATGTCACCACTCAAGCGCCATTGCGCGTGTTGATCGGGCAGCGGCTGGCCGAGTCATTGGGGCAGTGCGGCATCCAGATGAGTGTTCAGACGCTTAATACCGGTGAACTGTACACACCTGGCGATCGCGGCGGGGTGCTCTTCGGCAGAAATTTTGACCTGGCTGAGTTTTCCTGGGAATCAGGCATGGAACCACCCTGTGACCTGTTTAAGACCGGCCAGATCCCTGCGCCGGGCAACAACTGGCTTGGCGTTAACATTACCGGCTATAGCAGCGCGTCCTATGATGCGGCTTGTCTCAATCTACAGCAGACACGCCCAGGTGATACGGGACGTTATACGCAGGCGGCTGCAGAGCTTCAACGCATCTTCGCCGAAGATCTGCCAGTTATTCCATTGTATTTTCGCATGAAGGTTGCCGCAACCCGGCCGGATTTCTGCGGCTTTGAAATGGATGTTTCTGCCAGAACCAGCTTGTGGAGCCTGGAGACGTATAATTATGGAGAGACCTGTTCGAATCCATGATGTTATGGGAGAGTTGACCTGGCAACCCAGGCTCCCTGAAGAGTGAAGGAGGCGCAATGAAAAAAGTGATCATTATTGATGATGCGCTGGATATTGCCCGCCTGCTGCGCAGCGCGATTCTCAGCCTCGACCCGAATTTACAGGTGAGCGTTGTGCCATCCGGAGAGGAGGCGCTGCTTGAAGCCAGCCGCGATAAACCGGACCTCGTAATTGCAGATGTTCGCCTGCCGGGTATTTCTGGATTTGACCTGATCCAAAGGCTGAATAAACGCTATCAGAATGTGCGGGTGATTGTGATAACCGGTTTGAGCAATTCTGAAGTCGAAAAACGAGCCGCCGAATTCCGTGTCGAAGCGCTCTTGTATAAGCCAATGGATATGTCCGTTTTTCTGGAGACGGTAAAAAAAGCATTGGAGAATCTCCCACCGCCCCCCCCTGACCTTCCACCTCTCAACCAGCCTTTGCCGGGGCTTGAAGGCCCGCAGCCGGCGCGGTTAACGGATATTCTGGTGCAGCTTCGCCAACAGATTGAGGCGGAAGCGATTATCTTGCTGGACGAACGCGCCCGCGTTGCCGCGTTGGCCGGTTCATTGCCTGCATCTGATTTTGAAGATGCCTGGGCGCCGGATTTGCTTGCGGCTGCCAGTGCTGGATCCCGGGTTAACCGCCTGGCGGGTGGTGTTCGCCCGCGATTTCTGGCCGCCTGGAACGGCGACGAGTGGAATATTACTTTAATCGCACTGGGCACTTTTGTTTTGGCAGTATTTTATGCTTCCACTGGAAAGCAGGCCCAGCCGCTGGTGGAAATTTTGGATAAGCTGCTTGCCACGCAGCGTGAACTGGAGAAGACGCTGGGTGCAATGGGAATCAGTGTGCGCGTTCCTGGCACGGGGCCGCTCCATGAGCAGGCTGAAGTTAAAGAGGAAGGTATCTTGGCGGCATACTCAGAGGAAGACCCGCAAATGCTGGAAGAATTCGCTGCGTTGTTCGAGAGGGGGGCGAAGGATGGCGGAATACAAGATGTCAACTCGTTTTGGGAAGAACAGGCGGCCACCCAGACTACCGGCAGCATTTCCTCTCCAGATGATCTTTCTTATGAGCAGGCGCGCAAGCTCGGTTTGACGCCGGACGAAAATGATGAGTGAAGTGGTGGTAAGGGAGCAATGCATACTGCACTGGTACATTCATTGTATGTGTGTTAAAATTGCGAATGTTGGAACCCAGGAGGGCAAATAAATTTGGGGCGTGGTGCAATGGTAGCACACCAGACTTTGGATCTGTGGATCTTGGTTCGAATCCAGGCGCCTCAGCTTAGGTTGAAGTTCTCCATGTGGCATGAGAGCCTGAGACTGCTCTGGCGGCAGCGTCAGGCTCGTGTATTTAATTCGTGGGGACGTTTGGAGGTTAAGTGATGAAGATCGTGGCTGTAATCCTGGCTGCTGGACAGGGAACGCGTATGCGCTCTGATCTTCCCAAAGTGTTGCACCCGCTGGCTGGCCGCCCGCTGATCCGCTACGCGGTTGATGCGGCGACGGCGGTGACGGGCGAAAAACCTGTTGTCGTGATTGGGCACGGCGCTGAAGCCGTTCAACAAACGATCGGCGAGGATGCCCATTTTGTAGTGCAGGCACAGCAGCTTGGCACCGCGCATGCAGTGCGTTCCGCAGAGGCGTTGCTTGCAGGCAAAGCAGACCTGGTGCTGGTTTTTTATGCCGATATGCCCCTGTTGACGGTGGAAACGCTCCAACAGCTTATCGAAATTCAACACAAGAATGCTGGAGCATTCACGATGCTGACAGTTGTTCTGCCCGATTCGCATGGATTCGGACGCGTCCTGCGCAATCCCGCTGGCAGTGTACAGGCGATTGTAGAAGAAGCCCAGGCTACGCCCGAACAACTCGCGGTTAAGGAATTGAATGTGGGCGCATATTGTTTTCGGGGGGAATGGTTGTGGGATGCCTTGCGCAAAATTCAGGTTTCACCAAAGGGCGAGTATTACCTGACCGATGCGGTTGCGCTGGCGGTACAATCGGGCAGCATGGTGCAAGCCGCACCCCTGGCTGATGCGGACGAAGCCATTGGGATTAACACTCGGGTGCACTTAGCTGAAGTGGAAGAGATCATGAGGCGGCGCACCAACATGCGCTGGATGCTGGCTGGAGTCACGATGATTAACCCTGCCCAAACCTATATTGAAGCTGATGTTACCCTGGGAAAAGATACCGTCCTCTGGCCAAACACCTACCTGCGGGGCAAAACCGTGATTGGCGAGAACTGTCAGGTTGGTCCGAATACGGTGATCGAGAATTCGGCCATCGGTTCTCATTGCACCATCACCGCTTCTTTTCTGGAAGGCGCGCTGGTGGAAGATCATGTTGATATAGGGCCCTTGGCCCGCCTGCGCAAGGGCGCCCACCTGGCGGAAAGGGCACACATGGGGAATTTTGGCGAGATTAAGAACTCCTACCTGGGGCCGGGCGCCAAGATGGGACATTTCTCTTATATTGGGGATGCCCAGATCGGTGCGGAAGTGAATATTGGTGCAGGTACAATCACCTGCAACTATGATGGGAAGAAAAAGCATAAAACCGAAATAGGTGCGCACGCATTTATCGGCAGCGATACCATGCTGGTTGCGCCCATTCATATTGGCGAAAACGCAAAAACAGGGGCCGGATCTGTGGTTACCCACGATGTCCCCGACGGAGAAGTTGTAGTAGGCGTTCCGGCCAGACTGCTGCAAAAGAAAAAAGAAGAAGATGAAGGAACCTGATAGTCAGACGCTTTTCTTACTACTGATATTTTTTCTTGTTTTAGATCTATTATTTGTTGCTGTGCGATCGAGCTTTGTGCATGCTCGCGTTCCCCAGTTGGTTGGTTCCAGAGAAATTAAAGTCAGCGCATTAGACCGCACCCTGCGATTGTTGGAGCGGCCCTATCTGCCTGCTTCGCTGCGGGTTGGGGTGGTGTTGATGCATTTTTCCATTGCGGTAACTGTGTGGATGGTATTTCGCGCCTATTCAGTGCTGCCGGGCCATCCTTTCCTGTTGCTTGTGCTCGTTCTGCTGCTTGCGCTGGTGCTTCTGTTGCTGGAGTTTATTCTGGAAGGGATTGTATTGCGCAAACCTGAAACCTGGGCGTTAAACTTGACACCGGTATGTGAGGTTTTGGATACACTCTTCAGGCCGGTGTCGTGGTTGTTGATGGCGGTGATTGGTAAACCGGCTTCCTTGCAGCGCAATTTGGGCTCGGTCACCGAAGACGAGTTGAAAGTGTGGGTGCAGGTAGGGCAGCCGGAAGGCACGCTGGAAAAAGGCGAACGAAAGATGATTTACTCCATCTTTCACTTTAGCGATACGCTTTGCCGCGAGATTATGGTGCCGCGCATTGATGTGGTTGCTTTGGATAGCGAAACTCCGGTGCAAGAGGCCGCGCAGACCTTTATCCATTCAGGGCATTCACGCGTGCCGGTGTACGAAGAAAATATTGACAACGTCATTGGTTTGCTGTATGCCAAAGACCTGCTTAAATTCAATGTGGATGGAGAAAAACCCCAAGCGATCCGCCAATTGTTGCGGCCGGTTTTCTTTGTCCCGGAAGCGAAGAAGGTGGACGAATTGCTGCGAGAAATGCAGGAGCGGGGCGTTCACATGGTGGTTGCGGTGGATGAATATGGCGGGATCGCTGGTTTGTTAACACTTGAAGATATTGTGGAAGAGATTATTGGCGAAATCCGTGATGAATATGACCAGAGCGAAGAGAATCTGTACCAGCAGGTCAGCCCGAAAGAATTCCTCTTTTCGGGCCGGATTGATCTGGACGATTTTAATGAAATCATCGGCACACGCCTGACCAAGGACGTGGCAGACACCCTGGGCGGTTTTATTTACGGACAAATTGGCCGTGTACCGGTGGGCGGCGAGCATGTGCAGGTGGAAAATTGGGAGCTGACTGTAGAACAGGTCATTGGCCGCAGGATTCGCCTGGTACGGGCCCGCCGGCAGGATGAAAATGAGGAACTGGAGGGAATTAACGGTGAGCTTGACTGAGGAAGTGCGCCAGAAGTTAATCGAAAGTGCCCGGCAGTCGCGCCGTTGGGCGTATGTGCCTTACTCGCATTATGCGGTTGGAGCGGCTCTTTTGACTGCATCGGGGAAAATTTATGACGGCGTCAATGTGGAAAGCGCAGCCTACCCCACCACGATGTGCGCGGAGCGAACGGCGATCTTTAAGGCGGTTTCTGAAGGTGAGCGCGAATTTACCGCGATTGTGGTTGTTACCTCAAACGGCGGAGCCCCCTGCGGCGCTTGCCGGCAGGTGATGGCAGAGTTTGGCATGGATACATGGGTGGTGGCTGCGGATGTGGAAGGCAATGTTACTTTGGAGATGACCGTGGCGGATTTGTTGCCGGGCGCGTTTCGCCCCGAAGACCTGGCACACGAGTAGCTTCCTGCCTGGTCAGTCCTTTTATCACGGAGAAGGGGTTGAGAGAAGAGCGGTCGAGAAAGGTCGAGGCGGTTGTTTTGCGTCACTCCGATTGGGGCGAGGCGGACCGTTTGTTGGTGATCTTCACCCGGGAAGCCGGCAAGCTTCGGGTGGTGGCGAAGGGGGCGCGCAAACTGAAATCCCGTAAGGCTGGGCATTTGGAGCCTTTCACGTGTGTGACGTTGATGCTGGCGCGCGGACGCGATTTCTGGATTGTAACTCAGGCGGATACCGTGGATGCCTTCCTGCCGTTAAAAGATGACCTGATACGCATAGGATATGCAGCGTATGTTGTGGAGCTGTTGGATCGCTTTACGTATGAGGAAGGGGAGACCCCGGGCTTGTACCGGCTGCTCAAGGATACACTCTATCGTCTGATGCAAGAAGAGGATCTGCCGCCGGTTTTAAGATATTACGAGTTGCGGTTTTTGGATCTGGTAGGGTTTCGTCCGGACCTGGTTCAGTGCGTCGGCTGCGGCCAAAAAATTGAAGCGGTAGACCAGTTTTTTTCAATGTTGGAGGGAGGCGTGCTGTGCCCGCAGTGCGGCTTGAAAGCCCCGCACGCCCGCCCGGTTTCCATGCCGGCGCTCAAGTACCTACGCCACTATCAGCGCAGCACCTATTCTGAAGCGAGAAATGCCGGTTTGCCAAAAGATGTGCGCAGTGAGGTTGAAGGGCTGCTGCATTATTATTTGACCTACCTGCTGGAGTACGGGTTGAAGACCCCGGCATTTATTCGTATGGCGGAAAAATCCAGCCGGCGGGCAGCCGGCAACGGAGATAAACTATAAAGACTCTTGGGCAGGAGGGGGGAGAACCCGCCGGAGGTTGCTTTCCACCCCGGGCTCAAAGCGTAAGTACTTTTCTGTAGCATTTTCCATATCGGCATAAACCCCCCGGTTTTCAGAGGGCAGCAGTGCAGCCAACTGGTGCATCATCTCGCGCGTGGCTTGCTCGCGCACCTCGCGGGAAAGCCCTTGGCCGTGGGTTTCAACCCAAAAAGGGTTGCCAACTCGAACGTGGAAATCAGTGCGTTTGAGCTTCTTGATGTTGTTCCAGAAGTTTTCGCTGCCATAAAAAGCCAGCGGCATTACTGGTGCGCCGCTGCGAACAGCGAGGAGGGTGGCGCCGGGGTGGCCTTTTTGCAAGCGGCCGTCACCGCTGCGGGTGCCTTCCGGCGAAATGACAAAAATTTTTCCCGCTTGCAGAATTTTTTCTGCCGTTCGGAAAGCTTCCAGGTCGGCTTCTCCCCGGTGCAGGGGAACCCCACCCCAGATGTTGAACAGAAAAGCTTTAAAAGGGTTATACCACGTCTCTACTTTTGAAAACCCGGCTACTGGACGCGGCCAGATGCGCGTGAACAGGGTGGGAACTTCGAGAAAATTGATATGGTTGCCGATCAGGATAAGCGGACCGCGCTGTGGGATGCGCGCTAGTTCAGCGGCGTCCATCCGGCAGAGGAGTCCGGTCAGTAGAAACAGGATGGTATTAACGGCCCACGCCAACCCTTTTTTGAAAATACCCGATTTGGTGAGGTTGGCCGGGGGGTGCGAAGTTTTAGGGGTTCTGCTTTGAGGGGCTGTATAGTTCACAGGCTCTCTTCCAGGTATTCACAAATCAGTTCGATCTGACGCGGGATCACTTTGATTTTTAGCTCCTGACCGTTGGTGCAAATTGTTTCGCCATCGGCGTGAACGGGCAGCGTGCCCTGCAATGCGCGAATTTCTATCTGGCTGCTGCGTTCCCCTCCGATGTGTTTCCGGCTGTACTGCGTTCCATTGAAAAACGTCGGGATGGTGCGGAGCATTTCGACGCGGTTCATCTTGTAAGCCAGGCAAAGGTCAAGCCTGCCGTCATCTTTTTTGCTGTTCGGCGCCATCATAAACCCACCGCCCATGCGCCGGCCATTCATAATCGAGACCATTAAGAAATTATCAACAAGGGTTTTATCATCCAGCTTGAGTTCGATTTTTGGAGAATCATAATACAAGGCGATTGGTTTGAGCGCTGCGGCCAGATAGGTCATGAAACCGGTCAGTTTGGACTTGGCGGCGAGAAAACCCACGACTGCATCGAAGCCAATCCCCACGCCGTTGCCGAAGTAGCGCCCGTTTGGGTACAGGCCGCCCTGCACCTGCCCCACGTCGATTGGACAGGGGCGGCCTTGCGCCAACAACCGGCATGCGGCTGAAACGTCCATAGGGATTCCCATGCCAAAGCCGAAATCATTGCCGCGCCCAACGGGCAACAACCCCATACAGGTGTGGTTGGCCCCATACTCCCGCGCCAGCATCAGGCCATTGAGGACTTCGTTGGCGGTGCCGTCCCCGCCTGCCGACACAACCACATCCCACCCTTGCGCAATGGCTTCCTGGGCGAGCTCGGCAGCGTGCCAGGGATAGCGCGTCAGGATGATCTCATAATCCAGATTGAACTTATTTAATTCTTCTTCCACGAGCGGCATCTGGGCTAAAGCCCGCCCTTTGCCCGCGATGGGGTTTGTGATAATGCGGTATCTGGTCATGGTTTCCACCTTGTTTGCGGGAATGCTTCTATTATCTCACAAAATAACAGCGCCTGAGGGCTGATCACGACGGCTAAAATGTGAGAGGATCAGCGCATGGTATAATTTCTCTCTCAAATTTTGCCAACAACCGGAGAAGCCATGTCCAAACCGCTTGATTTTCAATCCATCATGCTCACTTTGCAACGCTTCTGGGCGGAGAACGGCTGTCTGATTTGGCAGCCGTATTATACCCAGGTGGGCGCGGGAACGTATAATCCGGCGACTTTGCTGCGGGTTTTGGGACCGGAACCTTGGAATGCGGGCTATGTGGAACCTTCAGTGCGCCCGGATGACGGACGGTATGGCGAGAACCCCAACCGTTTGCAGCAGCACTACCAATTCCAGGTGATCCTCAAACCGGACCCGGGCAACCCACAAGAGATTTACCTGCGCTCGTTGGCGGCTTTGGGCATTAACCCGGCCTGGCACGATATTCGTTTTGTGGAAGACAACTGGGAATCACCGGCGCTGGGTGCGTGGGGGTTGGGCTGGGAAGTCTGGCTGGACGGGCAGGAGATCACCCAATTTACCTATTTCCAACAGGCTGGAGGGATACAGCTCGATCCGGTTTCGGTTGAAATCACGTACGGCCTGGAGCGTATCGCCATGGCACTTCAGGGGGTGCGGCATTTCAAGGATATTCAGTGGAATGAATTTTATACCTGTGGAGATTTGAACCTGCAGGCGGAGCAGCAGCACAGCAAGTATTATTTTGAGACCGCCGATGTGGAGCGTATGCAGGAACTTTATAAAATCTACGGCGTCGAAGCAGAAGCGGCGCTGTCACAGGGTCTGATCTTACCTGCTTATGACTATATTTTAAAGTGCTCTCACACCTTCAATATTCTGGATACGCGCGGGGCGATTGGTGTCACAGAGCGACAGGCATTTTTCGGCCGGATGCGCGACCTTACCCGCCGGACGGCGGAAGCATACGTGGAAGAACGCCGCCAGCTCGGATTTCCCTGGCTGCCTGATGGGACATCTGTGCAAGCAGCAACTGTAAAAGCCGAAGATAGTTCTCCGAAGCGCCTTGTGCCTATCTTGAATGCTCCGGCCGATTTCCTACTGGAGATTGGCGTGGAAGAGCTGCCTGCCGGAGACCTGGCGGCTGCGTTAGAGCAGTTACGCAGCCGCTTTACTGCTTTGCTGGACGAACACGGGCTGGAACACGGTGAGGTGGATATTCTCGGCACGCCGCGGCGGTTGGTGATTTACGCCAGGGATATCGCGCCGCGACAACCGGATCGCGAGGCGGTTTATAAGGGGCCGCCTGCAAGCCGTGCGTTTGATGCAGCAGGCCAGCCCACCCCGGCAGCAGAGGGGTTTGCGCGCGGCAAAGGGGTCGCGCTTGCCGATCTTGAAGTGCGTGAGATGGACGGCGGAAGTTATGTCGTCGCGAAGGTGCAGGAGACCGGGCGCGCGTCCGCAGAGATACTCGCCGAGGCACTGCCCGTACTGATTGCCGGGCTGCATTTTGACAAGCCGATGCGCTGGAACGCGTCCAACATAAATTTCTCGCGCCCGATTCGTTGGCTGTTTTGTTTGTTAGGTGGTGAGATCATCCCCTTTTCCTACACCGGGCTTGAATCCGGCCGGGGAACGCGCGGACTGCGCTTTAACGCTCCGGAGGAGTTTGAGGTGCATGATGCTGCGAATTATTTCGCGGCCATGCGGACGCAGAAGATCATCCTTGACCCTCAGGAACGCAAACAGACTATTGCAGGACAGACTGCGGCACTGATGCAAGCTCAGCCGGACGCGGCTGTATTGCTTGACGAGACGCTTCTGGAGGAAGTAACCCACCTGGTTGAGTCGCCGGCTGCTTTTCTTGGTAAATTCGAGCCTTCCTTTCTGGAACTCCCTGCCGAGGTGCTGGTATCGGTGATGAAAAAACACCAGCGTTATTTCCCGGTGTGGTCTCAGGGTGGGAATCTTTTACCTTTCTTTATAGGCATTCGCAACGGAAACGAGGAGCATTTGGAGGTGGTTGCCGATGGCAATGAGCAGGTAATCCGCGCCCGCTTTACAGATGCCGCTTTCTTCATCCAGGAGGATTTGCAGCATAAACTGGAAGATTTTCTGCCCCGATTGGGAACGCTGATGTTCCAGGCAAAGCTGGGCTCGATGCTGGATAAATCCAGACGGGTGGAGAAACTGGTGGATGTACTACTGCCTGGCATGGGGTTAACTGCGGAAGAGACGACAGCCGCCCGCCGGGCTGCACAGTTGTGTAAAGCCGACCTGGTGACACACATGGTGGTCGAAATGACCTCGCTTCAGGGTGTGATGGGACGATACTACGCCCTGCATTCTGGCGAGAGCGAGATGACCGCAAGGGCGATCTTTGAACACTACCTGCCGCGCTTTTCAGGAGACCGCCTGCCGGAGACTAAAGCGGGGCTGGTGGTGGGGCTGGCAGACCGGCTCGATTCTATCAGTGGTTTGTTTGCAGCGGGGCTGGCGCCGAGCGGTGCAAAAGATCCCTTTGCCCAGCGCCGCGCCGCGCTTGGGCTGGTGCAAGTTTTGATGGCTTGGAATCTCAGTTTTGACTTACGGCAGGGGCTAAGGCTGGCGGCAGAAAATCTCCCCATCGAAGCTGGGCCGGAGAGCCAGACCGAATGTCTGGAGTTTATCGCCGGGCGGCTGCGCGCTCTGTTGATCGAGATGGGCAATCGCTATGATGTGGTGGATGCTGTGCTGGCGGCGCAGAGAGGCAATCCGGCTGGGGCTGCCCGCGCGGTCAGACAGCTTGCAGAATGGACAGGGCGGCCAGATTGGAAGACGATCTTGCCGGCGTATGCGCGCTGTGCACGTATCACCCGCAGTCAGCCAGGACCTTTCACACTGAATGCCGCGCTTTTGCAGGATGATGAAGAGAAAAGCCTGTACGAGGCGCTGCAAACTGCCAGAGACACTATTACTCAGCCCGGCTCTCCGGAGGACTTCTTGCAAGCTTTTGTCCCAATGATCCCGGCGATTGACCGCTTCTTCGATGCCATCCTTGTCATGGCGGAGGATTCCGCTGCGCGCGCGAACCGCCTGGGGTTGGTGAAAGCCATTGCTGATCTTGCGGATGGTGTGGCTGACTTCTCAATGCTGGAAGGGTTCTAATACCTTATCAACTATTGAGTACTTCCTCACAGAGTGGATGGCTGTGTCTTTTTTCCTTGCCCAAAGTAGTTAAGCCGCGCCGGGTTGGCTTCAATATGACAGTGTTCCCCTTCATCAAGACAATTGTCATCAACCTTTTGTAAATGGGTTGGCAGAGAAGTGCCGGGGTCATATAATGTCGCCTGCTTCACCCGTAAATAGCTGGCGGAGGAATTCTTGCCCCGTATCTCGCGCGATAACTCTCCGACAGAAATCCGGGAGATTTTATTTAAAAATCCAATCATTGAAAGGAACATCAAGGTACAAATGGAAAGCAGCATGGAAACGAATAAATTGAAAACGGCTGCACTGCGCGGGAGCTTTGCAACCGGCTTGGGAGCGTTGGTGGCTACGTTGGGCTCGGCGGTAGGTTTGGGCAATATTTGGAAGTTCCCCTATCTGACCGGTGCAAACGGAGGGGCGGCATTTATTATTATCTATACGCTAAGTACACTGCTGGTTGGACTACCAGTGATGATCGCGGAGATTATGATGGGACGCAAGGCGCGTGCCAATGCCATTGGCACGATGCAGAAGCTCTCACCGAGCAAGAAGCAGCCCTGGTGGATCATCGGCGCGATGGGTGCGCTGGCAGCTTTTATGATCATGGCTTTTTACTCTGAAGTTGCGGGTTGGGTGTTGGCCTATATTTTTAAATCTTTGTCCGGGCAGATTCTGTCCACCAGCCCAGAAGTGACCTCCCAAGCTTTTGTCAACCTGGTTTCAGACCCCTGGCAGTCATTGTTCTGGCAGTGGTTGGTGCTGGCGGTCGTCTGCCTCATTCTGGTGCAGGGCGTCAGCAAGGGAATTGAGGCAACCACCAAGCGCCTAATTCCTTTACTTTTTATCCTGCTGGTGATTGTTGATATTCGCAGCTTGACGCTGCCCGGCGCGGGGGAAGGGCTCAGGTTTCTTTTTACACCGGATTTCAGCAAAATTACGGCTGTGGCGGTGTTGACGGCGCTTGGCCTGGCTTTTTTCAAGCTTTCCGCCGGTATGGGTACCATGGTTACCTATGGCAGCTATTGGCCGGATGATCAAAATATCCCGCTCAATACTGTGCGTATCATGTTCTCGGATCTGTTCGTTTCCATCCTGGCGGGACTGGCAATCTTTCCGGCAGTTTTTGCTTTCGGCTTCGAGGCGGCTGCAGGGCCTTCGCTGCTTTTTATCACCATTCCGGCGGTATTTGCTTCCATGCCGTTCGGTAATATCGTTATGGTGTTATTTTTTATTCTGGCGGCGGTCGCGGCTACCGGTGCAATGATTTCGCTTGTGGAAGTTCCGATTGCTTTTTTGAATGAGCAATTCAAGCTCTCGCGCGCCAAGTCTGCTGTGCTGACGACGATTTTAATTGCGTTGGTTGGCTCCACCGCTGCGCTTTCCAACAGTTCGCTGGCCGATTTCCAGCTTTTCGGCATGAATATGTTCGATTTGTACGATTTTGTGTCCTCCAATATTCTGCTCCCCTTAGGCGGGCTGTTGGTTGTTATTTTTGTTGGTTGGTTCTGGGGAGACCGCAAAGTCAAGGCTGCCCTGTCCAATGAGGGCACCCTCAAAAATCAGGCGATTATTGCCGCCTACACGGTGATTGTCAAGTTTATCAGCCCGGTTCTGCTTTTGGTGGTGATGTTGAGAGGGTTGAACCTTTTACCCTTTTAGCGGGCAAACCAGGTTTTTTGTAAACTTTTGACGCGCCGGTTTGCTTTTTAGCCGTACAACCAAAGTACAGGCAAGCCGAATGACCGGCAGCCGCAAGGCTGCCGGTCATGTGCATGTTGAGTTTCTTGTTTTGCCAACGTCTGCGGGATTGCCGATAATGCCCGGCCGGCGGCATATTTCTGGCGGATGGGGTGACCTGCCGGAGATTTAAGTGAACTGGTTGTTATAAGAAATTAAAAAGGGTCGGTTATTTAGGCGCCAGCCAGTAGTTGTCGCCATCGCCCTCGGCTGTCCAGCCGATCAGGTTTGTGTTGTCGGCTTGCACCTTCCACCAAATCCAGCCGTCCGTACAGACTGGCCCTTCGATGATTGTCATACCCTGTCCGGGTTGCACCTCGCCAACGACCTCCGCCCTTTGGTTTGGTTCACTGCGCACCCGGTTTGGTACCGGAGGGTCGGGAATGACCATGGCGCGCCCGTACAAGGCGAGGTGGGTGGGGTAGTCGCCCTGGCAGACTTCGCCGGGGGAAAGCTCCGGCCACGGGGTGGAGGTTGGCCGCAGCATGCTGCCGGTGGTGATTTTGGCTAAAACTTCACCGGAGGTGGGGTCAATGCGGATAAGCACTGCGCCGGTATGGCTTTGTACCCAAATCGAGCCAGCCGCGCTAAAAATACGGTCAGGCGTACTATTTAATGAAGTGCGCTGAATTACCTGATTGGTTTGCGGGTCAATCTCAACCGCAAAACCGCTTCGCAAAGCTGCCCACACACTTTCCTCAGTTGCGGTAAGGTCCACAGGCGTATCGTCCGGGTTCTCCCCCAGTTCGATGATATTTGCCAGCCGTCCATCTTTCGGATCAACGCGGTAGATGTAGCGGGAGAGACTGTCCACTGATATTGCCCACATGCTCGAAGCGCAGCGGGCGAAGCGGCTGAACTGATAGAGATAGTCCGCGGTTGGGTTGGAGAGTGGAAAGTACAAGTTTTGCTGGGTGGCTGGATTGATGCGCGTGAAGCGCGAGGTCAGGCGGGTATCTTCCAACAACCATAGCGCCTCTTCCTGATAGAGAACTTGCCGAGGCGAGGCGGTCAGCGGCAGCAGCGCTGCAACGGAATGAGTGGAGGGATCAATACGGATCAGGTCGCCGACGAATTCCGTCCCAACTGCCAGCGGTATAACACCATCTGCGCCCGTACGTACCGCCGCTGCCCATACAGCATGTTCGCTGCTTGTCAGATCCCGGATGTCTTCAAGCTGGAGCGGCACAATTGCAGCCACACGATAGGTTTGCGGATCAATTTGTAGGATATTGACCATTTTATCGGTCATGCGTGCAACCGCCCAAACACCGGCTGTGCCGCTGGTGATGGCGATTGGAACACCGTCGGGTTTAAGCCCGCCAATGACTTCATTGATTACAGGGTCAATATGCACCAACGTCCCATCCATAACGTTGATCACCCAAAGTGATTCGGGCGGCAGCGCGGGCTCAGCCGTGGGCGGCAGCAGGGTGGCAGTTGAATGACTGATGGGTTGGAACGCAGGAGGAGAGTGCGTCACAATAGGGGTGAACTCGGAAGCGGTACCTGGAAGGTTGCATCCGCCAATAACAGCGGCGATGCCAAGGACAGCCCGGAGAGCAAAAAGCTTTCGGACCCAGTGATTGAAAGCTGTTGAAGGGAAAAAGTGAGACATTCTGCGCTGCTTCCTCGAATGAAATGCCTGCCAGCAGCGAATTGCTGGGGAAGTTTAAGCGGGTCTTATTGAAATGATTATATCATCCCTCTATTTCAGGCTAAGGGTGGTCGTCGTGGTCGTTTCAAAGCTGGTAAAAAGGGAGTTGCAATGGATGTGAGGCATTTGGCCGGCGGCATCACATCCTGAGAATAAAGAGACGCAGCTACATGCTTGTTTACCAATACTGGTACAGTCACGCCAAGGCTGTCTATTGACCCTGGGCGCTTTGTGAAGAGTCCGGGGTTTTCTCAGACGACGACATCTGGAGCTTTGCGGCTCGGAATAATGACACCATGCGGCTTCATCCCGGTATGCACATCAACATAGTCATCCAACTGTGTTTTTTAGCTTTGGGATGATCATTATCTTGCACACAGGTTGTTTTTCCGGTAGGATTTACTCAACATAAGGTTACCTGTGCGTTCAAAAATTGTTTTTACAATCACCTTTCTGCTGAGCAGTATTGAGGGCGCAGGCGCCATGGCTTTACTGCTTGCCATCCCCGCGGATCCAAAGCATGCTGTTTTGGCAGGGCTTTCAGCGATGCGCCTCGGGCTGCTTGTTCTGGCTGGCTCTTTCAGCATCCTTTTTTTGATGCTGGCCTTTGCCTGCCTGTGGAGCCGGCGTGTCCGAACGATAATGAGGATGGTTAAAGGCTGGCTGGAGCAGAGAAGCCGGCTTTTCCTCGCTGCACTATTGCCATTGGCGCTGGGGATTCTGCTTGGGTTTGCTGTGGACGCATTGCTGACAGGGCGATTTACAGGCTGGGAGACGGCTGCTTATCGGATTGGGCCACTGTTGATTTGGGGGTCGCTGGTGAGCGTCCAGTTTGCACTGGCTGTCCCGTTGGCTTTTCTGGGCGCACCGGTTTGGGAGGCGCTCAGGACACACCGCGGGATTGCCGCGTATGCGCTGGCAACGGCCGCTGCGCTGGCCGGGCTGTGGGCCACCCTCGCGCGCACTGGCCTGGGCTTTGCAATTGATCCGATTGAGTGGATCCAGGCGCCCAATTCACCGGTATTATTCTCGCAGGTTTTTCTGATTGTTTCGATTTTGACACTGCTGCTCTGGCTTTCTCCGGGTGTAGTACGCTGGCAGCGCGCCGATTTTCTGCTGGCCGCCGGGCTGTGGCTGCTTGCGGTTGTTGTCTGGGAAGCAACTCCCTACAATGCCAGCTTCTTTTCCACCCGCCCGTTTCCCCCTAATTTTGAGACCTACCCCTATTCTGATGGCCGGGATTATGTCATTATCGGGCAGACGCTGCTGGTTGGCGAAGGGTATGGCGGCTTTTCTCTGGTGATGCGCCCGCTGCATGCCCTGATTTTGACACTCTATCATGTCATTGCTGGTCAGAACTATGACCGAGTTGTGGCGCTCCAGGTTTTGGTGCTGGCAGTCATCCCTGTTTTCTTCTATTGGATCGGGCGCGGGGTACACTCCCGTCTGGGCGGCGTGGCAGCGGCGCTGCTGCTAATTCTGCGTGAACGCAATGCCCTGCTGTTGAGCGGCATGATCCCCGGCGCGCATACCCATGTCAAGCTGTTCCTGACCGAGATGAACACCATCCTGGGGATGGTGGTGGTGATTGTGTTGCTCATGCGTTGGTTCCAGTCGCCCAGCAGAGCCAGGCTCATGCCGCTGGTCGCCGGCGGCGCGCTGGGAGCGCTGATGTTGATACGCTCGCAGGTTGTTATTCTTTTGCCAGTGCTGGCGGCACTGATGGCGCTTCGATACCTGCGGTGGCCGCGCCTCTGGCTTCCGGCAGTGATCTGGATGGGTGCAGGGATGGCGCTGTTCTTGCTGCCCTGGCTTGGGCGCAATTACCGCCTGGCGGGTTTTCTGACACTGGAGGACGCCCCTTCTTTACACTTGCGCTATGAAGCTCGCTATTATTCCGGCATGGATAGTGAACCGTTTCCCGGCGAACGAGGTGACGCCTACAATGCCCGCATGACCGCGATCATCCTTGAGTCGGTTCACCGGCAGCCACAAGAGGTGCTGCGTTTTGTTTCGGCGCATTTTTTTCACAATGAGGTCAACAGCACCCTTGTTTTTCCGATCCAGCCGGATGTCTCCGGCCTGGTGGAATACGTAAAAGATAACATCCTGTGGGAGGGCGGTAAATATCGCCCACAGGCGCCGCTGGATGCCGCCTTGCTGCTCTTGAATATCATCATTACAGGCATTGGGTTGGGCTCTGCCTTTAAGCGCGGACATGGCTTGGTGCTCCTTCCGGTTTTCGACCGGCTCGGATACAACCTCAGTCTGGCGCTGGCGCGCCGCTCCGGAGGCCGCTACTTTATGGCCGGGGACTGGGTGAGCCTTTTTCTCTACGGGTTGGGTTTGGCGGAACTGCTCTTATGGGCCGCGGCGCTTTTGGGCGGGCTGCGATTGCACGCCTCATTTTTAGGCAAAGCAGCCGCGCCGCCCCCCTTGGAAGATGCCCCTGCGCGCCGCGTTCGCCCGCGCACCTGGGTTTTGACGGGCGTGATGATCCTG